>CAINHL010000079.1 GCA_903848885.1 uncultured Actinomycetes bacterium
CGGGTACTGCGGGCTGACGGCCACGAAGTTCTCGCGTGGGACGAAGTTCTTGACGCCGCGGTCCCCGAAGGAACGGTCATCGTGGCGTGGCGTGGATCGCAGAAGGCGGTGGAGGCGGCCGAACGTGGTTACGACAGCATCATGGCACCACTGAACTACACCTATTTCGACTGGCTCAGCAGTGACCAGCCCGGCGAACCCGTTGCTCTCGGGGGGCCACCCTTGGTGACCCCATGGGAAAAGGTCTTTCGCTTCTCGCCGCTGCCACCGAATCTCGACGAGTCCCTCCGCCCACGTATTCGGGGAGCCCAGGCACAGCTCTGGACCGAATACATCGCCACGCGGGATCACCTGGACTACATGGCCTTCCCACGGCTCTGCGTCTTTAGTGAAGTGGTGTGGGGGTCACCCCACGAATTCGAAGAGTTCTCCGCACGACTGCGCGTGCATCTCGAACGACTTCATCGGCGTGGCGTGCGCTTTCGACCGGTCGATAGCACCGCTTAGGCCGTGGTGAGGGCCTGCGCGTTCTCGATAAAGACGGGTTCCGCGATGTCGGGAATCGCTATTCCCAATACTTGTCCATAGAAAGAAAGTTCCGCTTCGGCAGTGCGCATGATGTTGGCCGCTTGACGGAAACCGTGTCCTTCACCTTCGTAGGAGATGTACGCGAAGGGAACTCCCGCGGAGCGCAGGGCCGTTACCAACACCTCTGCTTGATCTGGCGGCACCACGGTGTCGTCGAGACCTTGGAAGATGATCACCGGGCGGCGCAGCTTCTCCTTATGAAAGGCCACTGAGCGTTCTCGATACAACTCGGCCCCTTCGGGCCACGGGGCGACAACTGAGTCCAAATAACGCGCTTCGAACTTGTGGGTATCGCTCGCGAGGGCTGTCAGATCAGCGATCCCGTAGTAGCTCGCCCCGGCAGTAAAGACCTCATGAAACGCCAGGGCATTCAGCGTGGTCATGCCGCCCGAACTACCGCCATGGATGAAGAGACCATCGGGATTCACGCGACCACTCGTAACCAGGAACTGCGCTGCGTCCACGCAGTCCTGCACGTCGAGAGCACCAAAGCCTCCTCGTAGGAGGTTGCGATACTCCCGGCCGTAGCCGGTGCTACCCGCGTAGTTCACGTCGACCACGGCAAAACCTCGACTCGTCCAAAACTGCGTGCGGTAGCTCAGCACGGAAAGTGACTGTGACGTTGGTCCACCGTGCACCTGCACGATGACGGGTGGCAGGGCGCCCACGGGTCCCACCCACGCAGCGTTTCTTGGTGGATAAAAGTAGCAGTGTCCGACGCTGCCGTCACCACGAGAAAACTCCAAGGTTTCTGGGTGGCTCAGGGTATCGTTCGGGATGGAGCAGACAAAACTCGTTGCAACCTGCCGGCGAGAGGTCCCGTGATCTTCAAAGACCACGATGGACGGCGGGGAATCCGGTCCACCGACAATGGCGACCACTCCCCGTGGCGATGGATTTACCGCTTGCACCGAAGAATATGGGATTGACCACTCACGTACTTCTCCCGCACCATTCTTTTCACCGAGGTGCACCTGGCCACGCGACGACCACGTCAGAATCAGAGTCCCGTCATTCGCGAAGGTGTAGCTCGAATTCCCGAACTGCCAGAGCGGGTGGGCACACTCGGCGGCAATGGCCAGCAGGGCTTCCGCGGAGTCCTCGCGGTAAATATTCCACCAGCCCGAACGGTCGGAGGCAAAGTGCAAAATACCCTGGCCATCGAATTGCGGCTCCAGCACTGATTCTTCGGGGAGGGTTCCCACTCGGCGGTGGCCAGAAATCTGACCGGTGTCGCTCAGTTCCGCCACGTAGAGTTCCGTGGCGTCCCACGGCATGGACGGATGATTCCAACAAATCCACGCCACGCGCTGGCCCTGAGGGCTCACGGTGGGGTGGGCGTAGAAATCACAGCCGCCGGCCACCACCATGGGTGCACTGGCCCCGTCAGTCGCGATGGTCACCAGATCGTTGATGACGACACCGTCCCGATGGGTTTCGCGGACGCAGATGAGGTGACTCCCGGAGGGTGTCACCACTGGATCGGCAAAACGAACCGACCGCTCGTCGGGGGGCTCCGCGGTAATCGGCACCGGGGTCTGCCCCGGAATCACGCGGTACAGCCGCTGATCACTGCGCTGGGAAAAGTACAAAATCCCTTGGTGGACTGTCCAGCTGCGCCCTCCGTATTCGTGCACCATCGTGCCGACCGAAAACTCCGGACCAAAACATTCTTCGACAATCCCCGAGGCCAGCTGTCGCACGACAACCCCGCGGCCACCTTCGTTAGGGCGCATTTCTTCCCAATACAGCGTGTCACCATCAAATCGCGGGTAGCCCAAGGAAACCACCTGAGCCACGAGGAGCTCACGACTGACCGGACTGGGCCATGCACCAAAAGGAGCTGAGGAAATTGTCATACGCCCACTGTAGGAGCCTTAGTCGACTGGACTAGAAGCCTGTACGCGAGGCGGGAGGGGCTACCAGCCCCGGCAATACCCATTTTGATCAGGTACGTAGTCGGGGAGACCCGCGGCGGCCTGGATCCTTCGGGCCACAATGACTTGCTCGTCGGGGGTGGCTGAGTGAGCGGCGGGGGCGAACTGTTTACCACCGTAATATGACCAATTCCATGGCGTAATCCCTAATCCACCGTCATAGTACGGTCCCGCAAAGGTCCAATTACCAGCGTGTTCACACTGGGCGACGTTCTTCCAGAGGTTCATAATTACCGGACTTACCACGGGGTGCGGGGTGGGGGCGGCCTGCGTCAGGCTTGCCACCGGAACGCCGGCGGGGGCGGCTGCGGCCGATACCGGCCCCTGAATCAAAATCCCAAAGAGGAAGGCAGTAGCTACTACTCGGGCGCTCGTTCCAACTCGAATCATGGGTACTCCTTTCCGGTTCTCCGCTCACCCACTTCTCCATACGGCAAGGAGAGGTCGATTTGAACGGATGGCCTTCCTGACCGTGTGGGCCAGAAGTACTGCACCCCCGAATGAACGGGGCTCGACTACACACAGTTCCGAGATCCAGGTGGACCAGTCAGACCATTGCAGCCGGTGAGCGTTGTGCTCTACCTAGAAGATTTTAGGGCACTAAGGGGTAAAATTTGATCACTTTTTAGCCGAAAATGGGGTTTTCGCCAGTAGTGGGAGGGATAATAAAGTTTATCCACAGGCTCAAAACTAGGGCTTTTGACCCCCTTTTGGGCTGATTCGCCGTTTATTAGCGAAGCTTCTGTGACAGGTGCCACCACAGCAACTTGCCCGATTCGGTCCGCGGTGCACCCAATGCCAAGGTCAAATAAGTTCTGACTAATTTGAAGTCACCCACTGGGAGTACCACAACGTCAGTTATGTGGTTCTCCTTCATGAATTGCCGAACTGTTCCAACGGCCCGGGTGGGTGACGTGATGGGGCCCACCACATAGTGATTCACGGTGAGCAGGCTAAATGCGCTCGCAGATGTCAGGCCGGCAGCCTGAAAAAAGAGGTCTGGAATGAGTCGGGGGGTTAAGGGCCGTGCGCCCAGACTCTCTCCGTGGTGGCCCGAACCGACAATCGCTTCACCGCCTACGAGGGAATAATTCATAGGGCCCATTGCTTGGTAAAGCATTCCTTGGTCGTCGAAAGCGCTGGGATACGGGTATTCCAGCACCGTTCCATGTGCCAGACCGTGGATGGCTGTCGGGCTAGAAAACCATGAAGGCACGGAAGCGGCAACGGGGGCAATTACCTGGGCTGGGCAAATAGCGAGAATCCCAAGTGCACTCAGGGCCACCAGGGCTAGAGGCAAGATACGATCTCTTCTCCACTTCATCACGGCGTATTGCACGCCCAGCCCAACGAGCAGGGCGATGCCCGCCCACGCGACAGTCATGAAACGAATGGGCAGAATGCTCTCGAACAAGTAGAGATGCATGATGGCGCGGTCAGGCATTGGGATGGTGCGCGAGTGCCCTCCCAGCGTGAGGGTAAGGACGAAGCTCGTCGTCACCAGCAGCCACCAAACTGATCTGTTTCTTCGATGAGCGATCACCGTCATTCCGCACACTGCCAAAAGCGCAAACCCAATGTACGCACCATTTTCACCTGCAGTAATTGCCAGATTATTAATGACTGATCGATGACCCCACGGCCACCCCAGGGCGTAGTACTGAGGGAGGAAAAAAGACATCACCGAGGCCGAAAGAGCATTCACCCACTCGTGCGAAGGACCTTTAGTTCGCAGCGGTCCCGACATTTGGTAGTACATCGGCACCGCCATCAAGAACCCGGCAACAATAAGGGCACGCGGGAAATTCTGCCGAACACTGGACCAATTGCGACGGCTAGCGGATCTGTGGAAGAAAGGAACCGCTACGACGAATCCCACAACCACGGTCAGCAGAGAAATCAATAATTGTTCCGAGGAAATTAAATACTGACCCGCGATGGCAAGACCTAAAGGTATGCCACGGCGGCCTTTGAGATCGCTCCGAGTAAGTATTTCGTAGGACCAAAGAAATATCAAAGGTGTGAGTATTTGGCAGGTCATAAAGACATGCCCCTGTGCTTGCACGGTTTGCTCAGATGAAAAACCAAAAATGAGACCAACGACAAAGGATGGGATTCGTGCAAGTCCCACTCGGCGCGCCGCGTAAAGAGCGGTCGTGGAAGATAAAGCGAGGCTCGCGTGGAGAAAGAAGTTGTAGGTCGCAATGGGTCCCAAGATCCACGTAATGGGGGCTCCGAGTAACCCCAAGAGGGGTGCCGATGTGTTCGACATCAAATTCACCCCATGAGGTGCATTTAATATTCCCGTGACGAATGGGTTGGTGCCGTGCGACAGCGCGTGTGCGAACCATGAAAAGAACCACACTTCTTGTGTTCTGTCGCCGCCCACCGCACCAGGAATCAGATGATTTGAAAAGGGGTTGGCAAACCCGTATAAGGCCCACGCGAGTGTCCAAAAGAATATTTGTGCTCCAAAAAAATACGGCAGATATTTTTTCGAGATCCAATCTTGTGGTTTGCGAAAAACCTGATTACGGAGCATGTTCTACTATCCCACACAGCACGAATCGTTAGTTGCCGCGAGAAGGCTCTGTGAATTCACCATGATTCGAGGAAGAACTGATGATTTCGAGCCGTTCTCGCAGAACCTCCCCGACGGCCTTCAAGCTGTAGCGCTTAGCGACCATGCTCGCAGCTAACAAACCAATACGTACGCGGCGACTTTCATCTTCGTAGAGCCAGCGCATCCAGGCTGCGGCATCCTCGACATTGGGATCTGCCCACACATTCCCGTATTCGTACACCTCACTCATTCTGGGGTTGTACGCCAACACTTCAGACGAAATAACGCTTGATTGATAACCCACCGGACAGCTATTAAA
>CAINHL010000080.1 GCA_903848885.1 uncultured Actinomycetes bacterium
TCAACGCGGTCGTACCACCGGTTGTACTGGCGGGCGTAGGTCTGCTCGAAGACGTTCACGTCCAGGTTGGTGATCTCTTCGAAGTCCTCACGGCGCAAGCTCGATCCGGGCGACAAGGTCACTGACACCCCCACAGAAATCTTTTGGGCGTGTTGCACCAGCTCCGCGAGTACCGACGCGTCGACACGGGAGGCGTCGATAGTCGTGTGCGTGTTGAAAGGGTGCTCGGCCAGCTCGGGGTCGGTGAGGGCAATGATGGCCAGGACGAAGTCAAAGCACTGGTCGGGGTCGACCATTTGCCAGAGATGGTTCTTCTGACCGGGGCGCAAGGCGTGAACCCGAAGGGCTAAGGAGTCGCTCTCAATTACCTCAATGAAGTGGGTGGGATTGATGTCCCCGTTGAAATGTCCAATAAATACTGCGGCCGACATGGAACCCATGTTCGCCTCCTTGTGTCTCACGGAAACCCGACACCGTTGTCGTAGATTTCCCGCGACCGAAGATTATTCGTGATCGCGTATCTACAAGATGACAGGTCCCTGTGACAGAGTGACGAAAAACCATGAGGGGCGACGTGGCTTGACGCCGCCACGGCCTACTTCAACAAAGTGACGGTGCTCTTCATGAAGGCGAGCAAGGCTTTGGGTGCCACCGCGGCGGCGGGCTGACTAAAAGTCACAATGACGTACTTTCCATTCGCCACCCAGGCGTCGAGGCGCAGACTTTTCGCGGTCGAGAGTGATCCCACTCCGTCTTCTTTTCCGTTACCGAAGTCGAGGTAGTCGGTGACCGGTCCCACCGTGGTTTTGGTCATCGCGCCCTGCGCCGCGGCCACCAACTTGGTCATGAAGGCCGTGGCCGTGGTGGCCGTGCCGGAAAACTGCTGCGCCGTCCACGCGTTGTGGAGGTTGGCCGGGTCGAGACAGCCGACGACGAGGGCCTTGGAACCAAAGTCGATGGTGGTGCCGATGGCGTTGGCCGCGTTGTGAGCACCCTTCTTGTAGTTGTAGGGAGTGACGACCGGACCGGTGGCTGAACTGTAGCCATCAGCCTTCGCCAGAGCGAGAGTCAGCGCGTTGCAACCGGTGGGAGCGGTGCTCGCGCCCACGCTCGCGGCAATGGTGAGCGTCGAAGCCACCAACAGTACAGATGCGATAGCACGACGAGTTTTCATGGGTCTCTCCTTGATCATGAAGGACATTCTAAATTTGCTCGTGGCGAAATCCCGGAAAACTTACGCAATCATTAATTGAAGAGGCCCACAGCAAAAAGGCCCGGATGGAAAATCCATCCGGGCCTTTTGCAGGTGTTCTGCTAACAGGATTGCAACTCGGGATAGCCGGCGGAATCCATGATGGTCGTGGATGGCGCCACACCTTGAAGACCCGCGGGCACGTAGTGAGACGCGGCGGTGGGGTTGTTGGCGAATTGATACGTGAGCCAGTTCAACATGTCGACGTAGGACTTGCTGATGACGCCGGAGTGGCTCTGGCCAGCGTAAATCCATCGCTGCACGGATCCACGTTCGGTTGTGGGTAGTCCGCAGAGTCCCTGGTTGAGTAACCCGGTCGACGCCACGGGGATCTGCTCGTCAACGCCGCCCTGATAGATGAGCAGAGGAGCGGCGAGATTATAAATCATGCCGGGGTCGTTTGCGTTCAAAATCTTTACCCACGCGGCGTTGGTGTACGGGTCTCCCTGCGTCAGCAGACCAAAGGTGCCGTTGGCGATGTAGGGAGCTACGTCGGAGGA
>CAINHL010000081.1 GCA_903848885.1 uncultured Actinomycetes bacterium
GCCCACACCGTTGAGGTAATTAATCCACATCACGACCACATTTTTTGGTGAGAGGCGAACTCCCGTTCCCGTAATGTCGGCGGCACCGAAGATGGATCGGTCCCAGGACGAGGTCGAGTGATCCCACGTCCAGGTCACGGGATACATGCTGGGGAAAGGAACGGTGAACTGCGCGACGGGACTGCCGATGGTGGACTGACCGTATTTCAGCATCTTCTGCGGGGGGACGGGTGTGCCTCCGAAGGCGAAGAGGCGCGGGCCAATGGCGTAAAGATTGTGCGGTGGCTGACGATTCGGATCGCGGAACATGGCGGCACCGGCAGTGGATTCGGTAATCATCTTCACCGGTGCGGCGGACACGGCGGCGATGGCGTAGGGGGCACCACCGGAGTAGGCGAAGAGACCGCCGAAGGGCCAAATGAGGGAGCGATCCGTTGGCCGCACGGAGCGCACCGGCCCAATCTTGTCGGGAGCCTCGGAATTAAAGACGGCGGCGAGTCGGGTAATGCCACCGTTCACAATTTCTTCGTAGACCATGTCGGCTCGATCAACCCCGTAGAGCGGTCGCGCATCCGGAGTATTTTCAACTTTTATCACCAGAGCCGGACGCGTCACGGAAAGACCGCCGGGATCGACCAAGCCGGTCAAAGGAGCGACGACGGGAGCGAGCGTGGTCGTGGTCGTGGGCGAAGTGACCTGTGCGTGGCGAATTAAATACGGAACTCCGAAAAAACCGGCGACGATGAGCACAACAAAAAGAAGTGGGCGGAGACGACGCATTCCTCAACCGTAGTTGCTTAGCCCAGCAGGCGCGTAATGACGGTGTGCGGTAGCTGGGTTTCCGGGCTGAGGTGTTCGGAACCAGAAATAACTTTCCAACCAGTGCGCCGATAAAAATCCAGAGCACTGTCTCGCCCGTTAGCCCAGAGCGCTTGCGCCGAGCGACCGACGAGTTCCTTTTCCGCGAAGGACATCACTGCTTCGGCGTATCCCCGTCGCTGCACGTCAAAGTCGCAGGCCAGATAGCGAAGTTGATAACACGACAGTTCGGGTTCGGTCGGCGAGACGGAAGGATAGAAGGAACTTGATACCACTACCTCCCCATCAATGAGACCCGCAACGTGCAGCGCCGTCTCTTCGTGATCACGCGGGTCGGCCACCACGGCATCGAAACGACCACCACGCAAAACACGTCGTCGCAACTCGTAGAGACGTTCAGGCTCTACGATCTCGATCTCGAAGCGAGCGGCTGCGAGGGGCTTAGTCATTTCCACTAGACGAATGGATTCGTCACGGTTCATTCGTTTTTCAAAACCCGTGGGAACAAAACCCACGCGCCGGTAAAAGGACAGTGCCCGTGGAACCACGTCCGCGGCCACCATCAAGTGAAGTTGATCGAAGCCTCGATGCTGCGCTCGTGTGCTCACTGCCGCAATAAGTTCCGTGGCGAGGCCGCTGGCTCGAAATCGTGGGCTCACGTACATTCCGAACAGCCACGCTTGACCCGGAAAGAGATCGTGAGGTCCACCACGGGCCATTCCCACCGATCGACCGCGATGGAGCGCGAGGTAGACGCGCCACGGCGAGCGTGGGTCTAATTGATCACGGAAAAATTCATCGACGTAGCCGCGTTCTTCTTCCCAGGTGCTCCCGAACGCATCCGGAGAGTCACGAAGTGCCTCCAGTCGAATATGACGAAAATGTTCCCAGTCGTCGATGGTCGCCAGTCGAATGACAACTGCGTTGGGCACTACTCGAAGAGTTCCGGCTCGCTGCGCGAAATTTCATCCCACAGCGGTTGGAACGAAAACCATCCCGCCAAGGGGTGCGCGGTCTGATCGCGGGTGTAGCGAGCGCTCTCGGCGTCAACCAACTTCGGCGTTCCCGCTGCTTCGGCAATGAGTTGCGCTTGGCAACTGCGCTCCATCGTGATGAACCACCACGCCGCTTCGTCGACGGAGTGGCCCACGGTAAAAAGACCGTGATTTTGGTGAATGGCGGCCTTGTGCGGTCCGAGGCCCTTCGCCAGCACCCGACCCGATTCTTCATCCAGCACAATGCGGCCGCCACCTTCGGTCACCAATACGTGGTCTTCGAAAAAGACGCAGGCGTCTTGAGTAATGGGGTCCAAGGTGCGGCCCAGAGAGGAGAAAGCTTTGCCGTAGATCGAGTGCGAGTGAGCGGCAGCCACTACGTCGGGACGAGCGGCGTGGACGGCGGCGTGGATAACGAAGGCCGCTCGGTTCACTGGTCGAGTTCCGTGGACAACTTCACCGGCGTGGTTGACCAAAATCAGATCCGACACACGCACATGGCGAAAGTTCATGCCAAAGGGATTGACCCAGAAGTGGTCGGTCAATTCGGGGTCGCGAGCGGTGATGTGTCCGGCCACGCCCTCGGAGAAACCAAATTTCCCAAACAGACGCAGGGCCCCAGCTAGGCGCTCCTTACGGTGCTGGCGTTCGGCTTCGAAATTATCGAAGACGGGCGGCAAGTTAAAGACCAACTCACTCTGCTGTGGCACAAACTTTTCGATCATGTCCGTCATGGCTTTCCCTTCGACGCGATGAGTAGAAATCTACAACTTCTCGTAGAGCTTGTAGAAGTTGAGTAGCGACACGCTGCACAGCGTTTGGTACCGGGGCGCAAGGGTGCAGGTTTCTAGATAACTTGCGGAGTTCGGCACCGAAGGGGCGTAGGTGACTAAGCCCATCGCGACATTGGCACCGCCCGAGGGTGATCCCGAACCCCGAACCCCGGGGCCGTCCGCAAATTCCACCGCTGTTGCCGAAACTGGCGTGGCGGATTCACCTTTGTAGCCCGACGGGGCTGGGCAGGTATAGACGTTGGCGTTGGCCACTGACGAAAACAGTGGGCAGGCCTGATCGTAGAGACACCCTGCACACACGCTGGTCTGCGACGCCACTACGGCCTGCGTCGCGTCGCCCGACGAGAGGTAATTCGGTACCGACGAGGCCCCCGTCGGCGTCACCGTCACTTGACTGGTGCCGTCGGCGCCCACCGTGGCGGCGCATCCCCACCCACGCGGAGCGAGCACGAATTCAATTCCTAATCCATCGGTATACGCCGCGACATGACCCGCAAGTCCGGCCGTCAATTGCATCGTGATCTGTGAAGGAAGTTGAGAAGGCTCGGTGTTGCGAGCTCCGTAGGTCGTGGGGCATACGGTCACGGAAACGCGAGCGGCGCTGGTGGTATTCGACACCGTGGACGGCGTCGGCGTTGTCGCCGACCTGCTCGGAATAAAACTAAGGACGAATAACAACAACAGCATCACCGCGACACCAGAGGTAATGATGACGCGAGAATTTTTCATGACACAGTGCCCTCGGGGTCGAGGGCTACACGCGGAAGTCGAGCAGAATAAATCGAGTAGCCGTCCACCTGGCGAACAATCAACGTGGCCACCACAATGGCGAGCCCCATGGGGATCGCCAGATTGAAACCACTGTGTGTTAATTCGAGGACTAAAACGAATCCGGCGAGTGGTGCTTGCATGGTGGAACTAATCATCGCGGCTGCGCCCACGAGGGCGAAGGCACCAATGGGGGTGCCGGGCCACCAGTGATTCCACAGGCCACCCGCGAACGCACCAAAGACCGCTCCGGTGGCAATCATGGGCGTGAACACCCCACCAGCGGAACCGCTGCTGAGGGTGAGGGCGGTGACCAGAGGTTTGAGGACGAAGAGAATCCCCATGAGTCCGAGTCCCGCCGCACCGATGAAGGCGGTATGGGCCATGTCCTTTCCGTTACCAAAGAGTTCGGGGTACCAAAAGCCAATCACCCCGAGAACCCCGAAGGCCAGAGGCATCGCCCAGAAAAGGTGGATTCCCTTGATCCGATAGTGCGCGGCTAGACCAATGAGACGAACGTAGAAGACCCCCAACAGCCCAATGACGGCACCCGCTACCAGCGACCACACTTCCAAGGACGCCGTGCAGCGATACACCGGAATGTCCGCGTAGGTGGCACCCGTGGGGAGATAGAGCCAGCCCACCCACGTGGCGATCAGCGAGCTCGCCAGTGCGGGAAGCACCGTGGGCAAACTCAGACTGCCGTAGAAGACTTCGGCGGTGAAGAGTGCGCCGCCGAGCGGAACGTTATACACACACGCCAGACCCGCGCCGCCACCGCAGGCCACCAACAAACGTCGTTGCGCGAGCGAGAGTTTCATCCACTGGGCAATCACCGAACCCGCAAGTCCACCCATGAGCTTCGGCGCCGCTTCCCGACCGATGGACGCTCCCATGCCAATAACCACTTCGGACACGACCGAGGTGGCCACACTGCGACGAACCCCCAAGCGTGCGTCGCCGTGCCATACGGCGTCATCGATTTCTGATTTTTCGCTCTTCCACATTCGTCGGATCACGTACCACGAGCCACCGCCAATAAAACCAGCCAAGACCAATGAGGTCAGTCGGCGTAGACGCGACGTTGCCGCAACTGCTTGGGTGTAGTCACCGGAGTGGTAATGAAACGCCCACAATTCCACGTGGTTCAATATCCACATCAAAGAAATACCGAAGAGGCCCGTCAGCACACTGGTCGCAAGCAGGGCCATCCAAAATCGCAGGCTGAGCGCCGCCGCGCCGTCATGAGTGGCGTTGGGTTGCTCCATGGCGCCGCGCCCCGAGATCAAACGTCGCTTCAATAAGGGCTGCGGTACCCGCTGACGCTCTCGATCTTGACTGCCTTGGCTCACGTCGCGGTCTCCCCTGGAATACTCCCAGCGTAGTTGCCACCGAGCGGAGATTCGAAGGTGCTCTATGGCGCATCCACCAAGGTCGTTAAGGTGGCGACATGAGCACTCGTGCAACCTCCATCACGCCACGGGTTGCGTGCATCGAGGCCGGTGGCACCAAGATGGTGGTCTCCATCGGAACGACGGTCGCGGAAATTCGTGATAACCGCCACGTCATCACTACCCGTGATCCCTCCGCGACCACGCGCGAAATCCAGGAGTGGTTCGCGTCGCAAAATACCGTCGGTGACATCGACGCCATGGGTATCGCCAGTTTTGGCCCCCTCGACAACGTGGACTGCCGCATCAGTGCATTCAGTCCCAAGGTTGAGTGGCGGGGCTGGGATTGGCTTCCCCTCGCCAGTGAATTTGTCCCTCGTGACCGTGTGGGTTTCGACACTGATACCAACGGGGCCGCGTGGGCCGAGTCGCTCTGGGGTGCTACCGCGTCCAGCGCGGTGTCGGTCTACCTCACCGTCGGCACCGGCATTGGTGGCGGCATTATTTCCTCGGGCGAGATTCTTCGCGGTCTCACACATTCCGAAATGGGACACGTCATGGTACGCCGTCACCCTGAGGATTCCTTTGCGGGCGCCTGCCCGGTGCATGGAGATTGTCTCGAGGGCTTGGCGAGTGGAACCGCCATTGAGAAGCGTTGGGGTGTGCCCGGCACGCAGTTGGCCCCCGACCACGCGGCGTGGGTTTTTGAAAGTTTTTACCTCAGCGAGATGCTGGCGACGGTGGCCGCCATCGTCGCGCCCGAGCGCGTCATTTTGGGTGGCGGCGTCATGGACGTGCCCGGCCTCAGGGAGGAATCGCGACGTCGATACCGTGAGGCCTTCGTGACCAGCGGACACCCCGCTATCGAAATACTGGCGCCCGCACTCGGTCACGATTCGGGCCTGCTGGGTGCCTTCGCCCTGGGACGCGCACGCGCGCAGAGGTAATCCACTCCCCGTACAGGTATTTGCCCACACGAAGCGCCACCAAAAATGCTCAGGTTCTTCTAGGCTGAACTTCTGTGTTCACCCAGCGTCGCGGCAGCGTTCATGAGTAGTCTCACCCCCATCGAGGTCCACTCCGTTGACGGAATCCGCGAGGAGCTGGCCGCCATTCTGGACGAGCGCGCTACCGAATCAGGCCAGCGCACCGTTCTGGGCCCGTATCCCTGGAAAGTCCTCTTCAACGATAATCGCAGTGCCTTCGCCAATCTGATGGAAGGCACTCACGCCATCGTCTCGTGGCGATCACCCACCGGGCTTGCCGCCGACCAAGCACTGCTCACCGAACGTCTCTACGCCTACGCCCGC
>CAINHL010000082.1 GCA_903848885.1 uncultured Actinomycetes bacterium
ATTCGGCTGACTCCACTAAGCATTGGTCCTTGTTCCAAGAAATTCTCGCCCCCAACAGACCCAGAATTTTTTCGGTGTCGCGTACGTCCGTTCCCGTGCTGAGCCCTCTGATGGTTGAAATTCCATGGGATGACATCGCAGAAATCATTAAGGCTCGATGCGAAACGCTCTTATTCCCCGGAGTTCGTAATTCGCCACGAACCTTCTCGGCGCGAAAGACGCGAATCATCGTGTCTCTCCCAGTACGACAAAGCCCGAGCTGCGAAGACCGCCCTCAAGTTGATCAGCGTCGCTGGCTTCAATGGTTAGGTGAAGGACGCCCCGGTCACCTTCTACGGTGTGTGAAATCTCGATATCGAAGATATTCACGTTGTTCTCGTGGGCAACCGTCGTAATTTTTGCGAGAACGCCAGGTTCGTCAGGAACGGGGAGGCGAAGCTGCACCAGTTCACTGGATCCAACGCCCCGGCCAGGGAGATCGCGCCGGGCCAGCGACGCTGCAGTAAGAAATGCACTCAAACTGCTCACGTCCGCACGTGCGATCAACTCTTCCACTTGGTCGAGGCGTCGACGAATAGCCGACAAGGCGCTCGTGATTGCCTCACGATTGTTGATGAGAACTGCAGGCCATATTGCGGCATCACCGGCAGCAACTCGAGTCATGTCGCGAAATCCTCCTGCGGCTAGTCGGAGGATTGCGGCATCGTCGTGTGCGAGATCGGCGGCTTCGCTCATGAGGACACCCGCGAGAAGGTGCGGCACATGCGACACCAATGCCACGAGCTCGTCATGACGAGTTGGTTCGACGACCAGCACCTTTGCGCCTATCTGTTGAACGATGTCGGAAACGAGGGAGAAACTATCGGGATCAGTGCTCGCCGTAGGTGTCAGCACCCAAGTGCAATTCGTAAAAAGATCGGACCGCGCTCCGTCAAGACCGCTCAACTCCGATCCGGCCATCGGATGCCCTCCGACAAAGCGACTATTGGTAATTGACTGCACGACAGTACCTTTGATGCCCGCAACGTCCGTTATCACTGAACTTCGGAAACGTGGTTCAGCATCAATGAGAGCAACTGCCGAGCCCACGGTGGCCGCCGGAGTAGCAATGAAGATAACTTCGGGCGAATACGTATTGGGCGCGGAGATAACTCCTTCCGACAGCGCACGTTCCATGACTGACGGATCGAAATCAAAACCGGTCACGACTCCCCCACCTTCCACAATGGCTTTCGCAATGGAACCGCCAATGAGTCCGAGACCCACCACGTGGAAGTGGCGATTATTCAGGGAGGTCGTCACGGAGTACCTGCGCCCCATGTAGGTAAACGTGGCGAATGTCGCCCCGCACTTTCAGCGAGTAAGCGTGGATGAGAACACGGACGCACCGCGCCATCGAACCGGGGACGGCGATTTCCGTTGCGCATATGAGAGGAATGTCTCCGAAACCAATGGCGCGAGCGCCCACTGCCGGGAAAGATGCCGTCAGATCGGGAGTTGCGGTGAAGAGAATCGAAATCAGCGAATCGCTATCGAGTTCGTTGCGCGCCATCATCTCCAGAAGCAATTCTTGAACTCGCTCTGAGATGAGGTGAGCGTCATCGCTATCAACGACCGTAGCTCCTCGAATCCCCCGTACGCGCTCGGTTTCCATGCGACCAGATTACTTAGTCGTCATGTTGCTAATTCCCACAGACTCCATGAGGCGTCGAACCTCCGACAGGGATAGCTGTCGCGATACGCCTGGAGCCAGGGTGGCATCGTGAATGGGACCAATTCGCGTGCGGACGAGGCGAACGACATCGTGACCCACAGCCGAGCACATGCGACGGACCTGTCGATTACGCCCCTCATGAATGACGATACGTAGAACCCCGTCACTGACCCGGGTTACCTGCGCGGGGGCGGTAAGACCATCCTCGAGGAGGACTCCGTCGCGAAGTTTGCGCAATGAGCCGGGAGCCGGATCGCCCGTCACGCGGACCAAGTATTCCTTTTCGAGTCCCGACGAAGGGTGCGTAATGAGGTGGGTAAGTCGTCCATCATTGGTGAGGATAATGAGGCCCTCGGTGTTCATGTCCAGACGGCCCACCGGGAAAACACGTACGGGTGAATTGACGAGGGACAAAACAGTCGGACGGCCCTGTGGATCGTCAACTGTGGTGACGATACCCAAGGGCTTGTTGAGCAGAAAATAAACAGAACTTGGAGCGGTTGGCGCAAGGATACCGTCAACCTTAACTTCACAGGATTCGGGATCCACCCTATTTCCGAGAATAGCTACCTCGCCGTCAATGGTGACTCTCCCCGCATCGATTAGAAGTTCGCAAGCCCTCCGAGACCCGAAACCAGCACGAGCGAGAACTTTCTGGAGGCGTTCACCTACTCCGTCGTTCACGCGCCAACTACCTCGTTGCTACGGTTCTCGAGGTCGTCGGCAATTTCGAGGGCCACCTCTACCGGTGTGAGAAATTTCTCGATAGGTGGTAATTCGCTTACGTGCGACAGCCCTAGGCGGTCAAGGAATAGCTCTGTCGTTCCGTAGAGGACCGGTTGACCTGGGCCTTCGCCGACGCCACGAGACTCGATGTAACCGCGTTGCTCCAACAGACGAACCACTCCATCTACATTGACCCCGCGCAGTCCAGAGATCTGCACCCGACTAACTGGTTGGCGATACG
>CAINHL010000083.1 GCA_903848885.1 uncultured Actinomycetes bacterium
GAAAATAACTCGTCCCGGAGCTTCGATGGATTCCGCAAGTCGGTAGAAGGTAGCCAAACTACTCGCGTCACCCAGCATCAGATGCCAATCGGCGAGGGGAGCTAAGGGAATTTTTCCCCGTGGTCCAACGAGGTCAACGAAGTCACCAACCGTGGCCCGCTGTGCCCAACGCGAACCTGGCCCCTCGTGGGCGGTGTGTACCCACAGTGTGAGCTCGTCTCCCAGCGGAGAAAGGCTCCGAACGCTGTAACGCCGTCGAGAGGCTTGATCGCCCTCCACTATGCGCACCATGACGTCGTTGCCGGGAACTCCTGCAAGGACCGCGGCGTCCGGATGAGCGAGGGTGACTGATACCAGAGAAGGCGACACACGCTGCACGGCGCTCACCGTTGCGACGACGACGTGCACCGAGAGACGCTCGGCCAGCTGTACGGAAGAAGGATGCGGTAGATGCTCCACGCAACCATCTTAGGTAAATGGCACCATTTACGAACTTATGTTCGGTAAGTTAGTTAGTTGTGGCGAGCAATCCGAAGAAAAAGACACCGGCACGAGCCACCTCGTCGCGTCGGAGTACCGCCAAATCGCCCGAGACGTCAAACCTGTGGCAGCGCCATCGGCACGACCTCACAACTCTTATTTTCTTCGTGGTGGGAGCCGTGGTATTGCTGGCCGAATGCAACGCTCTCGGGCCTACGGGACACGTAGTTTCTAAGTTTCTCGGCGTGTGCGTGGGATGGTCACGCTGGGCGATACCGGTCGTGACGACGAGCGTGGCGGTACTGCTGTTCCGAGGTCAAATGGACCTCGATCGTCGGCGGGTCACGGTAGGCATCGTGCTGTCGGTGGTGGGCTTGAGTGGGCTGTGCCACTTTGTCGGTACGGAGCCGGGCTACCACGCCACGAGCGCGTCGCTCACCCACGCCGGTGGATATCTCGGTGTTGCTGTAGGCGGAGGACTTCGTTCGGCCGTTGGATCCGTGGGGACCATCATTATTCTGCTCGCGGTGGTTGTAGTAGCCGTCATGGTTCTCACCGGCCTAAGCCTGCGAGTCCTGGTTGTATCGACCTGGTCGAGTCTTCGTCGAGCAGTGGAAGCCGTGGTTCACTGGTGGAATTCTCGTCCCGAACCAGTGATTCGAGAGAAGGCACCGACACCTGTCGTTGAGGAGCCACCAGTCGCCGACTACGAAGAGGAAGAGTGGGACGTCGACGACGAGCCTGCAGCAGATGACGTCTTGGTCTCCGACGAAAATCCCACCACCTTCGCCGAACCGGAGTTTGAAACGCCCGAGACGACCGTGGGCGAGGAGGAACCCCCTGCGTACGTCCCCCGCCGGCGACGGCCCAAAAAGGATGTGGCCGTCTGGAGCCTGCCTCCGCTGAGCTTGCTCCAACGAGTGAAGGAGCGCAAGCTCGACCGGTCTGCGATTGACGCCGCGGGCGCGGAGTTGGTGGCCGCCCTGGGAGCGCACGGAGTTGATACGACTTTGGTGGGATACACCGTGGGCCCTACGGTGACACGTTTCGAATTAGAACTCGGGCCCGGTGTCAAAGTTGCGCGGGTGACCTCTTTGAACAAGGACATCGCCTACGCCATGGCGTCACCGGACGTTCGGATTTTGGCTCCGATTCCGGGGCGCTCGGCTATTGGAGTGGAAGTTCCCAATCGTCAACGAGTTCTCGTTTCACTCGGCGACCTTTTGGCTTCCGAGGAGGCCGTGGCTGCAAATCACCCACTCGACGTACCGCTCGGTCGGGATATTTCTGGAGCCACCGTGGTTGTCAATTTGGCCGAAATGCCCCACGTGCTTATCTCGGGGGCTACCGGTGCGGGTAAGAGTTCGTGCATTAATTCCTTGATCACTTCTTTAGTGATGCGCGCAACCCCCGAACAGTTGCGTTTAATTTTGGTCGATCCTAAAAGAGTGGAACTTGGTCAATACAACGACCTCAAGCACCTCCTGTTTCCCGTAGTTGTCGACCCCAAAAAAGCCTCGGCAGTTTTGCAATATGCGGTGAAGGAGATGGAACGCCGCTACAACATTTTGGCCGAAGCGGGTGTCCGAGATCTCACGAGCTATCACTTGATGATCGAACGCGGTGAATTAATTCCGCCTCCAACACTTGATGACGGCAGCGAGACACCTGAGGGAACGGAAGAGATGTCCGTCTCGCAGCCCTACGAGAGGTTTCCGTACATCGTCATCATCGTGGATGAGTTGAACGACCTCATGATGGTGGCGGCTCGCGAAGTGGAAGAGTCCGTAGTGCGAATTGCCCAAATGGCTCGCGCCGTGGGAATACACTTAGTTTTGGCTACCCAGCGGCCCAGTGTTGATGTCATCACCGGCGTGATTAAGGCAAATATTCCGAGCCGAATGGCCTTCGCCGTCTCCTCGCTGGCAGACTCGCGAGTCATTTTGGATCAGGCCGGAGCAGAACGTCTCATTGGTAAGGGCGACATGCTCATTCTGACGGCATCCAGCAACGTGGCGCGACGCCTTCAATCCCCGTGGGTGTCAGAAGAGGAAGTTCGAAACGTCGTGGATCACTGGAAAAATCAAGATGGTCACGTCGAGCGGGTGGAACTGTTGACGGGTAAGGCAAATTCCGGTGACGGCCTGCCTTCCTTCGGCGATGAAGATGATGAGGAATTGCTCAGTCAGGCGCGAGAAATCGTGATTGCCACGCAGTCCGGCTCGACCTCGATGCTGCAGCGCAAATTGCGCATTGGGTTCGCCCGTGCTGGTCGTTTAATGGATCTCTTGGAGAACGAAGGAACCGTCGCTCCCGGTGATGGATCTAAGGCGCGCAAAGTTCTCACGCAGCCATCTTCCGACTCCTCTGATCCGCAGTGAGCCGACGGTCACGTCGCGCAGCACGCACTCGTCGCTGGATCGCCCCGGTCGCTGCCGTAGTGCTCGGTGGCGCATTAACAATGGGGATCCTCGTATCGGTGCATTGGTCGAATGCCATGGCCCCCTGGATACAGAAGACGTCTCCTCTTCCGGGGGTGAGCGCGATCTCGACACCTCTCGACTGGCCTACTTTCGAATCGGCGGCAGTGTCGGTACCCCAACTGGGTTTGGGCTTGCAGTCGCATCATGATCTCGTCCGCCCTATAGCTTCGGTGACCAAGTTGATGACGGCGAAAATCCTCCTGCAGAGACTGCCTCTGCGTGATGGCGAGACGGGTCCCTGCCTCAACGTCAACAACGCTGACGTTGCGACCTACATAAGCGAACGCCAGAGTAGTGACTCGACGGCGGCGGTCCGGTTGGGTGAGAAAATCTGCGAGTCGGACCTGTTGACGGGTCTTCTCGTGCATTCCGCAAGTAACTATGCCTACCTCTTAATTCGCCTCACGGGATTAACTGATGACCAGTTCGTAGGGGAGATGAATAGTGACGCGCGTTCAATGGGCCTCGTTAACACCCACTACGCGGATCCGACCGGGATAAGCGCCTTGGACACCTCGACCGCTCATGATCAATTAATACTGGCGGAAAAGGTGATGGAAATCCCATTCATTCGCAAGACGGTGAATAATTCCAGGGTGAATTTGCCCGTGGCGGGCCAGGTGAATTCCTTTACGCCGCTGGTGGGGCACGAAGGGGTGGTGGGGGTGAAATCGGGTCGTACGTCACCCGCAGGTGGATGCGACGTAATGGCACGTTGGGTGACGGTACGGGGGCAAAGAGTTCTCGTATACGCCGTGGTGTTGGGTACCCATGGCGGTGACGTGCTCACCCGTGCGGGCGCGGAGGCCTTGACTTTGACCTCGTCCGTGGCGACGAATGTGTCGTCGTATCAGTTGCGATCCGGCGTCGTCGTAGGTTCCATTGGCTGGGGTACGGAAAGAACGGTAGTGGTGACACGTACGAGTTTCGCCATGTGGGCGTGGAACGGCGTAGCGATCTCGGGAATACGGATGCAATGGAAGTCGGGGTTGGGACATCGCGCAGTGCACGCCGGTGAGAATGTTGGCACCTTGTTTATTCCAAATCGCTTCGGCGCAACGACCAAGATCGCCGTAATTGCCCGCGGCTCGCTCTCACGGCTGCCGCTGCTGGAACGCCTACTGTAGAGAGCATGCTCGCGCGGGTTCCAGCTTCCACGGCCAATCTCGGTCCCGGTTTTGATGTCTTGGCGATCGCTTTGGCTCTCTATCTTGAAGTCGAGATTACGCCCGCATCATCGTTTTCTATGTTGTCGACGGGCGAAGGCTCCGGAATGTACGACGGACCCGATCACATTGCCGCCGTGACGGCTCGCGAGGTACTGGGCCATGATGGCTTTCATCTCCGTGTTCACTCTGAGATTCCTCTGGCTCGTGGATTGGGATCCTCGGCGGCCATCGTTCTCGCCGCCGCCGCTGCCGCAGGAGCGTCCAGCCCGGCTGAATATGCCTGTCGTTTCGACGGTCACGCTGAAAACGCTGTGGCCTCGTGGCTGGGTGGCTTAGTTGCTACCTGGGAAGATGGCGAGGAACTAACTATTGTGCGGCCTGGATTAGATGCGTCGTGGAAATTCGTGGTCGCTATTCCTGACGTGAATCTTGACACCGAGCGAGCTCGATCGGTCTTGCCCGCTCAGGTTCCCTACGCCGACGCCATCAACAATCTCGGTCGCCTGCTGCCCCTGGTTCAGGGTTTGGGCGATCACCGCGAGATGAAGCCCACTTTGATGCACGACAATCTCCACCAGCCCTACCGGTCGGCTCTGTTGCCCTTCGCCCAACCCGTATTAGACGCGATGGTGGGAGCCGGTGCGCACGGTGCGTGTTGGTCGGGAGCAGGATCATCGCTGCTGGGAATCACCACCGATGCTCATGTGGGTGCGGTTGTCGCCAGCGCGGAAGTGACTCTACGAGAGCATCAGATTCCTGGACGGGTACTGGTGCTCGAGGCGGATCGTGACGGCCTGAGCGTCCGTCCGTGATTCGGCGCTGGCAGGACCCACCCACGACGCCTTTTGGCGGAGCCTTGATGATTTTGCTGGGAGCCACACTGATTCAAGTGTCAGCGTCCATCGTGATGCCACTCATAAAACAGATAGGTGGTGCCGCCGCCTCGGGTTGGCGTTTCCTGCTCGGAGCAGTTGTTCTGTTGCTGGTATTTCGGCCCCGCGTTCGAACGTGGAGTCGCGATCGGTGGGTGGGGGCTGTGCTCTTCGGACTTGCGGCGGCTGTGATGAATCAGGCGTTTTTTCAGGCCATTGATCGTCTCAATTTGGGAACTGCGGTGGCCATTGAATATCTTGGCCCCTTCTTGGTGGCGGCTCTCGGCAGAAAGTCGTGGCGCCACGGCCTTTTCGTTCTTTTGGCGGCCCTGGGGGTGATGGCACTGACGCGCCCTTTCGGCGTTGCTCCCAGCATCACCGGAATTCTCTTTGCCGCCCTCGCGGGGGCAGGTTGGGCGGGGTATGCCTTTGCCTCGCACCGCGTCGGTGGTGACAGTGCTGGTTTTGATGGACTGACGGTGTCGATGTGCTTCGGGGCAGTTTTTACGTTGCCGATGACCATCTCGTCGGTCCCCGTGATGACCGCGCATCCCGGCATGCTGTTGCGGATGCTGGTCGTAGCGGTGATGGCCACCGCCTTGGGCTTTGGTGCCGAGATGCAGGCACTGCGGATTTTGCCACCTGTACTAGCCAGCGTCCTGTTGGCGCTCGATCCAGCGGTTGCCCTGGTGGTCGGTTTGATCGGCCTCCATCAGCGCGTAGTCCTCTGGGACGCGTTGGGAATCTTGCTCGTGGTGCTTGCCGGAATCGGTGTCACCATGGACGCTGCGGAACAGTCCCGAGAACCCGCAAAGTAGGGTGGGGGGGTGAGCGAGCCCAAAACCTTCGCAATTCGAACCTTTGGCTGCCAGATGAACGAGCACGACTCCGAGCGCATAGCCGGAATGATGGTGGCCGATGGACTGGTGGCCAGTTCTGATGAACGTTCGGCCGACGTCATCATTTTGAATACCTGTTGTATTCGTGAAAATGCTGATAACAAGTTGTACAGCGCTCTGGGTGAACTAAAGGCTTTGAAAAAGGAACGACCCGGGCTCCAAATCGCGGTGGGCGGTTGTTTGGCGCAAAAGGATCGAGAAGGTGTGCTCGACAAGGCCAATTGGGTTGATGTTGTTTTCGGCACCCACAATCTCGCTGCGGCGCCAAAACTTCTGCGACGAAGCGAGTTTGAGGGACCTTTGGTGGAAATCCTGGAGTCACCGGACCCTACGGCCGCCGCCGATATGGTTCCCGCCCTTAATGCCGTACGCGAGGTTCCCTGGGCGGCGTGGATGACCATCCAAACGGGCTGCAATAACTCCTGTGCCTTTTGCATTGTTCCTAGCGTTCGGGGTGAGGAGATTTCCCGCCCCCTCGAAGACCTGCTCGAAGAATCCCGACTCCTCGCCGAGCAAGGGGTGTGCGAGATTACCGTTTTGGGTCAGAACGTGAATTCCTATGGACGCGACATCACGAAGCGCCGCCCCTTGTTCGCTGACCTGCTGCGCGAGATTGGAAAAATCAACGGAATCGAGAGAATTCGATTCACCTCACCCCATCCCAAGGATTTGCGCGAAGAAACTATCGCGGCAATGGCGGAAACTTCGGCCGTCTGCAATCAGTTGCACCTACCCCTACAGTCGGGCTCCAACGCTATTTTGACGGCGATGCGTCGCGGCTATACCGCCGAGCGCTACATGGAGAAGTTGGCGGCAGCTCGCGCCGCGATCGAAGACTTGGCCGTGACGACGGACATCATCGTCGGCTTCCCCGGTGAAACTGAAGAGCAGTTTGAAGACACCCTCCGCGTGGTCGCGGCATGCAATTTTGACAGTGTCTATACCTTTATCTTCTCTCCTCGTCCGGGGACACGCGCGGCGGATATGGAGAGTGAGTACATTTCGCCTGAGGTGGTGAAGGAGCGCTTCGCCCGCCTGAAGGACGTAGTCGATCGTTCGAGCCTGCGCCAGCACGAAGCCAGGGTGGGTCGTACCGAGGAAGTGCTCGTAGAAGGCCCCTCGCGACGAGACGCCAGCGTTCTGTCGGGGCGCACCCGTCAAGGAAAGTTGGTCCACTTTACGGGACCCAACGAAGGATTGCGTCCCGGAGCTGTCGTGAACGTCATCGTGACCCACGGCGCTCCCTACCACCTGCTCGGAGACTACGTCAGTACAATTCGCGGGCCGCGTCACAAGGTCCGGATCCCCCTTCACGTTTCGTAACGGCGCGATGAATCGGGTTGCCATTGTTGGTTGCACTGGTTCGGGGAAGAGCTCGCTGGCACACTCAGTGGCGCACAACCAAGGCGACGTTGAAATCGTCAGTGTCGATTCCATGAGTGTGTACCGAGGAATGTCTATCGCCACCGCGAAGGCGAGTCTTCACGAGCAAAGTGAAGTTCGCTACCACCTCATCGACGTCGTTGACCCGTGGGAAGAATTCACCGTGGCACAATTTCAGTCAGCGGCCCGTGTCGCCGTCCGAGAAATTGAGGCTCGTGGCGCAGGGGTGCTCTATGTGGGTGGGACCGGTCTGTACGGTCGTGCCGTTATTGACGACTTCGACATTCCTTCGCAATTTCCTGACATCCGTGCCGAGTTGGAGACACGGGTACCCGACGAGCTGCACGATCTGTACGCTGAGCTCGTAGCGGCGGACCCTCTCGCAGCGTCGCGAATGGAACCGACGAACGCACGTCGTATTGTGCGCGCGCTCGAAGTGTTTCGGGGAAGTGGACGTCCCTTTTCGTCATTCGGTCCGGGAGTGGCGCATTACGCCACGTCGCCCATTGTGCAGGTTGGTCTCGAGGCGGATTTTGAAAAACTTGACGTGGTCCTGGAATCTCGCTTTCGATCATGGATGAACGAAGGTCTCGTTGAGGAGGTTCGCTCACTGCGCGCGAGTGGTCGTCCCCTCTCGCGTACGGCGGCTCTGGCTGTGGGCTATCGGCAAATCATCGATTTTCTTGAAGGTAAAACCTCCGAGAAAGAAGCGGTTGATCTAGCCATTATCGCCACGAAGCAACTTGCCCGACGACAACGAGCATGGTTTCGCCGTGATCCTCGAATTGAGTGGTTCGCCAACAGGGATGACGCGACGGCTCGTGTTGTTGAACTGCTCGAAGCCTCTTGATTTCGTGCGAAACTAGGGATCAGTGACTCGGCGATCTCTCACCCAATGGCACGGTGCCGGAAATTACTTCTACGTGGACGTCACCACACGAGAAGGTTCGGAGAATTGGACACCATCCGGCGCTCGCGATTTGTGCCACCAGGGTGGATCTATGGTCGTCGACGGCCTCCTCGTGGCCATTGACGAGAAAGACTCGCTCTCCATGGTCTTGTACAACGCCGATGGCTCACGAGCGGAGATAAGTGGTAACGGAATCCGATGTCTCGTCGCGGCGGTATTGCGGGCACGGGGCGTGAACTCGGGAACTTTGGATGTTTCTACCGACGCTGGAGTGCGGAGAGTGTCAGTGGACCTTGACGGTTCCGGGGGTCGGGGAAGCGCCGACATGGGGGACGTCATCCTCGAAAAAAACCTCCCGGGGGCCTGGGGCGTGGTGTCGGTGGGAAATCCGCACGTAGTTGTGATGGACCGACCGGAGTGGGCCGACGACGAACGAGAAGCCCTGGCAGCGAGTTGGTCGACGCAGATGGGTGGGGCGAATGTTGAATTCGTGACCATTGAAAACAGGGGCCGAATGTCGCTGCGCGTTATTGAACGTGGGGTGGGCTGGACGCAGGCGTGCGGAACGGGGACCGTGGCTTCAGTGGCTGTTGCGCGCCAGCACGGTGTCGTGGACGACGTGGTGGTAGTGAGAAATCCCGGTGGAGAGCTCCTCGTAGAACTAGACGGAATGAGAGCGCGACTCGATGGACCCATTGTGTTCGTGGGGGAAGTGGAGTGGCAGGCTTCATGACCTACATTCCGACCACGCTGATTGATCGCGCGGTACGCGAGAAAATCGTGGTTGTAGGAGTCCAATTCCCCGGCGTGGAGACGTCGAGTCTTGAGCGGGAGCTTCGAGAGTTGCGTCTGCTGATCGACACTGCCGGTGCGGACGTGGTTGCGGAGATAGTCCAGCGCCGCGACGCTCCTGACGCCGCGACTTTTGTAGGTTCGGGGAAAGTCATCGAACTAAAAGAAATTTGTCTCGCGGTCGATGCGGACACGGTGGTGTTCAATCACACCCTGTCCCCGGCACAGCATCGGAACCTCGAAAAAGCTTTGGGTCGGACTGCGATTGACCGAACGGCGGTCATTCTGGACATTTTTGCCCAAAATGCGCGTACTCCAGAGGGTAAGGCGCAGGTTGAATTGGCGCTTTTGCAATATCGACTTCCGCGACTTCGTCGGGCAAGCGGCTCCCTCTCGCAGCAGGCCGGTGGAATTGGCACGCGTGGTCCAGGGGAAACGCAACTCGAAGTGGACCGACGCCGTCTGGTTCAACGCATGCACCGACTACAGAATGACCTACGCGACGTCGCTCATGCACGAGCGACTCAACGTCAATCACGCGAGCGGGGGCGTCACCGAGAAGTCACTCTGGTGGGCTACACCAATGCGGGGAAGTCATCTCTGCTGAATCTCTTGACGGACGCTCAGGTAGTAGCGGAAAATCGTCTCTTCGTCACCTTGGACCCACGAACACGTCAAATGCCACTTCCGGGTGGGGAAGTTGTCCTCGTGACCGATACGGTGGGCTTTATCTCGCACCTACCACACGAATTGGTGAATGCATTTCGCAGCACATTGGACTCGGTTCGATTTGCCGACCTGCTTATTCACGTGATTGATGCAACTAGTGAGGCGGTGGAAGAGGAAATCGCAGCCGTTCACGAAGTACTTCGTGAGATCGGTGCGGATGAGGTTCCAGAACTCTTGGTGTTCAACAAGTGCGACATAGCTGGTTCGCGAGCCGACGAGCTGGTAACGCTACACCCCGGATCGGTTGCCCTCTCCGCCACGACGGGTGTGCATCTAGTCGACTTCGTGAGCGCCATGGCGGAACAGTTACGAATCGATGACCGTGTGAGAACCTTGCGCTTTCCGATGGAGCGTGGTGACCTCGTGGCCGCAGCGCATCGGGAAGGTGACGTGCTGTCGACCGAGACGGATGCGCAGGGAATTACAATGCGGGTAGTTCTTGACGAGGTGGGAGCCGCCCGTTTTCGTGATTGGAGGGTCGAATAGTGTCATTTGTGCCACCTCCGTACCCCTACGACCGACTGGATGGGCTGAAGGCTCTATGTGCGCAGCACGAGGGTGGCCTTATCGACTGTTCCATTGGCACGCCTATCGACCCTCCACCGGCTGGCGCACTAGAGATTCTGGCGGAGGCCCGGGGAGCGCGTGGGTATCCACCATCAATAGGTACCGACGAGTACCGCGATGCGTGCAGCGATTGGATGCAACGACGTTTTGGCATTGAGATTCCCCGCTCGCAGGTAGCAGCCTGTGTGGGGACTAAGGAATTCGTCGCTTCCCTCGCTCACCATCTTCACTTACGCCACCCCGAACGTGACACGGTTCTCTTTCCAGCAATCAGCTATCCGACCTACGCCATGGGGGCAACCTTGGCCGGTCTTCGTGCCGTGGCGGTCCGCGTGACGGCAGATGGCTTGGACCTCAACAGCATCGATCCGGCTGACGCGCAGCGAGCCCTTCTGCTGTGGTCGAATTCGCCTTCGAACCCCACGGGTGGGTGCGACAATCTGGCGGCTGTAGCCGCCTGGGGTCGGTCGCATAACGTGGTGGTCGCCTCGGACGAGTGCTACGTCGAATTCTCGTGGAATCGGCCCGGCGAGACAATTCTTTCGCATGGCACCGAGGGAGTAATTGCCGTGCATTCCATCTCGAAGAGGTCCAACCTAGCGGGCATTCGGGCTGGTTTCTATGCCGGTGACCCTGACATCGTGAGTTATTTAGCGAGTGTTCGCCAACACGCTGGCTTAATGGTTCCGGCACCCGTGCAGGCCATGGTGGCTGCTGCCTACAACGACGATGAGCACGTCAAGGTACAAAGAGATCGCTACAGAAAACGACTAGCGGTTTTATCAACGGCGTTGGAGGCGGTGGGCTATTCCGCTCCGCTACCGAATGGTGGCTTCTATCTGTGGATTTCCAAGCCCGGTCTGGACGGTTGGGGGATTGCTCATGAACTCGCCGCAGCGAGTGGGATGCTCGTCAGCCCCGGGGAGCTCTACGGCGAATTGGGATTCGCCTACGCCCGCATCGCGGTGGTCCAATCCGACGCATTGATCGGGGTGGCGGCTCAACGTATCGTCCAAAATTTAGCCTGAGCCGCCCATTACGCTGGAAAGATGAGCACTCTCGAAACGCGCATCAACGAGTGGTACGAGCAAATCGCCACTCTCGGTCCGGAGAACGATGAAGCTCGCCGTGACGTCGAGTTAGTAATTTCAAAACTTGACGATGGTCTGTTGCGGGTGGCTGAAATTAATGAGGCCAACGAAGTTGTGGTCCACGATTGGGTCAAGCGCGCCATTTTGATGCTCTTTCGACTTCGTTCGCTAGAAAAATGTGAAGTAGGGCCTTTTGAGTATCTGGACAAGTTAGATCTCAAGACTGATTACGAGCGACGTGGCGTGCGCGTCGTGCCCGGAGCGTCCGCGCGTCGGGGTTCGTTTCTGAGCCGTGGGGTTGTTCTGATGCCCAGCTATGTGAACATTGGTGCGTGGGTGGGACCTAACACCATGGTGGATACCTGGGCCACGGTCGGCAGCTGTGCGCAAATTGGGGCCAACGTCCACCTCAGCGGTGGTGTGGGCATTGGTGGCGTTCTCGAACCCCCCAACGCCGTGCCGGTGATTATTGAAGATGACGCGTTCATTGGAAGTCGCTCCATGATCGTGGATGGTGCACGAGTAGGTAAGGGTGCCGTTCTCGGTGCGGGTACCGTTCTCAATCCGTCCATCCCCGTCATCGACGCCCAGACGGGTGAAGAAATCTCTCGTGGTTATGTTCCCGATTACTGCGTGGCCGTTAACGCAAATCGTCGTCGCGAGTATCCGGGTGGTGAGTTTTTTCTTCCCTGCGTTTTGGTAGTGCGCCGGATGGAAGAAGGAGAGCGACACGACAAAACGCGATTGAATTCCCTCCTGCGTGATCATGGAATCGCTACGTGAGTCGACTGGCCGAGACGGCTGAGTTGGTGGCAATCAATTCGGTGAGCGGAATGGAGTCCGAGCTGGCCACTCTGGTGGCGGGCAGGCTCGCGCTGAATCCAGCGCTGGAAATAACGCGAATTGGTGACAACGTCGTGGCCCGAACGACTTTTGGGAAACAGCGTCGGGTTATTGTCGCCGGACACCTCGATACTGTTCCCGGTAATCCATCTGATGCGCTACTCGAAGGTAACACCCTGACTGGCTTGGGGGCCGTCGACATGAAGGGCTCAATCGCGGTCATGTTGCATCTCGCTACCACTCACCAATCGAGTAGCCACGATCTGACCTGGGTGTTCTACGCCCGCGAAGAAATAGCTCGCGATCAGTCGGGCCTGCTCGAGATACATAGAGAGCGACCGGACTTGCTGCAAGGTGATATTGCCATATTGGGCGAACCCACCGACGGTGATTTAGAAGCAGGCTGTCAGGGAACGCTGCGGCTCGAAGTCGAAATCACGGGCCAGCGTGCACACACCGCTCGACCATTCACGGGTGTCAACGCCATCCATCGGCTGGGGCGCGTCATTGATGCAGTAGCCGGTTTTGTGCCACGGCACGTTACTCTCGACGGCGTTGATTTTGTAGAACAAATGCAGGTGGTGTTCGCCTCCGGAGGTGTCGCCAACAATGTCGTTCCGGACCGAGCGACGTGCACCATTAACTACCGAGTCGCGCCGGATAGGACTCTGGCCGACGCCGAGGAAGCGATTCGCACATTCCTCGGTTCCGTACTGTCTCAGGGCGACAGTGTTCGCACCTTGGATTGGGCACCATCTTGTCCCCCTGACCTTTCGCAGCCCGCCCTTGCTGATTTGCGCAGGGTAGTGGGAACCGTTCGCGCCAAAGTTGGCTGGACGGACGTGGCGACGTTTCGCGAATGGGGCTTGCCGGCAATAAATTTCGGAGTGGGCGACCCGCTACTCGCACACCGAAGTGATGAGTTCGTTACGGCCGAGCAACTCGACGATTACGAGGCGAAACTGCGCGCGTATTTGTCGTAGGACTTAGTAGGAACGCAGGACGGAGATTACCCGTCCGTAGATGACAACTTCATCGGCAGAGAACTCCATCGGCTCCATCGAGTCATTTTCCGGAGTCAATATCACACGGTTTCCTTGCAGGAAGTAGCGCTTGACCGTCGCTTCGTCACCCAAAATTCCGGCCACGACAATATCTCCATTGGTGACATTGACTTCGCGTTGAACCACGACAAAGTCACCCGGAAGGATGGCGGCGTTGATCATAGATTCACCTCGCACCTGGAGCATGAAACTGTCGCCACGGCCGGCGAAGGTCTCGGGGAGTGAGATCATCTCGCGCGAGGTTTCTTCGGCGAGAACACCAAGGCCGGCGGCTACGTCACCGACGAACGGGATAAGGCGGGATCGTTGTTCCTCGGAGTGGAGGGGGGTGGTGCTCGATCCTTCGAGATGGACCGTCAAGGTACGGGGTTGTTGGGGGTTGCGGGTAATAAAGCCCGCCGCCACGAGGTTGTTGATATGCGACTGTACGGACGCGGTGGATCGGAGCCCCACGTGCAGTCCAATCTCGCGAATGGAAGGGGGAAATTGGTGCTCACGCTGACTCGCCACGATGAACTCAAGGATTTGCTTGCGGATGGGGGTGAGGGACTCGCTCATGTCGGACCTTTCGTGTACGAACAACTGTTCGCACGTTAGCAAAGATGTGAGGTAATTACAAACACTTGTTCGTTCTTGGATTTTCTCTCGGACGGCGACCATTGGGAGGGCCAAAGAGGAGGAATTATGGAATTTACTGTGCCCCAGTGCTGGCAGGACTTGGAATTGGTGGAAAAGGCGGGAATTGATCGCGTCATTCTCTACGGACCCCCGGGAACAGGAAAAACCCACGCAGCTCTTCACCGAGGCAGTTCCTGGGTGGAGCGCCTCATCTGCACCGAGGATCTCACGGCGGGGGAGGTCACGGGAGCGTGGATTCCGGTGGGTGACGGTAAGTGGAGCTGGCAGGATGGACCAGCCCTCCGCGCGTGGCGTCGAGGCGGGCGTTTGGTCGTTGATGAGGTGGATAGAGCTTCTGGCGACGTGCTCAGTCTGCTTCTCGCGATGACCGATACGGATGGTTCGGCGGAGTGGCACCACCCAACGACGGGCGAAGTAGTTCGTCCGGCCCGTGGATTCAACGTGGTGATGACTACCAACCTGGAGTTTCTCGCTGAGTTGCCTGACGCTCTGATTGACCGATTCCCCGTGGCCATTCGAATCGATCAACCGCACCCCAGCGGAGTATTGCATTTGAGCCCGGACCTTCGAGCGGCGGCCATGTCGGGTTCCTTGCCCGAAGCCCCTCGCCGGGTGTCGCTGCGAATGTTTACGGCTTTCGATCGCCTCCGGAGCACCATGGATGCGCGTCAAGCCGCCGAAATATTGATGGGAGAAACAAACGCCGAGAGCTTCTTGGATTCTCTCAAAATCTCAACTGTGGGCCTGTAAATGGCGGTACGTGTATTTCCTGAATTGGTTACTGGCCGGCAGGACGACTTGTCGTCGGAGCGCTGGACCATCGAAGCGGGGCGAGCACGCCGAGGCGAAGCATCCTGTGATTTTGTGGAGAGAATTCTCCAAGTACCTGTGGGCCCCTCTCAAGCTGATCGCTTGGTACGTGCGCATGAGCTCATGCACGTTCGTGTCAGCCCCCATGATGTCTCCCCGGTGGCTCTTTATCCTGATGTGGTTCCTCGCGCTCTCGCCTGTGCGGAAGAGTTTCGGGTCAACTACCTCGTCGGGCTTCTGGGCTTTGACACTCAGGAATTGTGCGACGGGTCGGAGCGGCGAAGTGGGGAAAAAGTCGCCGAAAACAATGATTGGGCCGAAGCGGTCTACTTCTATGTTGCGGTTCTCGGGACGGGTGGTGAGCGCCCATTTCTGTTGGGCATTGGCAAGCAACAGCCGTTGTGGTCTAAAACTCTGAAAGTTTTTGGGAAGCAAGCGTTAGCAATTGTTACCAGTGCGAGTGCGTCCGCGGTCTCTTCCACTCAGCGATCAGCGAGCGTTGATGCACCGGAAGGGTATGAACAATTTACGGTGCGCGTAGCTCGATTAGTTCATCGAATGGCCGGAGCACAGGCTCCAGAAAACGAGGCTGATGTCCGAACCCTTAAACGGTCCATGTCCCCGGGTGCGCGGCGCCCTGCGTCGGGCCAGCCGGCCACGCTGGTTTTTGACAACTCTCTGCACTACGAGCGC
>CAINHL010000084.1 GCA_903848885.1 uncultured Actinomycetes bacterium
ATGTTTCCGACCCGCTGGTTGCTTACGCCGTTGCGGGTCTCGACAGAGTCGTGAAGGTAAGAGTTCCCACGACCTGGAACAGTGACGCGCTGTCATGCCCACTATGCACGCAGGCCCTTAGTTTCGGGGATGGCGACTGGTCCTGTCATTGCGGGTTTACCTCCCCTGACGAAGATGTTCGTCTAGGCCGTGATATTTCTTGGAATGGAAGCAATTTTCCTTTAAGTCTTTCACTGCCGGGGGCCTTTAACGCAGCTAACGCGACCATGGCATTTGCAACGGCCGTGGTAGTCCATGCTCACGATCCAGCCGAGGTCATTGCAGCGATGAACGCCGTCACGTCCGTCGCGGGTCGATTCGAGATTCGCGAGTGGCGCGGCCGTCGTTGGAGGCTGATGTTGGCTAAGAACCCCGCGGGCATTGAGGCTCTGTGTCGGGAGGTAGACCCGAGTCGACTCTTGGTTATAGACATGAACGATGGAATTGCCGATGGCAGAGATCCATCATGGTTGTACGACGCGCCATTCGAAAATTTGTCTACGCGGACGGTGATATGTATGGGTTCGCGACGTCTTGATCTGGCAACTCGATTGCAGTACGCCGGTTTTGAGGTGCTGGTAACGAAGAACCCTGTCGACTTCACGCGCGACGGGGAGGTTACTGACGTGATCGCTAATTACACCGCTTTTGCTGACTGGATGAATAGGAGTCAGCCGTGCTAACCGTGGCCGTGGTGTATCCCGACGTGCTGTCCACGTATGGTGATTCGGGAAATGCCCTGGTGCTACGTGCACGGGCGCAGGTACGCGGAATCGCGAGCACGGTGATTGAGTGTCGCTTTGGGGAATCCTTACCCCACGCTGATATTTACCTAATTGGCGGTGGTGAGGATGGGCCGCAGCGAGCAGCGTGCGACTATCTCCGGAGGGACGGATCCCTGGGGAGAAGAATTGATGATGGTGCACACGTCCTTGCGGTGTGTGCGGGTTTTCAGATTTTGGGAGCGTCGTTCGAGGTCGGAGCCGGAGAGATTTATCAGGGGCTCGATCTTTTGCCCGTTGTAACCACTCGCGGAACGCAGCGATCGGTGGGTGATCTTGTTGTTCGAGTTGGTTCAGAGCTATTGGTGGGCTTCGAAAATCATGGAGGAGTCAGCACGATGTCCGGTGGCGGTGCCCTCGGAGAAGTCGTTTCTGGGTTCGGTAACGATGGTCGCGTGGATGGCGCATCGGCACCCGGCGTTACCGCCACCTACGCTCACGGGCCGGTCCTCGCTCTCAATCCGTGGTTAGCTGATGAGATTTTGGCTCGGGCTGTGGGCTACCAGCTCGAACCTTACGCCAGTGTTGCTGACGACTTGCATCTCGAACGTTGCCGCGCGCTCGGTGCCCTTAGTTAGTGCGTGACCCGGTGGCGAGTTCTTCTACCCCTAGGCGAATTCGATCATTGAAGCGCCGAAGGTTTTCACCCTCATGGTGGCGTAGCGGTGCTCCGAAGGAAATCGATACGGGAGGTCGCCGCGCCGCGGGCCGAGAGATAAAGCGTTCCGCTTTGGCGTAGGTACGACCGGCAACGGCACCGATGTTGTCGATAAAGACGGGGACGACGGTCGCCGAACTTCGCTCCGCCATGAACGCTGCTCCCGCTTTGAATTCCATGAGGTCTCCCGTAGTGGTCCGACCCCCTTCCGGGTAAATCAGAAGGTTCCAGCCCTGCTGGATGAGGTCGATGGCCTGATCGCCGCTACGTCGGTTAATTTTGTGCCGGTCAATCGGGATTGAGTTAAATACTGCAGTGGTGATTACCGCCTTAGGAAAACTCAAAAAAAAGGTATCCATGGCTGCCGCGACAACGGTTCGATTACGTAGTGTCGCCGGCAAGGCGGCGAGCGTAAATGGGGTATCAAGATGACTGGTGTGATTGGCTGCGAAAACAAATGGCCCTTGGCCTGACAAATTTTCGAGTCCGGTTACGTGGAAACGCGAAAAAATCCTCACTCCCGGCACCATAAATATCGTTGACCACATGAATCGAAAGACCCGAAGCGGTTTCGTTCGTGCCCACGTCGTGGGAAAATCGAGTCCGAGCGGAAAGGCCACTCAGGATTTCTTTCGCGCTGGTTTTTTCGGCGTGTAACGCTTCGAAGGCGCTGCGGGCCGTCGTGCAGCGGGGACTCCGGAGATCTCAGATCCTTGGTTCGGTAGCGATTTCCCCTCGCGCTTGGCGACCGCTCGTTCTCGCGCGACGCGACTACTCCCTACGAAGTTTGCTTCACCGTATTTCTGCAGACGGTGAGCACGAATGAGCAACCAACCACCAAAAAGGATGAGCGGCAGCCCTAAGACTCCGAGTCCGGCAATTAGCCCGACGAAGACAGCTCCGAAAATGGTTCCCGCCCTCTTGTGTCGCCACACGGATATCCCGAGGACAATAGTGAAGAGAGGAATGAGGGCAAAAGAGAAACCGCTCTCCTGCACTCGAAATCGAGGGGTGGCGTACAAGTAAATCTGAAGCAGGAAACAAATGGTTGAATAACCAGTGGCAAACCATCCCGCCCGGCGTTCGTTAAGGTCAAGTCCCATCACTATTTCTCGCGGGACAGCGGACACTCGACGAGCGCGAGGAGCATTTGCCATGCACGTAGGCTATCCGTCGTCCTCGGTGGCAACGGAGCAGTTTCGACTAGAGTTTTTCCTTGCGGGCGCTTAGCTCAGTTGGTTAGAGCGCTGCCTTCACACGGCAGAGGTCGAGGGTTCGAGTCCCCCAGCGCCCACTGTAAGACGAGAGATGCCGTGGACATGTTTTCATGGACCCCACTGTTAGTCTGATGGGTAGAGAAGGGCTCGATATGTCGCGCATTTACAGAACAAAGGTAGTTATCGCGTCGGGACTAATGGCTTTGGGAGCCAGTTGCGCTGCCCTCGTCACCGCAAGCTCCGCGTCGTCAGCCACAGCCCCCGCCCCCGGTGTCACAGCGACTCACATTTCCTTGGGATCGCTCATTGATCAAAGTGGCATGGCCTCTGCTTCATTCGCGCCATACCAATACGGTGCGCGAGCCTATTTTGACATGGTTAATGCTGCCGGTGGCGTCAACGGACGACAGATTTCAATCGACCACACCATTGATGTGGGGGATGCCGATCTCCGGCCCACGAATGCTCAAATTCTGGTCAGCCAAAAAGTGTTCGCCGTGGTGGGCTACGCATCGGGGCTTACCAGCTCGGGGCTCACGTACCTAGCCACTACTGCCACTCCAATCTTTGGTTTCAATACGGGTGATGGCTGGCAAGGGCCAAAGAACTTTTTCCCTGCGTATGGCTCTGCCTTGAATTACACCACGTCAACGTCCGATTTCGCCTACGTGGCGAGTCAGGTATTGCCGAAAGGTGTTGCGCCAAAGATTGGAATTATTGCTCTTGGCTTTTCCACTTCTGATTTGGAATGCGGTATGGATCCGAAGACTTTCGGGGTTCTACCTTCATGGGCAGCAAACTTGAAGAAAATGGGAGCCTCGGTCGCATACTCCAACTACGTTGAGAGCATCACCGGGGGCAATAACTTTTCGACTGACGTCACAAAAATGAAGGCCCGCGGTGTCAATTTTGTCGTTAGCTGCATGGACGGGACGGACAACGTTGCCCTGTCGACGGCCATGGCGAACGGGGGGTTGGGAACAGTTAAGCAATTCTGGGAAGATGGGTACAACCAAACCCTGCTCACACAAAACTCGGCGGTTATGAAAAACGTTTTCGTAATGATTCAGCACGTCCCCTTCGAAGACACAGCGGTTCCGGGAATGGCCCTATACGTTTCCACCATGAATAAGACCTTCGCGAATGGTGACTCGGGTAAGGCCCACACCAACGATGAAGCAGCGATGCAGGGTTGGATGGGCGCAAATCTCTTCGTGCAGGGATTACGGGCGGCGGGAGCGAACCCAACTCAGGCTGCAGTCGCAGCGGCGATTAACAAGATTACGGCGGATTACGGTGGTCCCAACGGGGGAGTCGCTGCCCCAACTAACTGGACCATCGCGCACACCAAGGTGACGAGCCCTGGTTGCGATCTGTTCGTGAAGTCTGACGGTCAGCCCAGTCCGAAGTTCGTACCGGCCTTCACGAACTCTGTTTCCAAGATATGGTCCTGTTTTCCCATGACAGGAATCTCGAACACGCCGGTCGCAGCCCCCAAGGGAACTCCGGGAGCGTAGTTCCGGTCTTAGGGTGAACGAGTTTCTCAGCTTCGCAATCGGAGGGCTTCCCTTCGCCTGCTCATACGCACTCGTCGCCGTCGGTATCGTTCTAACCTTTCGCGCGACTGGCGTATTTAATTTTGGATTTGGCGCGATGGCGTATGGCGCAGGTGTCACCTACGTCGAACTCTGCAGTCATGGGGTACCCTCGTGGCTCTCGCTTCTCATCGTCACCGTAGTGTTGGCACCCGTGTTCGGAGCACTATTGGATTGGGGCCTGTTTCGTCGAATCCGAACCGCAGATTTGACATCCAAAGTCGTCACATCGCTCGGATTGATGGTGTTCCTACCCAGCATGGTGCAAATTGTGATTGGATCCACCACGGTGTATTCCGCTCCGGCACCGTTTTTGAGTACTTACTTCACTACGCTATTTGGAATTTCCATTTCGGGTCCCGTCATCGCCACTTTGGTGACAACGATTGTCGTGTTGATGGTGATGACGCTCGGACTGCGAAGTCGTAGAGTGGGCCTCACTCTGCGGGCCAGCGTACAGAGTCCTCGACTCGTTGAGCTGCACGGAGTTGATTCCGGCAAGGTTCTGCGTAACGCGTGGATGGTGTCCTCGTCGTTGGCGGCATTGGCGGGATGTTTGTACGCCCCACAATTCGCAACGCAAAACCCAAGTGCCTACAACGTTTTGCTCACCGGTGCGGTTGCCGCCGCGGCCCTCGGGGCAATTTCGAGTTTTACCTTGGCTGTCGCGGGGGGAGTATTGCTAGGCGTTTTACAGGGAGTAATTCCAGGTTATCTGTCGCCAAATTCGGTGTGGTACGGCGCTCTCGTTCCCAGCATTCCCTTCTTCATGCTATTGATCATGTTGTTGACGCACCGTGGATTTCGAAGTCTCGACAGATCAAAAGATCCAATGTCAGTTGTTGAGCCTCCAACCGCACCTCCAGGTCTCGCACGGCGGAGCGAAATTTTGGGTTTTTCTGGACGTATTGTTAACTGGCTTGCCGTGGTCGGTCTCGTGATTGTCGCCATCATTTTTGTTCCCGAGGTGTGGGTAGGGACCTTGACCATCGCGGCAAGCATGGCGATAATATTCTTGAGCGTCACCTTGCTAACCGGACTGGCCGGCCAGCTCTCCCTGGCTCAGATGGTGTTCGCCGGCATGGGCGCCTACGGCACTGCGCGATTGAGTACGCATCACCACTGGTCACTGGGAATGTCGCTCATTGCCGGAACGATGATTGCCTCGCTCGGCGGCCTTGTAGCTTCGCTCCCTGCGCTACGACTTCGCGGGTTGCCTCTGGCGCTACTGACGCTCTGTTTTGCGCTCCTGGCCGATAACCTTATTTTTCCTGCCACTTTCGTAGGCAGTGGAAGTTCGTCAATTGGTGTCCGAAGACCCGATATTTTTGGCGTTGATTTTAGCGGCCCCTTTTCCCGTAATTACCTAGTCATGGTGGTGGCCTTCCTTGCAATGACAACTTTTGGAGTGCGCCTCTTGATTCATGGGACGACGGGTCGAATGCTCACCGCAGCGCACTCCAGCGAAATAGCCGCCGCTAGTTCAGGGGTGCCAATGCGCCGTACCATCACAATAATTTTCATGTTGTCGGCTGCCGTGGCCGGCCTCGGAGGTGGCTTGTACGCCATTGCTCTGGGCTCTCTCTCAACACCAGATTTCAATTCAGCTCTTGGTCCGGTGTTGTTGGTGGTGGTCATCACCATGGGCGCAGCTTCGGTCCGCGGTGCCCTCATCGCCGGTGTGGCCTTCGTGGCCTTACCACAGGCCTTGGCGCTGGCCCCCAGCCGCTTCGGTGGCGGTGGGCAGAGTTCGGCGATCACCATTGTGGTGCTTTCAGTGGGAGCCTTTACGTACGCCCAGCATCCTGAGGGTATCGTCACGTTTATTCAGGGTCGATTAAAGGTGGCCGGATTGAGAGTGCGTAATCTACGTGGGGACTCTCGATGACGGTTTTGCTAGAGGTACGTGGTGTGCGCAAGAGATTCGGCTCGCAAGTGGTCGTTGATTCGGTCGATCTTGAAGTGTCAGCGGGAGAGGCCGTGGGCCTCATCGGATCTAACGGTGCCGGGAAGAGCACTTTGTTTTCCATTATCGCGGGGACCATCAGTGCCGACGATGGCTCCATCTTCTTGGAGGGTCGCAAACTTCCCAATAGGGCTGATGAAAGAGCACGACGAGGAATCGCGCGGACCTTCCAAATCGTTCAGCTATTTGGGGGGCTCAGCGTTCTTGACCATCTGTTGGTAGCGCTGCAAGCGCATAATGGTGAGGCGGGAGTTTTCCGCGACCTCCGTGGAAACGGCGCAACCACCGTTCCGGAAATGACCTTGTGCATGGAAACCCTCGAACTCTGCGGTATTGCCAAATTGGCACACGCGCAAACCACAATGCTGTCCTTGGGTCAACGTCGTACTGTGGAATTAGCTCGAGCCTTGGTGGCGCGTCCCAAGCTGCTTCTCACCGACGAGCCGAGTTCCGGATTAGACGAGAGCGAGTCTCTGCGACTTGCCCACATTCTGAACAGTGTTCGCCGCAGTACGGGAGTAGCGGTGGTTATTGTCGAACACGATCTCGCCACGGTGGCCGCAGTTGCCGAGCGAGTGGTTGCCCTCGATGCCGGTCGCGTGATTGCCAACGGAACTTTTGACGAGGTTATTGCCAACGTAGACGTACGTCGTTCGTGGCTGGGGGAGGCGAGCGCGTGAACGTTGTGAGCGTTGTCAATCTATTCGCTGGGTACGGACCGTATCAGGCACTTATGGACCTCTCCTTTTCCATTGAGGAGGGTGAATCTGTTGCGATAGTCGGTTCGAATGGTGCGGGCAAGTCGACAGTTGCTCGCGTTCTGAGTGGCTTGGTTCCCATTTCTTCGGGAATGGCAACAGTGTTGGGTTGCGACGTACGCGTGACTCCAACTCACGAGCTGGTTCGTAAGGGCTTGATACATCTCCCGGAGGGCGTGGGGCTTTTTACCAACCTGTCCATCTCGGAGAATATTGAGTTGCGGTGTCGGAATCTTCCTCGTATAGAACGTCGCCAGCGGGTGGAAGAGGCCATGGAAATTATCGGAAGTCTGTCCCACCGACGTACCACGCTGGCTCGGGATTTGTCGGGAGGTCAGCAACGCTTAGTGGCTATTTCCTCCGCCATTGTCGCCCGTCCGGCCGTCTTGTTATGCGACGAGCCCGTGATTGGTTTGTCCCCCGTGGCTATCGAGGGTGTCTACGAGGTTTTGCGGCAGGCCCAATCGCATGGCGTGACCTTGCTGCTCGTGGAGTCTCGCGCCGATCGCGTACAAGGTTTGTGTTCTCGAACAATCGTGTTGGAGAGAGGTCAGCTCGCCTTCGATGGCCCTTCGAATACGGCTCAAGGATTTGTTGCGAATCGGTGGTTGAAGGACCCTCCGAGAAGTAATTAGCCCCTCGCGCGACTCGCCGGCTGGTAGCGAATACCAGCGGTGAGATCGACGCGCTGCAGAAGTGACACGCAGGCTGGCTCAAAGGTAGTGATGAAATCCTTCGTAGCTTCGGCACCTAAGAGGGACCATATGACCGATGAGATTTCGTCTGTTTTGTCTTCAATTTCCTGTCGGAGCATCAACCCCTCGGGGAGCAGCCGGTCACCCTGAGCGAGACCACGTTCGCGTAAGGATTCCCAGGCTGCGTTGATGGATTCCAAGGTATTCCCTCTGGAAAGGCTGAGCCAATTCTCGTCGTACCCCAACCATTCATTGTGTAGCACCGAAGCTTCGGATCCGCTGAGCCCCAGGCCGGCGACAATGTTCCAGTGCGTGTCGCCTCGCCATTCGCGGATTGCGTTGACGGCATGCCAGCCACGAAGTGAAGGATTATTGATTTCGGGGAGTGCGAGGTGGGACGCAAAAAAAGGGCGACCGACCGTTGGTAGCTCGTTAACGACTGCTGTCAAGGGCGCTTCGAATCGTGCCAGCGCATCAAGACAATCGGGGGCGTGGGCGGCGAAACCCTCCGCAATCGCCTCGTTGCGGGCATTCCAGAACTCCCAGAAACGTTCTGTCGTCCCTAGCACTTGAAAGGTGAGCTCTATGCCAACGGGGCTAATAGAGCCAAAGGCGGCGCTGACCGATCGGAATCCTGCGGCCGCGAAAGGAGCACATCGTGCGGCGATATACCCCGCGTTGCCGGGCAGGCCGAGTGACTCGTATCGCCTTACAGCTCCCGGATCCCAAAAAATCCAGCCCACGAGTGTTTGTACGCTGCGAGACACGCGTCGGGTCGTGTCGAAGAGAGTTTCGGGGGCCATTGTCACAGCCTATTTCTATCCTTTGTGTATGGAAAACATTTACCTCACAGGCACAGAAGAATCGGCTGAATCAACGGTGGGCTCATTCGTGGGTAATCTCCCCGAACTTGTCGGATCGATGATGGTCGACCCACGTACGCTGGTGGCCATTGCTAGCTTCGACGATGAACGCTACGTGCAGTTTTGGCTCGAGAGTCCGCACTATTTAGTGGCGGAAGTTATCTCCAACCTCAATATTGGTGACGCCGTGGCTTTGAGTCAGCACGACGAGGATCAGCTGCGGGCGATGGGTTGGGCGGAGCCAAGTCCGGGGCCGAACCCTAACTGGCGTATCGAAGGCGATTCGGTTCGCGATTTGATCAGTATGGTCAAATTGACCGAACGCGCTATTTACGAAGTTCTAGGTGAACAACCGAATAACCGAGTTCGCCTACGAACTTTTCCGGTCGAGCGTGCTGGAAAAACTACTGATGAAGCGCGTAATAGCCTTCGGGTGTATCAGGATTCCGAAGTCGAATTGACTGACGATATCCGTGCGGCGACCGGTGTTCCGGAGTGGTTTTCTGACTGAGACGGGGAGTAAATACCTCGCAGTCGCACTGTGTAGATTCGTGGTGTGACTTTCAGTTTTCAAGAGGCGTGGGCGAGGTCGGAAAGCGTCGAAGGTTGGCTGACGCGTGAGCAGGGCGAAGCTCTTTTTGAGGCGGCGGGTACGGTTCCTCCGGGGTACGCGGCGGTGGAAATTGGCTCTCACCACGGCAAATCAGCGATCCTGATTGCGGGAAATCTCCCAGAGGGCGTTTCCCTTACCGCGGTTGACCCATTTGACGATCCTCGCTGGGGCGGTGGCACGGACTCTCTCGACGCATTTCGCCGCAATATTGCAGCGGCGGGTCTGGGCGAACGCATCGAATTATTCCGCGGTCTTTCCGAAGACGCAAGCCGATCCTGGACGGGACCCTTGGTCTCGTTTTTATGGGTTGATGGCGCGCACGACCTCGGGAGTACCTTGAAAGATTTTGACGGCTGGATGCCACATATGGCTCCCGGTGGGCTCATCTATGTGCACGACGCCTTCAGCGCGGTGGGTACCACGCGGGCAATACTTCAACGATTTTGGGGATCGCGCAGTATTGAATATTTGGGGTGTGAGCGAACCTTGGCCCAATTTCGGGTGAGACGACTGAGTCCGCTGGGGCAGTTGTCGTCCGGCCTGCGGATGCTGCCCCGCCTTTTGTTCTTTACTCGCATGATCGCTATCAAAGTGAGTCGTCGCCGCGGCTGGCACAGTCTTGAGCGTCGGTTTATGCGGGTTGATAACGAACCTTTGATCTAGTTGATGCCGACGATGAAGTTTTCTTTCCTGGTTCACCAGCCACTCGACCGTGGAAGCGGAGTCGGAGGAACAACCCTGTTTTTGGCTGATGTGCTGAGAGAGCATGGCCACACAGTGGAGACGCACGGGTTGGAGTTATCGGCTCCCCATGAGGGGCTCATTGCCCAGTTGCTCTTCCCTTGGCGCGTAAGGGCATGGATTCGTGATACCGCCGTCGATGGCACGTACCAAGTGATCGAAACTAGTTCGGGAGACTTATGGTCGACGTCACGACGACTTTTGCGGCGCACCTCGGCGCTAGTGGTCGTTCGTTCGCATGGTTTAGAGCATCTCGCAGTTAGGGCTCGCCGAGAGGGTGCGCGCAAGGGCGAGATTCGCTTGCGTTGGCGTTACCGTCTGTACCACGGCGGCTGGAGACTATGGGAGGTACGGCGCTCCTTCACCAAAGCAGATGTCGTCATCGTTCCGAACGCCACCGAAAGTGAGCTTCTCGTTCGTAAATGGCGAATTGCGCCGTCGAAAATATTGATATCGCCTCCACCAGCGGGTACAAATTTTGCGGTGGACCATGAACGACAGGGTACGGGTACGCGCGTACTCGTCGCCGGAGGCAACCAATGGCGCAAAGGTTCAACCGAGCACGTTGGTATTGTTCGAGAAATTCTCGCTCGACGAGATGACGTTTCGGTAACGTGGATGGGTCTTAGAAACCTCAATGAAATTGGGATCGAACTTCCGGAGAGTTCCGCACACCGCCTCGCGACCTACGACCCCCAAAGCGGTGAGTCGATGGCATCACTTTTTGATCGACACGATGTTCTCTTAATGAAGACCCGATTTGAGGGTTTTGGGTTGCTAATACTAGAAGCGATGTCGCATGGTGTGGTGGTGGTGACCAGCGATGTTCCTGGTCCACGGGATCTCGTGATCGAGAGTACCGGCTTCCTTTCGGCAGTAGGGGATGAAACGCTGACGCTGGAGCAAATTGAGCGTGCGTGTGAACCCGAAACCCAAGGGCGGATGTCACGCGCCGCAGTGGTGCACGCGCGGTCGTTCCGTCCAGAATTGATCGTTGGGGACTACCTAGCGTTATTGCTGGCACGGCAGAAAGAACGCTAGGTAAAGCGTAACTGTCTAGGCTTTCAGCATGAGCATGATGGGACGGTCGATGGCGCACGGAAATCGGATGGCGTCTATTCGATCATTCCGAAAAGATCGTTCTATCTTAGAGCACCAAGTTAAACCGGGAACTCTCGCTCGCATGTGGAAGTTCGCTGCTGCCTATCGACCAGCGTTGACCATTTTCTTGGTGGCTATTGTTCTCGATGCCTTGATTTCTTCGGTAACACCGCTCATTCTCCGCAGCATCATCGACAAGGGAATTCAAGGGCACGGCGTGCTGTCGTATCGTCACGGTTTAATCGTGAAGTTGAGCCTTCTCACGGCAATGCTGGCAATTGTGTCTGCAGGTTTATCCTTGATCGAGCGTCGTCTTTCCGCCGCCATTGGCGAGGGCCTCATCTATGACATGAGAGCGAGAGTCTTCGAGCACGTGCAGTCAATGCCGATTGCCTTCTTCTCGCGGACACAAACAGGAGCACTGGTGAGTCGTCTCAATAACGACGTGATTGGAGCGCAACAAGCCTTCACGGATCTATTGAGCAACGTGGTGGGTAATGCCGTGACTCTCATTTTGATGATTTCTGTTATGGCGGTGCTGTCGTGGCCGATCACGCTCGTGGCCCTCCTCCTGCTTCCCATATTTGTGCTTCCCGCTCGGGTGATGGGTCGTCGGTTAGGGACTCTATTCCAACGGAGCATGCAGCTGAATGCAGAATTAAATATGGCGATGACTGAGCGCTTTAACGTCGCGGGTGCCATGCTGGTGAAACTGTTTGGTCGTCCTTCGGACGAGAAGATGTATTTTCAGAGTCGCGCAGCACAAGTTCGTGACATTGGCATTCGCCAAGCAACCTACACTCGTTTCTTTATGGTGGCGCTTGCGACCACAGCCTCACTCGCGACTGCGTTTGCCTATGGTTTCGGCGGACTGGCAGTTCTCAATGGTGCTTTGGGCGTAGGTACAGTGGTTGCCATCACCGCCTATCTGACTCGAATTTACGGTCCGTTGACGCAGATGTCGAATGTCAATATTGATTTCATGGAGGCCATGATCAGTTTTGAGCGCGTATTTGAAATCTTGGATTTGGAACCCATGATTACGGAGATGCCCAACGCAATCGAAATTCCCGATGATGCCGCGACTTTGGAATTTCGGCATGTTGATTTTTCCTATCCGGCCGCCAGCGAGGTATCCCTGGCGTCGCTCGAGGCCGTTGCCGTCCTAGACGCTACGCCGCGTGCGGACGTTCTCTTCGACGTGAATTTCAGTGTGGCTCCCGGCACCATGACGGCCTTGGTAGGACCTTCGGGGGCGGGGAAAACGACTATTTCGATGTTGGTGTCGCGACTCTATGACGTGACGTCGGGGAGCATCCTCGTCAATGGTGTCGATATAAAAGAGGCCACCTTCGCTTCGCTCAGTCATATCGTGGGCGTGGTCGCGCAGGACGCCCACCTTTTCCACGACACCCTGCGGGCCAACCTTCTTTTCGCCGATCCACTCGCCTCTGACGAGATGATGATGCAGGCATTACGG
>CAINHL010000085.1 GCA_903848885.1 uncultured Actinomycetes bacterium
AACACTTGCACGGATCAGTTACTGAGCGTGAATCAGCGTTCCGTCGCCATACGGATCTCCGCATCCGTGCACGACCTCTTAGAAATGAATTCGGTTCCCTTCACCACGTGCACCAGCGACTCGCTCTCGCTGGTGAAAGGCATCAATTCGATCTCGACAAGTCTCGGGGCTGATGCTGGCTTTGACATCAACACTCTCAATTTTTTCTCTGACGATACCGCACCGACTCATGTGTCCACTGATACTGCATCCGCAGCTGCGGGCCGCTGGACCAGTCGATCCTCACTAACAACTGCAGTTCACCACGCAGCTGGGAAACTTCTCGTGCTAGCGCAGAGTTACAGTAACGGTTGGCACGCCTTTTTCGGTAGTTCCGACTTAGGGCCGGGACAATTAGTTGACGGTGCCTCCAACGGATGGATACTTCCCAAGAACTTGCCTGCAATCGCGACGATCGATTTGGTCTTCGTTCCTCAATCCTCGGTGACGGTCAGTGAATGGATGTCGCTCGCGTCTCTGTTGCTCATTCTCTCGCTCATTATCTTTAGGCGCCGCCTCGAGAGTCCATTAGCGAACCTCGACTCACAGATGGTCATACCCGCCCCTCGTCGCGAATCGCTATGGATAATTGCCCCCAGCATTCTCGCGATATGGCTGTGCGCCGGAACCATTCCTACGATAATTGCCTTGTTGATCTCCCTGTTTGCGAGGTTTTCTGGCAGAAGGCTCTTTGCTGCTACTTTCGCCGCAGGGTCGATGCTCCTTATTGCACGGTTTACTGAACAAGTGGCGCACGCAACCACCGCTCCGTTCATTGCTTGGGCGAGTTTGATTCCCCACGCGAATTCGATCGGAAGTTTCGTTCTCGCGTTACTGGCGTTTGACATTGTTCTTCGACCCAACGATACTGACAACCTATGACAAACTGGCAGCCAGATAACCCGCGACGCCGGGGGCTCAATATGTTGTCCACACTTCGAGTAGAGCCCACTGTTGACGGTGACGAGGAACGGATCGTAACCCCACCTCCATACGGTTGGCTGCGGCTCTGGTATTGGTTCCGCCTCGGGGCTCGCGCCAAGCACACCCCGCATGTGGTGATCGCCTCATTGTCAATCGACGCGGTTAATCAAGTTGTCGGGCGCACCACTATCTATAATCGCGACATTCTCGAAATATCGTCCGCCAAGCTCTCCAGTGTTTTTGGCTACATCGAACGAGGAGCTCGCGTGACACGCCTGGTTCCCGAGGAAATACCGACACCTTTCGATACGAGCCAATTGCCGTATCGCGAATATCGCGGGACTGTATCCGAACTTCCCGCCGAGAGCTTTGACGTCCTCATTGCCACGAACTACTTATTTACCTCCCCAACCCGCATCATTTTGGATGAGGCCCTACGCATCCTGCGCGTGGGCGCGTGCGTCGTTTTTTTCGAAATAACTCACTTTGGCGTTGGCGAATCGCAATACCCAGCCGCCACGAAGCGCCGGATTCGAGGATTTATCGACGAGGCTCTTCGAACTGGCGAGTTTGCCATCGTATCCGAGGGTCCCCGCTTTGTATCTCCCGGCCAAGCATGGCTTCGTGTCGTACCTGGCTTCTCGCATTTTCTCAGAAAGGACGTCGTGATTGTCCTCGAAAAAGTTCCCTTCAACCTTCAGGGAAGAGCAAACCCAGTAGCTTCGTAGCCGTAGCGTCCCATGACAGCTGCGACGCAGCCACGCGGCAGGCAGTTTCCAGTTCCGATCGTGCCGAGTTGTCCGTGAGAAGCCGAATTAATTCGTTACTCAGATCTTCGGGGGTCTTGCAGAGGACACCATGGTGACCAACCGCATCGCGGTGGCCCATCACATCCGAGACAACCGAAGGTGTCCCACAAGCGGCGGCCTCAGATATTGTCATACCCCAACCTTCACGTTCCGAGAATGAAGCGAGTAGCCATGCCGATTGGTAGGCCGAGATTAAATTGTTCCTCTCGAGGTGACCGCGGAATTGAATGTAGTCAGTAGCTCCTAATTGGGCAACTAGGTCTCGAAGATCACCGCCGAGGTAGCCATCACCAACGATGTCCAACACGGCTTCTGGAACTCTGCGGTGAACCTCTACAAAAGCGCGAATGAGATCGTTCGTTCGCTTCACGGGAACGAGGCGTCCGACGTTAATGACCGTCGGAACGGTAGCTTTATGTTTGCCTGGCTCGAAATCTGCGGAAAGTCCCACCGGGACCACTTCGACGTTCTTGAGGTGCAATCGGTAACGGATTTCTTCCGCGCTCGATGGCGACAAGGTACAGATTCTCGAACGCCGATAGACCAACGGGGCAAGTCGATGTTCCACAAACCATCCAAACCTCGCCAAGAACTGAGGGAGAGTCTGCGCCCACATTTCTTCGTGGACGTGATGAAGAATTATCAGCCGCCGTTTTCTAGCAAACCATAGAGGCGTCCAAAATGGCATCCCGTTCCAGACCTCAACCACCGCGTCAAACTTTGTTCGGTCGCGCCGCCACCCCTCGAGTATGACCTGCAGGAATAACTGATATCGCCCACCTCGTCGATCAAGTATTACGCCGTCTCGATTCTTCGCCAGCGAGGTGACCGGCACCGCTGACGTTCGCATGGTGACTTCGTAGCCAGCCGCCACCCACCTCTTAGCAATCTCGTGGGCGTGTCGCTCACTACCACCCGCTTCGGGGTCGTCGAGATCTCTCCACGCGATAATCTTGATCTTTCGCTTCTCAGAGCCGCCCACCGGCTCCACGATAACTAATTGCGGCGGATAGTACACAGACAACGCACATAAGTCCCAATTGCGCCCACATATCCGCTTGAGCAATTGCCTCGACTGATCGTGAGTTACTCCAAACATAAAGTCCCGCGCTGGCCGCTCCGACTGCCACTACGCTTACTGGCCACGAAGATCCGAGGCCTAGGGACCTATTGGCAACCAAAATCGTGACGCCGAGTGCGCTCATACCCACCGACAGGGGAACTAAAGCGCCGCTACATGAGGCGTACGAAGCCCCAAAGGTTATCGAGATGAGATGGTTTCCCGAGCATTTAACTGCGACGAGAACTGTTCCTACCATTGTGAGGTAAAGGCCAGCGACGGCGACAGACATGTTGCGCCATCTTGGTGTTTTGGCAGCGGGCCTTTCAACTTCCGCTACAACCAGCGAGGCCAGGGCGAAGGCTCCATAGACGATGAATTTCGACATCTGAGAGATGGCTCCGTATGAACCGCGCTCGCCTGGCAGGCGGTGTCCTACGATAACGATGTCCAAGTACATCAGCGTGATGAACGACAGGTAACACACAATTGTGGGT
>CAINHL010000086.1 GCA_903848885.1 uncultured Actinomycetes bacterium
ACGCGCGGGGTCACCGGTGCAGGATTCACGCGGGCCGAGAACGGCAAACTTCACGCCGGCGCGGTGCAGCATGCGGGCGGTCGATTCCACCTGCTTGCGACCACGCTCGTCGAGCGAACCGGCACAGCCCACCCAGTAGAGATATTCCACGTCGTCGGGGATGGTGTCGGTGACCACGGGAATTTCGAAGTCCATGGACGCAATCCAATCGCCACGCTTGGCTTGACCGAGACCCCAAGGATCCCCCTGGTTTTCCATGTTGCGCAGCAATAAACTGGCCTCCGAGGGGAAGCGCGATTCCATCAAGACTTCGTAGCGACGCATGTCGATGATGGCGTCCACGTGTTCGATGTCGACCGGGCACTGCTCGACGCAGGCGCCACAGGTGGTGCACGACCACAACACGTCGGGATCGATGACCGACGGCAGCAGAGTTTCGGAACTGGCATCGCCGGTCAGCAGACGATCGGCCGAGGCGAACATGTTGTCGCGCAGGCCCATGATGAGGAGCTTCGGGCTCAGTGGCTTGCCGGTGTTCCAAGCGGGGCATTGACTCTGGCAACGGCCACATTCGGTACAGGTCGAAAAGTCCAGCATCTGCTTCCAGGTGAAGTCTTCGATGTGACCCACACCGAAGACCGTGTCTTCGGTGACATTTCCCATGTCCATGTCGGGGGTCTTATCCAGACCACCGAGGGCGCGCGGGCGGCGCGAGAAGGAGATGTTCAAGGGAGCCAAGAAGATGTGGAGGTGCTTGGAGTAGGAGACGAAGACCATGAAACCGGCGATGACGCCCACGTTGGCCAGCAAGAACACCACTTCGAGCACCGCGTTGATGCCCAGACCCAGGGCACCCAAGGCCTTGGCGGTGAGTAGCGACGCGAAGGCCCACGAAGACGTGTCGTTCTGATAGATCGCGGCGGTGGGGCCGTGGCCGTGAACAACACCGACGTGCTGGAAGGGGAAGTGGCCGGTGTTGATTTGCGCGCCGCGGTAGACGAGCAGGGTCACGATGACCATGGAGATCATGAAAAGCACCAGCCAGGCGGCGCCCAAGTGGCTGCCGTAGAAACGACTGGTGCGTTCCTTGCGCTTGGGGGCGTTCTTGATGCGAATCACGCTGAAGACCAGCAGTGAGCAGAGCACCGCGGTGGCGAAGAAGTCTTCGAGAAAGGCCAGCCAATTGTCCTGACCGATCAAGGGAATGTGAAAGTCACGGTTAAAGAGGGCACCGTAGGCCTCGAGAATCGTGGTGAGCAGAACAGTAAAGCCCCACATGGTGAAAAAGTGAGCCAGACCGGGAACAGTCCATTTCAAGAGCTTGCGCTGGCCGGCAACTTCAATGACTTCCGCACCGACTACTTCCTTGGTGCGACGCACGCCCTGCCAGGTGCGGTCCGCGCTCTTGCCGCTGCGGATCAGCTTCGAGAGCCAGAAAAAGCGTCGCCCGGCGACACCGAAACAGACGACGGTGGTGAGTAAGCCGATAATGATGCGTGCCAGCACTTCGTCTCCTATGGCTTGTGGGTCAGATTCGACCGACGTTCTTTACGGTTGGGGGAAATTCTCGTTGTAACGACTAGGGGTAGGTCCGCGCTGACCGTGATACTTCGAACCAAGACCCGACGAACCATAGGGCCGGTCGGCGGGAGTGGTCATTTCAAAAAAACTGATTTGGCCAATCTTCATTCCTGGATACAAAGTAATAGGGAGGTTCGCCACGTTGGACAGTTCCAGCGTGATGTGACCCGAAAAACCGGCGTCAATGAAGCCGGCGGTGGAGTGGATTAGCAGCCCCAGCCGACCCAGAGAGCTCTTCCCCTCCAAGCGGCCTACCAAATCGTGCGGCAAAGACACGACTTCCGTCGTCGAACCCAAGAGAAACTCACCCGGGTGGAGGATCAAAGGCCCGTCAGGACCGATATCCACCATTTCGGTTAAGTCAGAAAGGTCGTCCTTCACGTCGATGACGCGGCGGGAATAATTGCGGAAGACGCGAAAGAGTTGGTCCACGTGGAGATCCACCGACGAAGGCTGAATACAGCCTTCCCCGAGGGGTTCAATACCAATTCGCCCAGTGGCGAGGGCTTCTTTGATTGATCGGTCCGAGAGCACCATGACGCAGCCACGATACTCCATCGCCAAAAGCTCCCCGCCGATCTCGGCCACTATCTCCCCACGCACCGGCCCCGAGGCCTGTTCCGCAGGGGCATAGAATGGAGTTCGTTCGCGGGCGTAGTTCAGCGGCAGAACATCAGCTTCCCAAGCTGAGAACGCGGGTTCGATTCCCGTCGCCCGCTCTCAAGCCAACCGCCACTTCCCCCTTAAATAAAGGGGATTGAGAGTTTCCCTGATGGCTCGCACGATTCCGAGAACCTCCAGTTTGAGGCGCCCGAAGGTGCCCAAAACGACTTGAGGCGCCCGCGAGGCGCCCGAAATGGGACGTCACAACAGCTGCGTTTACTCTCATGCAAGGACGAGAGCGACTTAAGATCCACCTTATGCGTTACTGGTGGGTTAGCCACAACCAAACCTTCGAACACGAAGTACATGGTGGCTTCCTGTGGTCGCCTCAAACAAAGGCGAAGGGGCACCGTAACTACTTCTACGACACGATGGAGCAGGCCAGCCCAGGTGACATCGTCTTTTCATTCGCCAAGTCTCGAGTTCAGGCCATTGGAGTTGTAAAGCGCCGGGCCGTCGTTACCCCAAAGCCCGACTTCGAAGGTGCGGGTGCTAACTGGAATGACACGGGCTGGTTTCTCGAGGTCGAATTCAACCTTCTCAGTGATCCCTACCGTCCTCGGGACTACAACGAACAGGTTCTCCCGCTGCTGCCGCCTAAATACTCCCCACTCAACTCAGTAACCGGGGACGGCCTTCAGGGTGTTTATCTAACGGAAATCTCCCAGCCTCTCGCCGATTTACTCGTCTTGCTCTCGAAGCGTGATATTCACGAACTGATTCGAGAACTGGAAGATCCCCGCGACTTAGAGGACGACGACCTAATCGAGCTCGAAATCCGCTCACGACAAATGGAAGGCGATCTCGAGAAAATCCAGCTGGTTAAGGCTCGTCGCGGACAAGGGCTCTTCAAAGCCAATGTTCGGCTTTATGAGTCGGAGTGCCGCGTGACTCACGTTCAATCAATTCGACATCTCCGAGCAAGCCACATCAAACCGTGGTCCGAATCAAATGATGTCGAAAAAGTGGACGGCGCGAACGGACTCTTGCTCGCACCCCATGTCGACCACCTCT
>CAINHL010000087.1 GCA_903848885.1 uncultured Actinomycetes bacterium
GCGCTGATCTCTGGGAAGAACTGCGCCACATTGACCGGCACGTGAAGTGGATGGCCGACGCAGTGTCCATTGACTTTCTCACCCCGCACCGCGAAGGTGTCGGTGTGCAGTTCACCTGCCGCACCAAGATCGGACCCTTCGTCACACAGGACGAAATGACCATCACTACGTGGCACGATCTCGAAGTGATGGGTGTCGAGCACCGTGGCCTCGTGCGCGGGCGGGGTGAATTCACCTTGATCGCCACCTCGGAAAGTGAAACACATATGGTCTGGCGCGAAAAACTGACATTTCCTTGGTGGATGGCGGGACCAATCGGGGTGACGGTGGCCCATCCCATTCTGCGAAAAATCTGGAGCGGCAACCTTCGCCGCCTCGGTGAGCAACTAGAGAATTAGCGCCACTCGCCTGGTCGCAAAATGGTGACCTCGTCGTTCTGGCGTCGTTGACGGAGAAGGGTGAGCGGAATCGCCGTCACGGCCAGACAGACGGATTGAGTCAGACCAATAACGATCCACCCCAGACTCATCGTCACCGCGGCGTTGACGACACCGTGCACGAATCCACGAACCAATACTTCGGTGACCAACACGGGGACGACAGCCACGCCCCAAGTAATAACGGGGGCCAGCCAAATTGGTACCAAACGAGCACGCAGACCAAATATCACTCCCGCCGCGAGACTCACGAGGGCGAGGACACCCAATTGCCCCATGACGTTGTGCTTCTCGACTCCTCGGCACAGCAGGTAGGTCGAGGCCACGGCGTCGATAAGAAGCAATCCACCGACACCCCGGCGGGCCGATCCTCTCAGGCGAATTGCGCGTACGTTACTCATACTGTGAATGTAGCCCCCGATGGATGCGTGTAGTGACGGGACTACATTTAAAGCGTGAGTCTCGGCACCATTGTCATCCTCGGATCCGGAGAAACGGCGCCCGGCATGGTGAAGGTGCACCGACGCGTTCTCGACCAACTCGACTCCATTCGTGCCGTAAACCTTGACACGCCCTACGGCTTCCAAGAGAACGTCCCGCAACTTACCGAGAAAATCGTGTCGTATTTCGACGTGTCGCTTCAGGTGCGCATGGAGGCGCTTAGCTTTCGATCTTTCGCGAACTCCAGCGAACTCGACCGCGAAGGGGTGCGCCAGAAAATCGCTGACGCCACCTACGTATTCGCTGGACCTGGTAGCCCGAGTTACGCCATGAAACAGTGGGGACCGGCAGGCGTCACCGACCCCTTGGCTGAGGTACTGGCTCGTGGGGGGGTGGTCTGCTTCGCATCCGCCGCGGCCCTCACTTTGGGCGCCTTTACTGCGCCCGTCTACGAGATATATAAAGTCGGCGACGCGCCTTTCTGGATGGACGGCCTCGATCTTTTGTCGGCTGCCGGCTTGCGCTGCGCCGTCATTCCTCATTACGACAATGCCGAAGGTCAGAATCACGACACGCGATTTTGTTATCTCGGCGACACGCGCCTCCGTGCGCTCGAAGCGCAGCTTCCCGAGGGGGTCGGCGTCCTCGGTATTGATGAGCACACTGCCGTGGTCATCAATCTCGCCAGCGACACTCTCGAAGTGACCGGGAAGGGACGGGCGTACTGGCGCGTCGGGGGAACCGAGACAATTCTGGCCCAGGGCGAGGTTCACGAGTTGTCCGGGCTACGTAATTCCACCCCGTCAGTTGTGGCCGCACCGACGAGCACCACGAACGTTGCGATCGGGCCGGCCGAACTCGCCGAGATCGTTCTGCACGGGGGCGACGAATCACTCCCCGCTCTCGCTCGTCTCATCGATTTAGCGACACGTGGTGGCGACGGTTTTATTCTCGCGGCCCCTTTGGTCGAGGGAGTTCTCGCGGCCCGGGCCGCGGCCCGGGCCGCGAGTCAGTACCCTCTTGCCGATCAACTTCGTGACGTATTGATTCACGCCGGCGTGGAAGTCAACGACACTCCCACGGGAGCAACGTGGTCTCTCACCGACACCGCCAATAAGTGAGCCAAGGGCCTTCGTCTAGCCTTGAGGTCGTGAAGGCCGCGCACAGTCTCATCGTTGGGAAATTCAATCCCCCTCACGAGGGCCACCACTTTTTGATCGATACCGCAGCGCGGTCTTCCAAGACCTTGACGGTGGTCGTCACCGGCTCTGACCGTGAAGTTATCCCCATCTCCACCCGCGTGGCCTGGTTACGTGCGGCGCACGCGTGGTTTCCTCATATCACCGTGGTCGGTGCCTACGACCCACATCCCGTCGACTACGCCGATCCCGCTATCTGGGATTTGCACGAACGCGTGTTGCGTGATGCCATCAGCCAGACGGGAAACTCCGCCCCCGTCGATGCAGTGTTCACGCCCGCAAGCTACGGTCCCGAATTGGCCCGTCGCTTTCACGCCCACTTGGTCAATCTCGGCAATTCGCGTGAACCCTTCTTTTATTCCTCGAGCGACATCCGCCACGACCCCGCCGGGCACTGGGATGACGTGCGCCCCGACGTTCGCGGCTGGTTGGCCAAGCGCGTGGTCATCGTCGGTGCCGAATCCACCGGGACGACCACTCTGACCAAGCGCTTGCGTAACGAATACCGTGCCCGCGGTGGCCCGTACGGACTTTCACAGTGGGTTCGCGAGTTCGGTCGTGACATGTCCTGGATCAAATTGAATAAATTGCGCGCCGAACGCGCCTTGAACGGTGGCGAGGAGCCCACCATGTGGGACTTGGAGTGGAGCGACAAGGACTTCGTTGACATCGTCCGTGAACAGAATCACCTCGAAGACGCCGCCGCGAATGCCGGTGGTCCGGTGCTGTTCTGTGACACTGATTCCTGGGCAACTTTGGTATGGCAAGAGCGCTACATGGGTAAATCCACTGCCGACGTTGCGGCCTTTTCCCAGCACCAACCACGGGCGCTGTACATCTTGACCAATCACCAGGGCGTGAGTTTCGAACAAGACGGAGTGCGTGACGGTGAACATCTGCGCGAAGCCATGACGGATCGTTTCCGCGAAGCCCTCGCACAGCAGGGAACTCCCTGGATCGAAGTCAGTGGCATCGATCACGAAGCACGGGTCGCCGCCTCGGTGGCGGCTATCGATGCGGTCATGACCGGACCATGGCGTTGCAATCAACCCTCATGAGCGAAGACCCCACCCGCGAAGAATTACTCGAGACCGTAGCCACCCTCAGGGCGGAAGTGGAGCGACTCAAAGAAGAGTTACGGCGCCTCAACGCCGAACGTTTCGAAAAACCGCCCCACTATCGCTGATTGAACTTATTCGGCCTGCCGCACGGGAGCAGCCTGGCCAAAAATTGATGGTGCGTATCTGCAGATTGCCAATGCTGCGGTGCTAAATTCGGCACATGACCAACATTGAACAACTCATCACCGAGGTCCTCGCTGACCGCCAACTGCTCAACCACCCCTTTTACCAACGTTGGGAAAAGGGCGAGCTCTCGCGATCAGAACTCACGAGCTACGCCGAGCAGTACCGCTACTTCGAAACCATGCTGCCGGAGTTCCTCGAAGCCCTTTTGGCCACCGATCTCCCCCGCACGGTTTCTATGCTCGTTGCCGACAACCTGCGCGACGAAACCGCATCGCCCAGTCACCTCGAACTCTTCGAGGCCTTCGCCGCTCACTACGAAGCCGGCGACGTTGAGATTTCGCCCGCCATGTCGCGACTAGTCGCCGCCTACACCGCCGTCCTCGCCGCGGGTACGACAACCGCTCTGGCCGGCCTGCTGGCCTACGAGCACCAGGGTGCCGGGATTGCTGACTCCAAGTCCGCGGGCTTGACTGCCCGCTACGGCGCTACGGCGGACGCGGTTCGTTTCTGGGATGAGCACGGCAGCATCGAAGGCGACCACGCTCGCTGGACCATGGAAGCTCTGGAAAGTCTTAGCCCTCGTCGAGAGGATGTCGTTGCCGGTCTGACCACTGTGGGCCAGGCCTGGTGGGAATTCCTCGACGAGCGCGAATTACTCGCCGCCTAGGGCTTCAACGGCCATTCCAATTGGGCGACAACGTCGTCCAGAGAGTGATCATTTTCGCCTTCCGATTCGAGGCTGGCCCACTTCAGAATTGCTGACTCGTGGGCGACCATCGACTGCAAGACATCGAAATCTTCTTTCGGACCGATTCTGACAATCTCTTCAAAACTGGTCAAGAAGTTTTGAATGACCGGCACATTGGCTTTCATAAAGTCCGCCCAGCTCAGGGACAGATAGCCCGTCACAAAATCGCTCATGGGAGGGAGTTCCATGGTTTCGTCTAAAGAGATACCGTGCTTCATCAAGAAGGGGCGGAGGCGGGCCTTGGTTTCCGTCTCCAGCTGCAAAAGACTCCCAATGTGATAAGCCTCGCGCTCATTTCGGGCGCTCCCTACCAAGGCTGCGAAGACGGCTTCGCCAAAGATTTCGCTTTCGTATAGTTCGCGAATGCAGGCGGGGTAGGTGCGATCGGTCATCGTTCTCCTGATGGCAGCGCAGCGTTGCGCTAGTGCCAACCTACCCCTCAGGAGACCGGATTCCTGACTCCGCAGCGCGAGCAACTATACGTAGTCGCCGCCCAGCACACGGTGTTCTCCGTGCGGCAAAACGGACAGGTGGTGTAGCCGTAACGAGGTGTGCCACAGCCGCATCTGGTTTCTTGGGGAATGCACGGTACGTCCACGTCCCCAAGGTAGTCAGTCCCTGTAACGCCTCGCTATTTCTTCAGCAAGCCGTTGTCAATGAGGAAAGCAGCGGTCTCGCGCGTTGACACGCGAGGGGTGATGAAGGTGATGCCCAAGAGAGACTGCGCCTTGGCCGAACTGATGCGGGTGGGCTTGCCCAAACCACCTCGGATACTGCGCAAGCGTGCGTCAAATATTCCTAGGAACCAGACCAGAGCGTTGGGCGCCTGGCGGGTAATAATCGATCGAGTCGGGAAGTCTTCGGCGAGACCCTTGGACAATTCGAGAAATGACGCCGCACCGGCGCAGGCAATAAGACGTTCACCCTTGGTTGCCTCAGTGGTGATCGCAGCGACGTGCATGGTGGCGACGTCGCGTACGTCCACCACACCCAACTCGAGCTGGGGCAGCATGGGGTAGGCACGGTTGAGCAGGAGCTCGATAATCGACACCGAGGCGCCGAAGTTCTTGTCCAGTGGCGCGCCCAGGACGAGAACGGGGTTGATAGTGGTTAAGGCCATTTCCGGTGCCTCATTTTTTACGAAGTCCCAGGCAGCTCGCTCAGCCAGGGTCTTGGATTTGGAATAGGCCGCCGTCGCAGGGTTTTCCACGTCGGTCCACATGCTTTCGTCGACCACCACATCCGGCGCACCGTGGCCGTCAATCGCAGCCACGCTCGACGTCAGAATCACGCGGGCGACTCCCGCGGCGTGAGCGGCACGCAGAGCACGCAGAGTTCCATCCACCGCTGGTCGAATCAGCTCGTCGTCGCTGCTGGGGCTTTCAATCGGGAAGGGAGATGCCGTGTGCATCAATACGTCCACTCCCGCGAGGGCTTCAGACCAGCCCGCGTCCTGTGTGAGATCCAAGGCCACGAAAGTCAGTCGCTTATCGAGGTCATGGGGGTTGGTGAGGTGAGGGGTGACGGCTGCGCGAACTTCATCGGCACGATCAAGACTGCGCAGCGAAGCGCGAACGTCGTAGCCCTGGTTGAGAAGGGTCAGGCAACAATGCTTGGCGATATAGCCGGTTACTCCCGTCAAAAATACCGTTGTCATGAGTTCTCTTTCCTTATGAATTCCTTGGGCAACTTAGCGGTTTTTGTTCGACACCGGCCATGTCACAGCCCCTCCCTATAGTCGTGGTTGACATCCAGAGGAGTTGAGGGGCTTGGCCCGATGACACTCCGCCAACCGACCGACAGGCACGGTGGCAATGCCAAGAACGATGAGGAGGCAATAATGAGTGACCATATCAATGACCTACGACGCGCGTCGGTGGAAAGTATCCGGAAATGGGTGAGTCGAGAAGAAATTCTCACCGATCTCTCCATTGCCAGTGCCGGCTTCGAGTCACGACACGAATACTTGTACGTCGAACGCAAGGGCCAGCGCTACCGCTGGAGTCCCGCCCACCGCGGTGGTGCATACCCCTTGCTGCGCATCGCGGCTCGCTACCTCGACGTCAGCCACCACCAGTTAATTCTCGGATTCCGCACAGTGGGCGACTACGCCATTATTTGCGAGAAGCCCAACGAAATTGAACAACCAGACGCGTGGTGCATTATCGACACGGAAGTTCCCTGCACTCCCGAAGAAATCGAGAATTTGCTGACCCACAACCTTCCGGATCGGAGTCCCCGTCAGGACTAAGCCGCGTCGAGACCGAAAGCCCTAGAGCGCGCCAATAATCGCGTTCAGCGTGGACGAAGGACGCATCGCCCGATCGGCCAGTTGTGAATTGGGGTGGAAGTATCCGCCTAGGTCAACACTCTGACCTTGCACGGCCAGGAGCTCTGCCAGAATCTTTTCTTCATTCACGGCTAAGGCGTCGGCGACCGGACCGAAAGAATCCGCGAGGGCGACGTCATCGTGATGGGCAAGTTCGTGAGCCCAATACTGCGCGAGGTAGTAGTGACTCCCCCGGTTATCGATGGTGCCGAGTTTGCGTCCGGGTGATCGGTCTTCGTCCAAGAAGCGACCCGTGGCGCGGTCCAAGGTATCGGCGAGTGCTTGGGCACGCGCATTACCAGTGCGTTGGGCGAGGTGCTCAAAGCTTGATGCCAGAGCCAGAAACTCTCCGAGGGAATCCCAGCGAAGATAATTCTGCTTCTCGAATTGCTCAACGTGCTTCGGTGCCGAACCACCCGCACCTGTTTCGAAGAGGCCCCCACCAGCAATGAGCGGAACGATGGATAGCATCTTGGCGCTGGTACCCAGCTCCATGATCGGGAAAAGGTCCGTCAAGTAGTCACGCAGGACGTTGCCCGTCACCGAGATGGTATTGAGACCGCGTCGCACTCGGTCCAAGGTTTGCGACATCGCGAGAGCGGGCGAGAGAATCTGGATGTCCAGTCCCGTGGTGTCATGTTCGGTGAGGTAATTCCGCACCTTGCCGATCAGTTGGGCGTCGTGGGGACGGTTCTCATCCAGCCAGAAAATAGCGGGGTCACCGCTCAAACGTGAACGGCTCACCGCCAATTTGACCCAGTCGCGAATTGGAATGTCTTTGGTCTGGCACATGCGGAAAATATCCCCCGCCGCCACCGCCACTGCAAACACAACCGCGCCGGAAGAATTCGTCACGCGCACCGTCCCGGCGTGAGCAATTTCGAAGGTCTTGTCGTGGCTGCCGTATTCTTCGGCCGCCTGCGCCATCAAGCCAACGTTGGGAACCGATCCCATGGTGGTGGGATCGAACGCACCGTGACGCTGACAATCCTCGATCACCACTTGATAAATAGTGGCGTAACTCTGGTCAGGAATGACCGCCAGGGTGTCGGCTTCGTCACCGGCCGCATTCCACATGTGCCCCGACGTGCGAATCATGGCGGGCATCGAGGCGTCCACGATCACATCGTTCGGCGCGTGCAGATTCGTTATACCCTGAGAGGAATCCACCATGGCCAGGGCGGGACCATGAGCGAGCTCCTGAGTGAAACTTGCCCGAATATCGGCACCATTTGGCAATGCGTCAAGTCCCGCAAAAATTCCCCCGAGACCGTCGTTCGCTCGGAGTCCCGCGTCAGCGAGTTGCTGACCGTACTTCGCAAAGGTCGTAGGGAAGAACGTGGTCACAACGTGTCCGAACATGATGGGGTCCGAAACCTTCATCATGGTCGCTTTTAAGTGCACCGAAAAAAGCACACCGAGATTCGCCGCGGCGACAATCTGCTCACCCAGAAATAGCCGCAGCGCTGCCACGTCCATCTTGGTGGCGTCGATCACTTCGCCTTCCTTAACCGGTAAGGGTGCGCGCAAAGCAGTTGCGGATCCCTGCGCGTCGATCAGTTCAATAGTCAAGGTGTCCGCGCTCGTCATGGTCACTGACTCTTCGTTGGAGAAGAAATCACCCGTTGACATGTGCGCAACCCGCGTCGTGGAGTCCGCCGACCATGCCCCCATGGAGTGCGGGTGACTCTTGGCGTAGTTTTTCACCGACAGGGGTGCGCGACGATCCGAATTTCCCTGGCGCAGAACGGGGTTCACGGCCGATCCGGAAACTTTTTTGTAGCGAGCAAGAATTTCACGTTCCTGATCGGTTGATGGCTCGTCCGGATACGTCGGAACTGCAAAGCCTTGGCTCTGGAGTTCTGCAATGGCCTCCTTGAGCTGCGGCACCGAGGCTGAGATGTTGGGCAATTTGATGATGTTGGCTTCCGGGCGGTTAACTTCCTCGCCCAATTCAGCCAAATCGTCCGCAATCCGCTGGTCGGCAAGAAGAAAATCGGGGAAAATGGCCAAGATTCGTCCCGCCAAAGAAATATCCCGCGTCGTGACGCTCACACCGGCCGTTCGGGCGAAGGCCGTGACAATGGGCAGCAAAGAATACGTGGCCAAGGCGGGCGCTTCGTCGGTGTGCGTGTAAATAATCGTGGACTCACTCATAGCGAAACCTTCTGATGGGGGTACTTACACGATACCGCCCTTCGGTGACGGGCTTGGCACGACCTCGCCGCTGGGTCAGGAGCCGCAGCAACGTTGTTCTTTAAATTCAAAAACGATTCTGCCAGCGCGTATTTTCTACAAGCCCCTGACGGGTCCCGATACCAGCCAGACACTTTGCCCCGCGCTGTTCACCGCACTGACTTCAAAGATGTACGAAGATTTTGAGGTCGCGGCGGTATAGATCGAAGTGGAGCGACCGCTGTACACCTGCGTCCACGCGCCATTGTTGAGCTTTTCTTTCACCGTATAGCTCACGTTGTCACCACCACTGGCGAGCGAAGGCGTCCAATTTACGTAGAAAAAGCCCTTACCAGATCGCACATTCAAGGTGAGCGGAGCTGACGGCAGCGTCGCCACTGCCCGCAGTGACGCTACGGGAGACCACAGCCCACGACCCGCCGTGTTTATCGCAGCCACCATGAAGGAGTAGGTGTTCCTCGCGAGTGTTCCGCGGACAGTGAATTGGGTAAGCGTGAGGCCGGAGGCAATTTGGACATAGGAACCGTCGTTTATTTTTTCTTTGACGACATACTTCAGATTGTCGCCACCATTGTTCGATGGTGCAGTCCAGCTCACAACGAACGAGCCGTGTCGATCGGTTATTGATGGGGTGCCCGGGGCCGCGGCAACCACCGCGGCGGCTTCTAACCAAGCGGGAGTCGACCAGAGGCTGCGACCGATACTGTTCACCGCCACAATCGCGAAGGAATAGGTATTAAGAGCAGAGGTACCCGCAAAGGTAAATCGTAGAACCGACAGACCAGATGCCACCTGGGTGAAGGTCCCGTAATTAGTCTTCTCCTCGACCATGTAGGTCACTGCATAGCCTCCAGTATTTGAAGGCGCCGTCCATGTGACGCTAAACGAGCCATGGTTGTCAACGAGGGAAGGAGCGCCGGGCGCTGACGGCTTGGAACCCGCCACCGCGAAGCTCTGGCTCTCACCGTTGAGATTCGAGTAATTGGTGCCACTAGCCACGTGCGCCACCAGGGTGCACGTGCCGACACCGACGTAGGAAACAACCCCGTTAGTCACGGTGCAGATCGAGGTGGTCGAACTGGTGACGCTGGTTGCACCGTCGGCGTCCGTCGACACCGTCGGGGTGAAAGATCCGTTGAAAATTCCCGAACTCGGGAGATTGGAGATGCTGACCGACGAGGGGGCAGATTGAGTTACGTCGAAGGACTGATACTCACCGTCCAAA
>CAINHL010000088.1 GCA_903848885.1 uncultured Actinomycetes bacterium
GTCCATGACCACGAGGTGCTTGCTGCGGCGGTGCAGTCCCGCTCGCTGCACGGCGATATCCAGTCCCACTTCCTTGGCGGCCCGACCAAGATGTTCGCGCAGCAGGGTGGGCTGTGGTCCACGCACCACCAGTTCGTAGCAATCCACCGGGTAACTCGCGAGGTGCACAATGCGCTCACAGGTGGCGCCACATTGCGCGATGGTTTCGAAAATCTGTTCCATGGCTGCCGTGGTGACGTTGGGGGCGAGGAAGGTCACCAACAAGCGCTTGCCCTCCGCGAATTCACTCGGCGCCACCAGGGTCACACTCACATCCAGGCCTTCGCCAATCACGCCACTGCGACGCGCACGCTCCCGGAGGGCCTCGGGACTCTCACCGTTGGTTACCGTCACCTCTACGCAGAGGACGAGATGACCACGAATGGTGATCTGCGCGACATCATTCAAGGTGCATTCGTTCGACTCGATTCCGGCGAGGGCGCGGAAGAGTTGGGCACCACAGCCCGGACGGTCCGGACCGCTAGCGGTCAGGAGATACGTTGTTGCGGGCATGCTCTTAGCGTAGGTCCTGCGCGGGGTCTTCCTGTGACCGCTCCAGAGCTACCGCCGCCACGTGGGGGTCGGTGGTGCAGTCAAAATTCCACAAGGAGCGCAGAGACGCCCCGAGCACAGCGTTGCTCGCGGTAGCCACCACGCCCCCCGCGAGTAAGCCACGTTGAGCGCCCAGCCACTGTGTCATGAGACCCGAGCGAAATTGACCCAAAGTCGGTCCCACCGAATAGGAGAGCATTTCAATGCTGGCCATGCGTCCGCGCAGTTCCGGAGAAATCGATTCGTTCCACATGGTCTGACGAAAAATGGCACTGACCGCATCGGCCCCGCCGGCAAAAACCAGGCCGGTAAAAATGAGCCAGGTCATCGAACTGATACCGGCAATTATCAGACCCACCCCCCACAACCCGGCCGCGACCACGATGACCCGCCCGTAATATCGAACGTTCTTCGTCCAACGGCTCGTGACCGTGGCCAGAAAGGCACCCGTGGGAAGGCCCACGTAGAACAGGGCCACATCAAAGTGGGAATGACTACGTACCGCGAGGAAAGCCAAGATGGCCACCGGGTAGGCAAAAATCATGGCCGAGGTATCGATGATGTAGGTACCCACGATGTCGGGGCGCGTCGTGATGTAGCGGGCCCCTTCACGGGCGGCGGCGAAGGAAATCCGTTCACTCTGCCCGGCGTGATCGCGCACCGTGAGCGAGCGCAGGAGCGAAATGGTAACGGCGAGCATCACGCAATACACCACGTAGACCGCACGAGGACTTGATGACGCGGCCACGAGGCCACCGATACCCGGGCCGATGATGGACGCAGCGGTATTCGACACCATCCCCAAGGTCGCGGTGGCGCGCTGCATGTCGTGCGGCACTACTTGTTGGGTCAGAGCCGTGAGCGAAGGGCTTTGCAGACTCGTCAGACCCACCATCGTCGCTCCGCAGATAAACACCATCGGCACGTGGAAGCCCGACCACGTCGTGCTCCAGGCCATCAAGGCCATGGTGAGCAATACCCCGGTTTCGCAGGTGATGCTTACCCGTCGACGCGACCAACGATCGGCGATTACTCCACCAATGGCGGCGCCCAACAGCAGGGGGAGCAACTCGACGATGCCGAACGTGCCCACCACCACCGGCGAGTGGGTGGCCTGCGTCAATTGATAGAACATGGTGACGTTGACGGCTTGCGAACCCAAGCCCGCCACCAAGTTGTACGCGTAGAGACGTCGGTAGGTCCGCGAGATACGCAACGGCGACAGGTCTACACCCAGAGAAAAACTCACAAGGTCTCCGGCGCTCCGCTCACCCACCCACGCGAGGCGTCGTAGTGTCGAAGAATTTTGGCGGGTACGCCACCGAGAACGACGTGGTCCGGGAATTCACCACGTACCACCGCGCCTGCCGCCACCACAGTGTTGCGGCCCAAGACGGTGCCGGGAAGAATGACCACGTTGGCTCCGAGCCATGACCCACTCCCGATTGTCACCGCGGCTTCGGTGGGTTGCTGCCAGCCCACCGCCGCGTTCGGATCGTCGTAGCCATGGTTTTGATCCGTGATGTAGACGTAGGGACCCGTTTGTATTTCGTCACCCAGAACAATGCTCCAGTGACCGATGATGTGCGAGCCGCGACCGATGATGCACTTGCGACCAATGGCGACGGTGGGGGTGGCCAGCATGGGTTGCTCCGGACCAATCCCGGCGGTCAGGCACACGTTGGGACCGATGAGAGTTTCGTCACCGATGGAGAGGTATTTCTCGTTATAAATAACACCCTGGGGATACATCACCGCAGCGCCGTGGCCAAAGTAATGAAATTTTTTGGCGTAGGGGTCGTGCGGTCCCACGGTACCTACGAATTGCGCGTACGCCCGAGCGCGTCGCAAGAGTGCTCCCACGCGGGAATGGAATCGAGAACGCAACGGCACCGAAGCACGCTACCGCTTCGGCACCGTTCTGCGTTCTAGGAAAACTACCGGTCTACTAGTCCAGCGACAGCGGCGCGTCGATGTCGACCTGCGGCACGGTGGTGTCCAAGCCGGCATTACGAATGTGATCGCGCACGCGCTGGTCAATCTCGGCCATCATCTGTGGGTTTTCGCGGAGGAAGTTCTTAACATTCTCACGACCTTGGCCCAGCTGCTCGCCTTCGTAGGTGAACCAGGCGCCCGCCTTCTTCACGAAGCCCAGCTCAACGGCCACGTCGAGGATTGAGCCTTCACGCGAGATTCCCTGGCCGTACATGATGTCGAACTCGGCCTGACGGAAGGGTGAAGCCACCTTGTTCTTGACGACCTTGACGCGGGTGCGGTTACCCACCACTTCGGTGCCATCTTTAATGGACTCCACGCGACGGATGTCCAAACGAACCGATGAGTAGAACTTCAGGGCGTTTCCACCAGGAGTGGTTTCGGGTGAGCCGTACACCACGCCGATCTTGAATCGAATCTGGTTGATGAACAGCGCAATGGTGTTCGAGCGCGACAGGTTCGCGGTGATTTTACGCAGGGCTTGGCTCATTAAACGCGCCTGCAGACCCATGTGGCTGTCACCCATCTCGCCTTCGATTTCCGCACGCGGCGTCAAAGCAGCAACGGAGTCGATGACCAGCACGTCAATCGCTCCCGAGCGGATCAAGGTGTCGGCGATCTCCAAGGCCTGCTCGCCGTTGTCCGGCTGGGCAATGAGTAGCTCATCGACGTTGACGCCAATGGCGCGGGCGTAGACCGGGTCGAGCGCGTGTTCGGCGTCGATGTAGGCACACACGCCACCGTTGCGTTGCGCTTCGGCGACGACGTGCAGCGCCAGAGTCGACTTACCGGAAGATTCGGGTCCGAATACTTCCACCACGCGACCGCGGGGAAGACCGCCGACGCCCAGGGCCAAGTCCAGTGACAACGCACCGGTCGAGATGGCCTCGATGTTCATGTGCAAGTTTTCGCCGAGCTTCATAATCGAGCCCTTGCCGAACTGCTTCTCGATCTGGCCGATGGCCGATTCGAGGGCCTTGCCCTTGTCGTTCTTATCTTCTGTTGCCATGTTCTCTTCCTTCGTTTTCTTCACGAGGGGAACGCTACGAACCCCTAGTGACATCGGTCTCCACCTGCAGAAAACTCTACACGAACAAGTGTTCGCATAGTGGATACTGAAGAAACCCCGAAAAAATAGGCTTTTAGTCCACCAGGGCGGCGTAGACCAGCTGCTGGAACTGGCGTCGGACGGGGTAGGTGGACGAGGGGAGAAGCTGGGTGAAAAAGCCCGCGGTGATCTCTTCGGTCGGGTCGACCCAAAACCCAGTCATCGCGGCCCCGCCCCAGGCGAAGGTTCCGTTGGTGGCCAAAGTCTTTGACTTGCGCCGATCAGTAATGACCGAAAAGCCGAGTCCAAAACCTACGCCGGCGGCTGAGTCCTCCGAGAATCCGTCCGTCGCGAAACTCTCGAGGTCGGTGTCGTTCGGCAAGTGATTTTGCGTCATAAGTTCGATGGTGCCCGGAGCGAGGAATTGATGCCCGTTGGCGCGCCCACCGTTCAACAGCATGGCCATGAAACGGTTGTAGTCACCCGCGGTGGAAACCAATCCCCCGCCGCCGCCCAAAAGGCGTGGCCAGCGCGTGGCGCCGGCGCCACCTTTCACGGAAGCGGTGGCCACTCCGTTGACGGGAATGTACAGCTGAGCGAGTCGATCAATTTTTTCCGGCGGACAGGACCAATCGGTGTCGTTCATGCCCAGCGGATCGAGAATGCGTTGGCGGAAAAACTCATCGAGAGTCTGGCCACTCCAGAGTTCCACTAGTCGGCCCAATACGTCGACGGAGACGGAGTAGTTCCACGCATCGCCGGGTTGAAACAGCAAGGGGCTCGTGCACCAGTCCTCCACGGCTCCCGCGAGATCACGATCTTTGGGTGCGCCCCACGCGTAGCCCTTCTGGCGATAGATCTCGTCCACCGGGTGGAGGTAGTTGAAACCGTAGGTGAGCCCCGCGGTGTGGCTCAAGAGATGATGAATCTGCACCGGGCGAATGGCCGGCACCGTCTGCGGCGCCGCGGCCGAACCACCGACGTACACGCGCGGTTCGCGCAGGGAGGGAATCCATTTGCCCGCATCAGCGAAGAGATCAAAGGCGCCCTCTTCGGCCAGCATCATCACCGCGACCGAAGTGATGGCCTTGGTCATGGAATAAATACGCCAGATGGCGTCGTCGCTCACCGGACGACCGGCTTCTTTGTCAGCGTGACCATATTGAGCGGTGTACACAACTTTCCCGCGTCGTGAGACCGAAAGAAAATAACCCGGTAAACGTTGCTCGTCCACGTAGCGATTAAAGAAGGGCGCTATCTTCGCCAGTCGCTCGGGATCAAATCCCATTTCGCGTGCGTCGGCCTCAAGGGGAACACCACTCGTCATTATCTTCACCTCCGCGTCGGAGGCTACTCTGCGCTACTGCGGCGTGTTCTGATCCAAGACGCGGCGCAGGGCATCCAGCGCGCTAATCGAGCTGTAGGCCCGAATACGCGGGCGGTCGCCGGGTAGGTGCAAGGCGACGTGCTCCACCCTGTCGCCGACGGCAATTCCCACAAAGACCGTGCCGGGACGCTGACCATCTTGTTCCTCCGGGCCGGCGACACCGGTAATCGACAGGCCCACGTCACTACCGAGCAGTTCACGAACCCCACGCGCCATTTGCTCGGCTGTTTCGGCGCAGACTACGGGACCGTCGGCGACCCCGAGAAGATTGTGTTTCACTTCGGTGGCGTAACTCACCACGCCCCCGCGGAACCAATTCGAGGCGCCCACCACGTTGACTAGTCGCGACGCGGTCAGTCCGCCGGTCACCGATTCCGCCACCGCGAGGGTGAGCCCGCGTGCCACGAGGCGTTGCGCGATGGCGTCTTCCATCGTGTCGTCGTCGGTCGCAAAAATGATGTCGCCCAAAGAGTCACCGATAATGCGACGCACCACGACTTCTTCGTCGGCCAGCAACTGATCCGCGTGGGCCGAGTCGTCGCCGCGCGCCGTCAAACGAACTTTGATGCCTTCGATACCCGAAGCGAGAAAGGCGATGGTGACTCGCGAGTCGACTTCCAATTCCGCAAAGCGGTCATTGAGCACCTCGGCCAAACCGGATTCACTGGCGCCCCAGGTGCGCAGCACTCGTGAGCGAATCACCGAGGTGCGGCCATCCGCGCGTTCGCGGTCTAAGAGATCCGGCAAGATCGCGCGTTCGAACATTTCGGTCATTTCGTAAGGAACGCCCGGCACGGCGTAGATGACCTTTTGACCAAGAGGGCAGATGAGTCCAGGTGCCGTTCCGCGGCGCTGCGCAATGACGGCGGCCCCGCGCGGCACGTCAGCCTGGAGCAGGTTGTTGTCCGGCATCGCGCGACCGCGTGACTGAAACATGGCACGAATGACCTCGACCAGATCTTCGTCACGGTCCAAGGGAACGTTCATCACTTCAGCGATGGCAGCCCGGGTGATGTCATCTTGGGTCGGTCCGAGACCACCGCACACAATGAGTGCGTCCGAACGCGCCAACGCGGTACGGAAGGTGGCCACGATGCGTTGGTGATTATCGCCCACGTGTTGGTGATACTGCGAGGTAAGCCCACTAGCGGCGAGTTGCTCACCCAGCCACTGCGAATTCGTATCGGCTATTTGCCCCAAGAGGAGCTCGGTGCCCACCGCGACAATTTCAACCCGCACGGCCCAGTGCCTTTCGTCCCTCTACGTAATACTGCCATCCGGTCGCCACCGTCAGCACGACCGCGATCCAAATGGTGACCAGAGCAATATTCGGGTGAGTACCCACCCAGGGAATCACGGACAAGGCAATGGCGAGATCCTGCACCATCGTTTTCCATTTCGCCCAGTGGCTGGCCGGAATAGAAATTCCTCGCTTCGACGCCCGACTGCGATGAACGCTCATCCACATTTCACGCAAGGTGATGATGACCGCAGGAATCCAAAAACTGGTCCAGAAATGATCATGGTGTTTGTACACCAAGGCGTAGAGCGAGCCCAAGACGATGATCTTGTCGGCCAAGGGATCCAGAAACGCTCCCGAGGTGGTTGTGCCCTGTCGACGCGCCACGATGCCGTCGAAGTAATCCGAGGCGGCGGCCACGCCACCCACGATGGTGGTCCACCACGAAATGGGCCGGGTGCAGATGAGATAGATAAAGAGGGGGGCCACCACGAGCCGAAAACCAGTCAAGAGGTTGGCGGGGGTCAGGAGAGCGGACTCACCGTAGGAACGTGATGATGTCATAGGGCTCTCGCTTCCAGGTCAGTGCCGTAACTGGCGGTAATGACACAGTCAACCAAAGAACCCACCGCAAGGGAAGGACTGACCCGAATAATTCCGTCGATTTCGGGACATTCGCGAACACTACGACCCACGCCGGGGGCGTCGATCAGCACCGTCTGCGTGGTGCCGACGAGTTCGTCACGGCGTCGCGCGGTGATGGCGTCTTGAATCTCGCTGACCTCGCGTAAGCGCTCGAGGGCGAGTTCGTGGGGCACTTGATCTGGCATGTTCGCCGACGTCGTTCCGTCTTCGGCCGAGTACGTGAAGAATCCTGCCCAATCGAGTTGCGCCGCTTCCAGGAAATCAATGAGCTGGCGCTGATCGTCTTCGGTTTCGCCGGGGTAGCCCAAGATGAACGAGGAACGAAACGCCGCGTTGGGTTCGCTGGCGCGAATCGCGGCGATGCGGTCGAGAAATTTTTCCGCGTCGCCCCAGCGTTTCATAGCGCGTAGCAGCGGGCGCGATGCGTGTTGTAAGGAAAGGTCGAAATAGGGGACTTTGGTTTCAAGAATGGTGTCGATAAGTCCCTGCGTCAGTCCCGAGGGGTAGAGATACAAGAGACGAACCCGTTCCACTTCTCGGCTCAAGGTACGGGTGAGCTCAATCAAGGGCTGCGTGCCACCGGTGTCGAGGACCTCCAGCGCTTCGCCCAACTTCGAGCGACGTCGGTCGTGGCCCCAGCTCGCGAGGTCCTGGGCAATGAGAACAATTTCTTTCACGCCACCGGCAACGAGGGCACGGGCTTCGATGAGAATTTCTTCGGTAGAGCGTGAACGTTGGTCACCGCGAAAAGTCGGAATGGCACAGAAGCCGCAACGACGATCGCAACCTTCGGCAATTTTGATGTACGCCCAGGGCGCCGAGGTGGCGGGGCGGGGAAGGTTGAGAAGGTCAAATTCCGGTACCGACTTTTTGCTTCCCAAGGTGACGGGAGTGGGAGTAATCAAACTCGCACCGAATCCCGCAACGAGGTCGACCTCGGGAAGCGCATGGGCGAGTTCCTCGCCGTAACGCTCGGCCATACATCCGGTCACCACTAGTCGGGCACCTTTTTGCTTCGTGTCCGCTAAAGCCAGCACGGTTTCGATGGATTCTTCACGAGCGGCTTCGATGAACGCGCACGTGTTCACTACGACCAGGTCCGCGTCATCGGCGGACTCCGCGGGTGCGTATCCCTGCGAAACGAGTAAGCCTGTCAGTTTGTCGGAGTCGACGTGATTCTTCGGGCATCCGAGAGTTTCGATCCAGTAGCGCACCGCTGTACTCCCTTGATGACGTGAAACTCAGATGCTGGGTTCTGAGTACTGCTTGGCGGAGAGGGAGGGATTCGAACCCTCGGACCCCCGTAAAGAGGTCGCATTCTTAGCAGGAATGTGGTTTAAACCGAACTCACCCACCTCTCCCAGCGTCTGCATCTTACCCAAAAAAGCCCTCGGCCACAATTGGCTTCATTGTCGGAGCGCGCTAGGACGCTTGGGCGTGCATTTCGTCCAAGAGCATGACTTTCCGGAAGAGATCCTTGTCACGGTCCCAGGTCAAGAGTTCCGATACCGCGTCGGCCGCTACCCAACGAAAAATATCGACTTCGTCGTTGGGCACGAACTCCCCCTCCACGACGTTCATCAAAAAGTAAGCGGCAATTTTCGCCCGCCCTTTGCGGTGGGTGTAATAGGTGGTGCCGGCGAAAGTGAGAATGTGGCAGGTAAAGCCCGTCTCCTCCCAGACTTCGCGCAGGGCTGCTTCCGCGAAGGTTTCGCCCGCATCGAGTTTCCCCTTAGGGAAGGTCCAGTCACCACGTTCCGCGCGGTAGACGCAGGCCACTTCTCGAAGACCTTGTGCCGTGACGCGGATGAGAATCCCGCCGGCCGCAGCGATGAGATCGCTCGGGGCATCCGCCGGGATGATGGATGATTCATCGAAAGTCAACACGGTTACACGCTAATAGTTAGCACTGCGTCAAAAGGGTAGCCCTCCGCAATTCTCTGCGAATCTTTTTCCCTAGAGTGGTCGCATGACCATCGCCACCATGGCCCTCGCGTGGCGACTCATTCTCTACTTATTCGCCGGCATCGCCGCCGGAATTTCCAACGGGATCGCGGGTGGCGGAACTTTCATTACTTTCCCCACCATGATGGCCCTGGGCGTACCCGCCTTGCAGGCCAACGTGAGTTCCTCCGTGGGCGTGCTGCCGTCGTATATCGGTGGCCTACGCCGATTTCGACACCAAATCGCCCCGCGCATGAAGCTGATACGCCAACTCATCCCCGCGAGTCTTTTGGGAACCGGGCTGGGGGCGGCGCTCTTGCTCTGGGGAAACCCCTCGCAATTCCGCAGCGTGGTCCCCTGGTTGATTGGTGGCGCCACCCTCGTCTTCGCCGCGTCGCCGTGGATTACCAAAAGGCTTGGCGCTATGGATCACCACCACCCAGGGCGACTGCGCTCCTTACACGTGGGAATTTTCGTTGTGGCCATCTACGGCGGCTACTTCGGCGCCGGCCTGGGCATCATGTTGCTGGCCGTGCTGGCGCTCACCTTGAACGACGACATTCACACCATGCAGGGCCTGCGCAGTGTCTTGTCAACCATCATCAATTTAGTGGCCGCCATTATTTTTGTTTTCCGAGGACACCTGGTCATGGGTGCCGTGCTGATGTTGTTGGTGGGGACGCTCCTCGGCGGTTGGCTCGGCACTCTCCTCATCGAGAGACTCTCGCCCACTACCGTGCGCGTACTCATAGTGCTCGTGGGCGTGGTGACCACCGTGCGATTAGCGGTGTAAGACTAAGGGGATGAACTCGCTTTTTTCCTTTCCGAATCCCGTCAACGAAGCTGCCGCGCGAACGGTGGCGGCCGGTGTCGTTCTCATTGGTGTCGTGGCCCTCGCGAGTTCTACACCCTGGTTATTGTTGGTCCTGCTCTACGGTTTCACCGCTCGCGTTCTTACCGGACCGACCCTTTCGCCCTTGGGAACTTTTGCGGTGCGCGTGGCCGCTCCGTGGATTGAGCGTTCACGCTGGTCGCGGGTGGCGGTTTTTAGTCCCGGACCACCGAAGCGCTTCGCGCAAGGTGTGGGATTCGCCTTTTCTCTTTCGGCCACCGTGGTATGGCTCAGCGTCGGTTGGGGCGCGGCCCGGTGGATTCTGATTGCGCTGCTCGTTGCTGCGAGCTTGGAAGCTTTTGTTGGATATTGTCTCGGCTGCGCCGGGTTTCGAATCCTGATGCGCTGGGGAATAATTCCCGAAAGTGTCTGCGAAGCGTGTAACGACATCTCACGTCGTCGCCCGCCTGTCGCCTAACCAGGACACATCACTACCATCTATCTATGAGCCTCACTCGTTTCCTCACTCGTGGCGCCGTCGCTGCGAGTCTGGTTGCGATGGGTCTGAGCGTCGTCGGCCCGGTCGGGGCGGCACATCCATTGATGGTGATTGATCGGCCAGCCGCGGTAGTTCTGGGAGCCACTCCGGTGCGCACCGTGACGACCATCTCCTTCCCCCTCGTGTTAGCGCCTCGCGATCCCGCGGAGATTCAAAAACTCTTGATTGAGCAACAAACGCCCGGATCGCCGGAGTACCACCACTTTCTCGCCAGGGGTGAATTCGCTACGAAGTTTGCGCCACGCACCAGCGCCCGCACGCTCGTCGTCACATACTTACGAGGATTCAATCTCCGGGTACGCACTAATTCCCGTAGTCCCTTCGTGCTCAGCGTGGCCGGGAGTACGGCCCAGATACAAAAGGCGTTTCACGCGCGGATCGCAAGTTTTAAATTGCGCGGGGCTATCAATTCGCAGTTCACCACGCCGGCCATGCTCCCTGCCGATGTCGGCCACGCCATTGCGGGGCTGTATTCCATGAACAGCGTGGCGTCGCCCCATTCCTACGCCGTCGTCAACGCGCACGACGCCACTCCTGCGACGACCTGCAGTTCCGCCAGCGCCGCCGCATCCGCCGATGGTGGCTACGACGCCCTTTCTCAGGCACAGGCCTACGGTCTCACCGCGGCCTACGCCAAGGGATTCACCGGTGTCGGCCAACGCATCGCCGTCTACGAATTAGCCCCCTACATCTCGTCCGCTCTATCGACGTATTTTTCCTGCTACGGCATCTCTCCCACGGTAAATTACATTCCTGTCGATGCGCCAAATGGTGGCGTGCAGGGCGCAACCTGCCCGAGTTACCCGCAGCCCTGCGACATGTCAGAGCCCAATCTCGACATCGAAGAAGTAGGCGCCCTCGCTCCTGGGGCCATCATTGACGTCTACAGCGCACCGAATGACTCGTGGGGGCCACTCCAGGCCTACACCCAAATAGCCGCCGACGATCGCGACTCCATCGTGACCACGTCGTGGGGAAACTGCGAGGCGGACTCTTCCCCCCAGTCGGAAGCTCCCATTTTCGATCAGATGGCTCTGCAGGGACAAACGGTGTTCGCGGCCTCGGGTGATTCTGGCTCGACCGATTGTTACGGTGACGCCACCCGCCACGCGGGCAGTCTCGCCGTCGATGATCCCGGCTCACAACCCACCGTCACCAGCGTGGGTGCCTTGACGGTGCCGTGGCAGAACACCATCCAAAATTCTTTCTCGCCCGCTAACGAATCGGTGTGGTCTTCGGGGGGACAGGGAAGTGGGGGCGGAAAATCAGCCGTGTGGCCCCGGCAGTCGTGGGAGGTAGCGCCCGGCGTTGCCGCGAGTGATACGCGGTCGGTACCCGATATATCGGTGATGGGTGATCCCAATACCGGCTTCGTGATGTACGACGGTTCGTGGTCACAAATCGGCGGCACTTCGATTGGTTCGCCGCTCATGGCGGCGCTGACTGCCGTGGCTGCGCAATCGTGCAGCCCCACGGCCAGCGGAAATCGACTGGGGTTCTTAAATCCCACCCTGTACCGTATGGCCCGCATGGGGGTGGGTCTGGACGACATCACGCGTGGCCATAACGACACTCTCTACGGCGGGCCGCTCAGCACGAGTTTCTACCCCGCCACCCGCGGCTACGACATGGCCTCGGGTCTCGGCGCCCCCAACGCCACCACCTTTCTTGCTGGTCTCTGCGCGCCGTCTCCTTCCAGCGCCACCAGTACCTTGACCGTGAATGCGGGAAGCATGTTGAGCCCGACCTTGAATGGACTGCTCACCGTGCGCGACGTGCGCGGTAATCCCTTGCCGGACGAGACCGTGACCTGGTCAGTCTCTCGTGCCGGGGCCGTTCTCATCCCCGCCACCACGGTGACGAACGCCAACGGCCAAATCGCCTTCACCATTCAAAACGTCACCGCCGGAGTTCTCAGCGTGACTGCCAGTACGGGTGGACGACTCGCCGTCAGCGGAGGCGCACTCATTAACGGCACCACCCTCGTCACGAATTCCACCACGGTGACCGGTGGCGGTAGCTGGTTGAGTGCCGGCACAATCTTGCAAAGTATCGGCAACGCCAATCCCGTCGCCACCGATCTGAGCGGTGCGCGCGTCGTGGCGGCGGGTAAAAGTTTGTCGGGGGCCTTGCTCATCGCGAGCAGCACGCGCAGTGGCGCCGTGAACCTCACCAGCAAATTCAAATTGAAGACCATTTCCAATCCCCGCATTGCGTGCACTCCCACTAACTGTGCCGTGGCCTTCACTACCGGTGGTCACCTCGACGTCATTCTGGGAGCTGACACCAACACGCCGTCTCTCATCGACGTCACCGCACTGAATACTCACGTCACCGGTGTCGGCGGTTTCACCCTGACGAACGACGCGACGACCGGCACCGTCTCCCTGGCCTACCTCACCACCGCGGGGCACCTCGATACCGTGAAATACCTCACCAGCAACAAGACCTGGGTCTGGACGGATCTCACCACCCAACTCAAACTCCCCGTCGGCTCACTCACGCCCGCCATGGTGGGTTCCTTATCGGGTGCGGTCGTCATTGCCTTCCACTCCGGCAACGTAGATGAAGTGGTGACGAACACTCCATCGTGGAACGCCACCAACGTCATCGCGGCAACGCACGCCAGCAATATTGTGCTGACGGGCAGTCCACTACTCACCATCAATCAAGGTCTGCTCGCCCTGTGGAGCACCGTGCGCAACGGCCCACCCGAATTGTTCAGCGCGAGTAGCGCGGCACCCATGATCATCACGTCGGCTAGCTCCATTGGCACCATCGCCACCTCGCAAATCGCCATTATTAACGGTGTCAACGGAAATGATGTGCTCTTCGTAGGAAGCGGCGCCACGGTGAACGTGGCGTGGAGGGCGGGCACGTGGCACGTGGCGCCCGCCAGCCAATATTTCTCGCCGGCCACCGTGAAATTTCCGACGAGTGGTTGGAGCGTGGGGGCGCCGACGTTTCTGGTCATTACCAACCAATCACAGTCACCCGTTATCTGACCGACAGGAATGAGTGACGACTCGTAGACTGTGGACTGCGACGACCCGTGCGTCATCGAGTGCCGACTCCACGAGAGGAAGACACCAGTGCGTTATTCCCGACGACTATTTGGATCGGCCATCATCGTGTGCGCCACCCTCAGCGTCGTCACTCTGGCCGGGTCGACGACCCGGCCCCACACCACGGGTCCCACGGGTTATCCCCTCTTTGCCTTCGCGCGCACCAATGCGGACCCTTTCCCCTGGGACGCCGTATCACTGTCGTCCAGTGTGGGGAGTACCACCATGGTCGGGACTCCTCAAGCGCTCGTTGCGCCCTCGGGGGCGAACGAAATTCTCTACCAAAGTGCGTCGGGTGACTGTGAATTATTGACCGTCGCTCCCACCGGGAATACCCAAGTAAACCTGACCACCCAAAATGGACTTCCCCCGGCGGTGAGCTCTCCTCGAATGGCTTATCAAGCCAACGGCCACCGCGTTCTCACCTATAACACCACGGGGGGCAACCTCATCGCCGTCGTGCAAGACGCCGCACCACCCTTCGGCGTAGCGCCCGCGTTGGGGGGCCTGAGCTGGCCCGAATGGACCATCGTGGACCTGAGTGTCCGCAGCGGGCTGAGCATGGTGGGCCAACCCAGCATCACCTCCGCCGGTGGCCAGGTGCATATCATCGCTCTCACCTCGACGGGAACCTACGAAGACTTCACAATGAACCCCGATAACGCCAGCAACATCGTGGCGACCAATGTCAGCGCCGCAGCCGGTGTGGCCGCGGCTGCTTCTCCTCCGAGTGCGCTCAACCCCGCCAGTGACGCGCTCGCTACCTTTGCCTACGTCACGGCAGCGGGGCATCTCGAGGTACTTCGTCAAAGCACGATGGGCGCCACGACGTGGACCGGCACCGACGTTACCGCCGCCACCTCATCACTCACCCTCGCGGTGAGCGGGCTCGGTGTCACCAATGATTCCTCGCACCTCTACGTCGCTGGCGTGGCGACGAATGGTGACGTGGTGTATGTCAGTGGCACCATTTCGGGAAGCACCCTTAGCTGGACGAGCGTGGACGCAACAACCTTGTCGCACGGCCCCGCGCTGAATGGTCAGCTCTTCCTCGGGGTGAGCAGCGGCATTGTCACCATCGCGGGGCAGGCCGCAAACTGGGGTGACCTCTTTGTTCTCACCTCCAGTGCGCCGTCACGTACGTGGACGAGCGTGGACGCCTCCGCTACTGGTGGCAGCGCCGCCAAGACCGTCACCGCCAGCACGGTGGGATTCGACCCCAACGGAACGGCCCAGTTATTCAGCGGCGGCGTCAACACGCCACCGCCGAGCGGTACGGGGGTCTACGCCATCCCGTCCAACAAATGGGCCAGCGCAATCACCGATCAATGGCCGATCGTTTCGGAAACCGGAGCGCTCGGCACCACCACCTCGCCCTGGGTTGGTTTCTACAGTGGCGCCACCACCGCCACCACGCCAGACTTCCAAATGGGAATGACCATCCAAAACTCGCACCAGCGCCGGACCTGGCTCTCCTATTGGACCGTCAGTGGACCCATGAAGACGGCGAGTGACCCGCAAACGGCCGCGCAGTACTACCAGCACGGTCTGGCCTCCGGGATGTGGGTGGGCAACAAAATTGCCTCCTACCGAAGTCTCGGACTCGCCATCAATCCGGACTGGGTAATTTTTGATCCCGAAGGCTATCCCGATAGGCATTCCAATTTGGACTGCGGCTCCGGCTGCAGCGCTGCACAAATTGCCACGTACACCAGCTATTGGTCCAACATGCTGAGTGGCTGGCAAGCCGGCCTCGCGAGCGCTAACCCCAGTCTGCACGCCGCCTTTTACGCCACCCAGAGTGAATACACGACCTATCACCTCGCCGCGATTCCCATGCCCATTTTCATGGCGGTAGCCTTCTCGCCGGGTCAGGGTTCATTAAACGCATCCGCCGCTGTCGGAACTTCCCAGATCACCAACACCACCAACAACTACTTCAACGCCAATCAGCCCATTCAGATTGTGGACGGCACCCTGAGCGAGACCAACGTGATTACGTCAAACTATGACGGCCTGGCTCTGCAGGTGCCCCTCGTCACGGCCTTGAAATACACCCATACCTACCTGCCCAGTCTCCCCAGCACCATCTCGGGTGCCGGATCTAGCTACACCCTCACCTACAACTCCACCGGAGCGCAGGTGGGCGACACCGTGCAACTATCCGGGGCTCTTCCCACCAGTCTGAACGGCGCCTATCGAGTCACCGCCATCACGAGCGCGAATTCTCTCACCATGACTCCTCTGGGTAATCAGTCCGTGGCGACGGGCGCGCCCCCGCTGGCCGTCACCGCCACCATTAGTGCCACCTTGACTACTTATGCCGCCCCTCGACGCCTCAGCGGCGTGACGGGGTCCAACATCCTTGGCTTCATTGCCTTTAATTCCTTCTGTTACGGCGTCCAGTGGGAGCGCTCACTTTTCACGAACGCTCCTTTTAACGGGACGTTCAACTCCCTGCAATTCCCCAGTGGCCAATACTGCAGTGCCAGCACGCCCTAAGGTTTCGACGTGGCTAACGACAACTCTTCATCACTGAACGACGTACGTAATTTGCTCAAGAACATCGCCCAGCCCATGATGAGCCAGCTCGACGGCAAGGTCCGCGACTACATCGACGAACACGTCAACAGCACCGTCGAAAAGGCCGTCGGTGATCGACTCACGGAGATTGAAAAGTCTTTGGCGGAGATTCAGCTCGCACTGGAAGGGCTACGCGCGCGTATTGATGCCCTCTAACTCGCGGAGATTTCTCCGTTGATGATGGTCATGTTCTGCGTGGCCCGCTTGGGTACTCGTACCGATTGCACGATAGATCCACTGAGGTTTAAGGGGTCGCAGGCTGACAAGTTCAAGGGCACGTCGACCAAAGTTTCGGTGAGCATCTGCACCACGCGCGGGTGCGCGTACTGTTCCCCCCCGAGACCGTCTACGAAACGTCCCCCCACTACTTCTCCCTGCGCTTCCAAGCGACGCAGTTGCCAGACGACGTGGCGCCACGCCACGCGGTAGGCCTCGCGCTGGAAGAGTTCGTAGCTCACAATGCCGTAGCGAAGAATTAACTGTCGCGCCACTTGCTCGGCCATGTTTTCGGTGTCGAGTCGACTCATTTCTTGATGGACCCGGGGCAGGAGGGCCCAGCGACCTTCCCCGACTCCCGTCGAAATTTTGGCGCGCTGCAAACTCAAGGACACACCGCTGCCGCGCACACCCCGACCGCGGCTGGCCAAACGTTCACGTGCGCTCAGCATGGAACGCAGAGCGCTGAACGCATCGGCGGTGACCAAGCCCCGCGCCACCAAGTCCCACATTCCCTCATCAATTTCAGCCGGCAGACGTGTGAGGAGTTCCGGCAGGTCGTAACGAAAGAGGGCGCCGTGCTCGCGCAGCGCGTCGTAGATTTCTCGCGCCACGCCGGCGTCGGGAATCTCGTAGACGTCCTCGAGCCGCACCATACGCAGCTGCCAAGAGCGATCCGGACGCAGGAGCAGGGCCAGAGGCGTGGCCGCTTTCGGCGACGAAGCCCCGCGCTCATCACCGGGAGTTGTGCTGGCGGTGAGACGCGCCCAGGTGATTTCTCCCGACAAACACAGCTCGTCTAACCACTCCGGCTGGTAGCCCTCGATGCGTGCAGGAAGAATGGACTTCTCCCACTGACCCGCAGCTGCTTCAAAACCCTGGAGCTGGCGAACGACTTCCAGCAGACCTTCGCGGCCCATCAACTTGCTCCCCGGCGCCACGTGTTGCCACGTGGTCAGGAAGGAGACAAAAGTCGGCAGCGCGACCGTCGGATAACTCGCCCGACGCGCACGGCGTGCTTGGGCGTTGAGCCGGGCGTAGAGGTGGCGCGCGCACCAACGACCATCGGGAGTCTGCATGGCGAAGCCGCGCGACTCCAAAAGTGCCATGGCCGTACGCGCACGCAAGATGGGGACGGGAGCACCCCGCAAGGGACCGGCCCCAATGACGTGTTCACCCACCAGTTGCTCCACGGTGACTGGACCCGCCACACTCAGATGAAAGCGCAGAACGGTGGCGCACACCTCATCATCCAGGGCGAGCTGATCGAGCACGTCGGGATTCACCGACGAGAACCAACGACCATCTTCTTCGATGGCGCGTCCGCTATCCACTAGCTGTTGCATCAGCGGTCGCCACTGCTCAACGGAACGAATAACCGCGGTATCCACGAGGTAGTCGTGCAACTCGTCGGCGGAACGCAACTGGGGCGCCTGTTGGGCCACCAGCGCAGCCACTAATTCGCGGTCCAAAGCGTCCGCTTCGGTCACCGCGGGCAGACCCGAGCCGTCGCGCGCATTAGTGCCCCGCGTCGTGGCCACCGCACGAGTGCGGCGCTCTTCGGCGGGGGCGTCGTCTAAGAAGGTGAAAGGACGTCCGTGAATAATTCCGTGCGCCAAAATCGAGGCCGTCGGGCTGTCCACGCAGCGCACACGAATCTCTCCCGCTTCCACGCGAGCGAGCAGGGCACTCGCTCGCACAACGTCGAGCGGCTCGCTGAGCACGTCCTTCACCGTTTGGGTCACCAGCACGTGATCGGGAATGGAGATGGGTCCCGCCGGAGCGTTCTCCTGACAGGAGGCCAATTGTGGCCAGGTCGCGGCGAGCAGGTCGTCGGCTTCCATGCGCTGGAGGTGGATGGGCCGTTTACCGCCGGCCATGGTGCGGCTCATCACCAATGCCCGGCCGACGTTCCAGCGCCAGCGTGCCTGCAACATGGGAAGGAGCAAGACCGCCTGGGTCAGCACGTCGGTGATGTTGTGACTGCGCACCATCGGCAACACCGAATCCAGGGCGAAGGAATGATGAGGCCCGAGCGCAATAGTGATGGCGTCATCGTCGGCGGCGGCTTGCAACTCGAAATCGAACGATACGCAAAAGCGCTTACGCAGAGCGAGGCCTAACGCCCGATTGACGCGCGCGCCGAAGGGTGAGTGAATGACCAGGTGCGAGGACTCGGTTTCGTCGAAGAAGCGCTCGACGATGATGACGTCCGTGGTCGGCAAATCTCCCAGCTCGCTGTAACCCTGGGACAGATAGGCCACGACTTGATCGGCGGCGGCTTCGGTCACGCCGTGGATTTCCAGGAGCAGGGCGCGGGCATCCGCGGCGTCACGTCGCGCCAAGGGTTCTAGTAGACGGTCGTGAAGATTCGCCACCACTTCGCCCAATTCAAAGCTACGCCCCGGCGATTCCCCGAACCAGAAAGGGGCGTTGGGCTCGGCACCGCGGGCGTCCACGACGCGCACGATGGAGGTTTCCACCCGCACCACGCGCCAGGCGTGTGTGCCCAGCAGGAAGACGTCACCCGGCGACGACTCGATGGCGAAGTCTTCGGCCAAGGACCCGACGGTGATGCCCTCGGGGTCGAGAACAACTTTGTAGTCACCGGTATCGGGGATGGATCCCCCGTCGCGAACGGCCGTTAGTTTGGCCGAGCGTCGCGGACGCACTTCGTCCGTCATGGGGTCGTGATGAAGGTGCGCACCCCGTGGTCCGTGTCCGGTCACGATGCCGCGCGAGGACATGGCGAGTACTTCGTCGAAGGTGTCGCGGGTCAGGTCGCGATAGGGAGCCGCGTGACGCACCATGGTGAAGAGTTCATCGACACTGTCTTCACCGCGCAGGGCGACTTCGGCCACGATCTGCTGCGCGAGAATGTCCAGCGGCTGATGGGGAGGTTCCAGGGTGTCGAGCTCTCCCGAACGCACCGCGTCCAGCACCGCCACCGCTTCGACTAATTCGTGGCGCGTCAGCGGAAAAAGGTGACCACGCGGAACGCCGCCCACGTGGTGATTCGCTCGACCCACCCGTTGCAGGAAGGTGGCGATGGTCTTGGGTGAACCAATTTGGCAGACCGCTTCGACGGGACCGACGTCGATACCCAGTTCCAAGGAGGCGGTGGCTACCAGCGCCCGCAATTCACCACTGCGTAGTCGCGCTTCCACGTGGCTGCGGCGTTCGTACGACAGCGAGCCGTGATGCGCGGCCACGACTAAACCCGCGTCGTCGAGAATCCCGGACTCGCCCAGAACGTCGGCCAAACGGTGAGCCATGCGTTCGGCGAGGCGCCGCGACTGCACAAAAATCAAGGTGGTGCGGTGAGCCGCGATGATTTCGGCGAGACGATCAAGGATTTCTTTAAATTGCTCGGTGGACAAGATGGAATCCAGATCGGACACCGGAAGTTCAATCGAGAGTTCAATTGGTCGACGCTTCGTGCAGTCCACCACCGTGGGCGTGCGGTTCTCGCCGATTCCCGACAACATGGACGCGACGAGCTCCAAGGGACGTTGGGTAGCCGACAAACCAATACGTTGTGGGCGGGGACGGCCCGCATCCGTGACCAGGCGCTCTAGTCGCTCCATCGACAAGGTGAGATGACTACCTCGCTTGTCACGTAGCAAAGCGTGGATTTCGTCCACGATCACCGTGCGAACACGCCGCAGGGTGAGGCGTCCTCGTTCTGACGTGAGGAGGAGGTAGAGAGATTCCGGAGTCGTCACCAAAATATTTGCTGGGTTGCGCTTTTGTTGCGAGCGCACGTTCTGCGACGTGTCACCGGTACGCACGTCAACACGAATATCGGGGACGACGTAACCCATGGCCGCACCCAACTGCTTCATCTCTTCGAGAGGTTGGAGCAAGTTGTGTTGCACGTCCGTGGCCAAGGCACGCAACGGCGAGAGGTAGACGACCGATGGGCCGGTGAGTTTTTCGGTCGGAGGATTCACCCACATATCGTTGATGGCTACCAAAAAGGCCGTGAGAGTTTTTCCCGAGCCGGTGGGGCTCGCCACTAAAACATCGTTGCCGTCCACCACAATCGGCCACGTAGCGGCCTGCGGCTCGGTCGGTCCGTTCGGGAAGCGCGACTCGAACCACGCGCGAACGACGGGATGAAAGGCGTCAAGGACGGGTGGATTCACTCCTCGAGTACAGCGGACCCCTGTGACACTCGCTTTTCCCGGTCGCGGCGCAGGGCCCAGCGGACGGTGAGCACCGCCCAGACGCAAATGGCTACCAAAAAGATGACAAACACCACGATGAAAGCCAAACTCAGAGTGTCGAACACGTCTCCACGCTAGTCATGTGACAGCGCCTTGGGAGAGTAGAGCCATGAGCAGCGCCACGATGACCGCAGAACCCCGCATTACCGATATTTTGAGGGGAAATCGCGACAATCGCCCGGCAGCCAATCGTGCCGCGGCCGGTCACTACCGCCAACTCATCGAGGGTGCTCTCGAGAATCTCACCACCCGCGCGTCCACCCTCGGCCCACTGGTCATTCGCGCCCACCACCTTGACCCCGTGCCCGTCGTTCATATCGGCCCCGCCTTTCCGCTGGCGCAACTTCGTGGTGCCCTGATCAGCGAGTTGTTGCGGCTCTTGAGCACCGGCCAATCGGTACGACGCCCCTTCGAAGACGCCCGTGAAGCCTGGGCCTTTTCACATCCCCACAGCCCCCTGCACCGCACCCTCGAAGAGTGTGACGCCGACGATCTGGCGCGCGTAGCCACCGACGTCACCGCGCACGCGGTGACCCTGATAAAAGCTCTCGGTCCGGTCAACCCGCACTGGCAACCTCGTACTGACGTCTCCGTGGTGCAGCACCTTCGAGGAGGCGACATCGTTGTGCGCGATCGTCTCGATTTGGTTCTCGGCTCATCTCGCGAAGCCGTGGCGAGCGAAGCCTTGTTTGACGTGACCACCTCACCACTGTCCTCGCGCAGCGACGCGGTACTTCGCTACCACGCACTCATGGAAACCCTGCGCACGGGCGTCGTACCCCTGCGGGTCGTAGCCCTCTCTACCGCCACCGGCGACCGGGTGCAGTACGAGGTGGATGATGCCCTGCTCGCGCGCGCCGTTTCCGAACTCCAGACCGCCATCATCACCGAATGGAACCGCCCATGAGCACCTTGACCATCCGCCGACTCAGCGCCATTGCCCTTTCCGAGCTCGCCGGCGACGCGCCGCAGGAATCTTTTTCATTCACCGACGATCACCGGGCGTCCTTAATGGCGCGCTTTCGGGCCACCGGTACGACCGAACACCGCAAGCTCGACGCGTGGACGGTCGAGAGTTCGGGGGCCGCGTCGTCCGCCTTTCGCTGGAGCCCGACCAATGCCCGTCGCAGCCTGGGTACGCCGGCCCTGCGTCTCGTGACATCGGGTCGGGCGCGCCACGTGACCGAAGCGGTCACCCTCTGCGTAGAAGATCACGTCGTACGCGCCGCGAGCGGTCGGGCACGTCCCGGCTCCCTCTCGTACTGGCTCACCAACCTTTCCGACGTCCAACGAGCCGTGGTGATCGCCGACACCGTGACCTGGGCCACCGGCCTGCTGGATGTCATGGAGCCGGTCACCTACGACTGGACCATGGCGGAAACCGACGCCTATTACGACGTAGCCACCGCTCGCGTGTCGCTACGAGGTCGGCGTGACCTGTGCATCACCACGGAACTCACCCAACGCGTCATTCTGCGCTTCCGCGGAGGATCACCCACGCGTTCGGCGGGGATGGGGCTGCGAGCGGACCTGGTGATGGACGGACTCAGTCGCCCGGATGGTCAGACCGCACAACGATTTATCGGGGTGTGGCCCGACGCCGGCCTGATTTTGAGCATCGACGGCAACGTGGAGAACGCGCGGGCGGGAGCGCGCTCTTTAGTGCGCACGGCGATGATGCGCGGCCACCTCGCGCAACATATCGCTGCATAGATTTCGCAGGAGCCGTGGGCGAGTAGCGTAGAACGGTCATGGCTATCCGCTCATCCCTCAGAAACGTTGCAATTATCGCTCACGTCGACCACGGCAAGACCACTTTGGTCGATGCCATGTTGCGTCAAACCGGTGCCTTCAGTGCCCACGAAGAGCTCACCGAGCGCGTCATGGACTCCGGAGACTTGGAAAAGGAAAAGGGCATCACCATCCTCGCCAAGAACACCGCAGTGAACTGGCGCGGCACCACCATCAACATCATCGACACCCCTGGTCACGCCGACTTTGGTGGCGAAGTAGAACGTGGTTTGACCATGGTGGACGCCGTTATTTTGCTGGTGGACGCCGCCGAAGGCCCACTGCCCCAGACCCGCTTCGTCTTGCGCAAGACCCTCGAACTTCGCCTGCCCGTCGTTTTGTTGATTAATAAGGTGGACCGCCCCGACGCGCGCATCGCCGAAGTCGTCAACGAAGTCGAAAACCTCTTCTTGGACTTAGACGCCGACGAGGACCAGATCTCCTTCCCCGTGTTGTACGCCTCGGCCCGTCAAGGGTGGGCCTCGAACTCGGCCGACACGATCGAAGAAGACCTCACGGCTCTCTTCCAAACCATCATCGACTACGTGCCCGCGCCGGAATACACCGAAGGTGCCGGCTTACAGGCTCTGGTGTGCAACCTCGACGCCTCGCCCTACTTGGGCCGCATGGCTCTGTGCCGCGTGATGAACGGAACCCTCGAACGAGGAGCCACCGTTTCATGGTGCCGTTTGGACGGAACCATTGAGCGCCAGAAGATCACCGAACTCTTCATCACTGAAGCCCTCGACCGTGTGCCCGCCCAGTCGGCCGGCCCCGGTGACATCGTGGCCATTGCCGGTATCGAAGAAATCACCATTGGTGAAACTTTGGCCGACCTCGAGAATCCCGTAGCCCTGCCCCCGATTACCGTGGACGAGCCCAGTTTGTCCATGACGATCGGTATCAACACCTCCCCGCTCGCCGGACGCGAAGGCAACAAGCTGACCGCCCGCATGCTCAAGAACCGCCTCGACCAAGAACTGGTCGGCAACGTGGCCCTGCGCGTGTTGAACACTGACCGTCCCGACGCCTGGGAAGTCCAAGGCCGTGGTGAATTGCAGTTGGCCGTGCTCATTGAAACCATGCGCCGCGAAGGATTCGAACTCACCGTGGGTAAGCCCCAGGTGGTCACCCGTGAGATCAACGGCAAGCTACACGAACCCATGGAGCACGTCACCATCGACGTCCCGGACGAATTCGTCGGTGGCGTCACTTCGCTGTTGGCTACCCGCAAGGGTTCCATGCTCGACATGGTGAACCACGGCACCGGTTGGGTCCGCCTCGAATGGCGCATCCCGGCTCGTGGCCTCGTGGGTATTCGTACCGAGTTCATGACCGAAACGCGCGGCACCGGCATGTTGCATCACGTCTTCGACGGCTATTCCCCGTGGGTGGGCGACATTCGTTTCCGCCGCAACGGCGTGCTGGTGGCGGACCGTTCCGGATCGACAACCAACTTCGCCTTGGTGGCCCTGGAAGAGCGCGGCATCATCTTCGTGGCTCCCGCGACCGAGGTCTACGAAGGAATGATCGTGGGCGAGAACTCACGCGCCGACGAAATGGACGTCAACCCGACGAAGGAAAAGCAGCTCACCAACATGCGCTCGTCGGGTAACGACAACTTCGAACGCATGACGCCGCCGACCATCATGTCACTGGAGCAGGCCTTGGAATTCATTTCCGATGACGAAGCGGTGGAAGTCACCCCGCAGAGCGTGCGCCTGCGCAAGGTGATCTTGGATCAAACCAAGCGTGGTCGTCTTCGCAAAAACCAGAAGGCCTAGCCCTCTCCCCAATCCGTCGCAGCCCGTTTTTGCTAGGGTCGTTGACGGAAGGGTGTCAGAGCGGCCGAATGATCTGGTCTTGAAAACCAGCGTGGGGAAACTCACCGTGGGTTCAAATCCCACCCCTTCCGCCACTGTGGATACCGCAAGAGTGCGCGGCTTCTTCGAATCTATGATGAGAAGATGACCGCCCTCTTGACGTCTGACCAAGTTGTCTCCTACCGCGAACGCGGTTGGATTCTGCTTGACGGCTTACTCGAACTCTCCCCAGACGCACTGCGCGATGCCGTCGACGAGGTAGCGACCTGGGGCGATGAGGGCGAGTGGATGAACCACTACGAAATGACGGACTACGGTCGCCAGCTAGCCCGCAGTGAGAACTTCACGCCCTTTTCTCCGGCACTATTCGACTTGTTGCGCACCGGCGCCGTGGCCCGCGTGGCCGGTGAGCTCCTCGGCGAAGCTGCCCTGCTCTATAAGGAAAAAATCAACTACAAGCTGATCGGCGGCGCCGGATTTTCCCCGCATCAAGACCAACCGGCCTACCCCTACGTCACCAGCGTGCTCTCGGTGATGATCGCCGTGGATGATTCCACCGTGGAGAACGGCTGTCTCTTCGTAGCCACCGCTCGCCACCAAGAACTCCTGGCCCAAGACGAACGCGGATGTTTAGCCCCCGAGGTGGTGGCCGACTTGGAGTGGATGCCGGTGGAATTACGCGCCGGTCAAACGCTCTTCTTTCATTCACTCACCCCCCACCGCAGCGGACCCAATCTCTCGACGAAGAATCGTCGTGCCTTGTATCCGACCTACAACGGGATCAGCGAAGGTGATCTCCGCGACGCCTACTACGCCACGAAGAAAGACATCTTCGCCCACAGTGAAGCGAGTGATCGGGTCCAATTGAGTTTGATCGGCGACTTTGAGGGTCGTCCGGCGTGAGTTATCCCACCACGGTCGCCGAGTTGCTGGAGCTCTACCTCGCCAAAGGCGACCAGGCCTACGGCGAAGAAGTCACCTCTCTCGAACACGCCCTGCAGTGTGCCGCCGTCGCGCGCGGCGCGGGAGCGTCCGACGAACTCATCGCCGCCGCTCTTCTGCACGACGTAGGCCACTTAGTGGCGGACGTGCAAGGCAACGAACGTTACGACCTGAGTCAGGACGACGATATTCACGAAGCCATCGGCGCACGCGTCTTGTCGCCGATATTCGGAGCGGCCGTCGCTCAACCGGTTTCGCTGCACGTGACCGCAAAACGCTGGCGCTGCACCGTAGAACCGGGCTATCTCGAGCGGCTGTCGGCGACCTCCCGTGCCACCTTGCAGGCGCAAGGAGGATTGTTGAACGACGCACAATGTGAACGCTTCCAAAATCACCCTGGCTTTGCTGCCGCCGTGACCTTGCGCGAATGGGACGATCAGGGAAAAATTCCCGATCGGGAAATACCCACACTCGCGAGTTACACCGAACTACTGGAAAAACTCGCTCGCTAGGAGCGAATCCGCCGACGGACACTCTGCATCCACGTCTCGGCCTCGGTGCGCGCCACGGTGATTTCCTCGCGACGGATGTCCGCGGACTCTCCCGTGACCGGATAGGAGCCGAGAAACTTCACCCGGGTGAGGTGCGCCTGGACGTCGGTAAGGCAGTCAGCGACGGCTTCATCGGCGACGTGACCTTCTAGTTCCATCACGAAGCAGTACTCACCGATGCCGCGCTTAGTGGGGCGACTTTCGAGCTTGGTCAAGTTGATCTCGCGCGCGGCGAAGCGGCCCAAAATTGCGTAGAGCGAACCGGGGCGGTCGGCTTCTTGGAAGCACACGATGGAGGTGCGGTCGTGACCGGTGGCCGCCGGAATGTGATCGCGCCCCACCACCACGAAACGAGTGTGGTTGTCGTCGTAGTCTTCGATACGCGATTCCAGCGCGACGAGTCCGTAGAGTTCACCCGCGAGGTCCGAGGCAATCGCGGCCACGGCCTCGTCGGATTGACTCACGAACTGCGCGGCGTCAGCCGTGGACGCCAGCGAACGAATGTCGGTCCATCCGCCCGCGGCCAAATACTTGCGGCATTGGGCGAGGGCGTGGGTGTAGGAGGCCACCGACGTGATGTCCGCACGGGTACGGCCGGGTTTAGCTAAGAGGTGCAAATGAATAGGTAAAACGATTTCGTGTTGAATGACGAGGTCGAAATCAAAGACCAGGGCATCAATGGTGGCCGACACTGTCCCTTCGATGGCGTTCTCTATCGGAACGACCGCACTGTCAAGCTCACCTTGGGCGACCGCATCCAGCACGTCGTAGATGCTCGGGTAGGCCACCGCGGACGCGAGGTCGTAGCCCAAGGCGCGAACGGCTTCGTGGGTGAAGGTTCCTTGAGGACCAAGAAAACCGACACGGGGCGTCTGCGACATGCGAACTAGGTTAGTTCGCCCTTAGGTCGAAGGTAAAAGGCGCGCGGACAAGAACTCCATGGAATGCAGAATGCTCTGTTCCGGAACTCCACCGTGCGCACCCGGGCTCGCCAGCAAGGTCCTATCCGCCACCGTGAAATTGTCAAACAGCTCCAGTGAACTCTCTCGCGAAAATAATTCATCGTGCCATTGCACCAAGAACAAAACGGGAGCGCTCACGGCGGCGGCATCCGTGCGGAATCGCTCCGTCGCGCCCATCAACCCCAGCACGCTGGCTTGGATTCGTGGCTCGCGAGCCACGAATCCAATGCCCAAAAGGCCGCCCATCGACAAGCCCCAATAACCTACGGGAATCTCCGAACCCACGTCCTCTAGCGACTGCACGCAGTCGAGTGCCGCCCGCCATTCACCTTCGGTAACGTCGAGCAGATCGGGGTGATTCTGCCAATACTGAGCGAATTCCAACATAATCAGGGTGTCGTCTAAGAGACCATCACTACGGCGTTCGCCGTGGATGGGACCGTCGACAGCGAACACCGCACAGTCGAACTCGCGAACGAGCTCTCGCGCCATCGACAGAACATAACTCATCCGCTTATGGCCGCTCGCGCCGTGCCCCACGGCCACCAGAGCACGCGGGGGCCGATCATCCGGGGTCCACACCACCAGTGGGACGTCACCGCTCGGCGCGCGGTAGCTCCCAATTCTCTCGCGAACTCCGTCTAATGAAACATCCTCGCGTATCTGCACGTGGCAAGATTACCCCGCAGCTGGACTGCGGGAAGGTGGGCGCAATGGGGCACCCAATGTTTGACTACGACGACGCTGTCGGACAATTATTTTTCGAGTATTGCCGCCATCGTATGAGTGAGAATCCGGTACCCCTTGATTTCGGTGGAAACGCCACCATCGACGCTTCCACCGTGGCGGGGCTGATTACCCGCGACGGGCGCCCACCGGCTGAACTCTTAAAGTTTTTTGAAGAGACCCTCGCACCGGCCGTGATTTCCATTGACTCACCACGCTTTCTCGCCTTCATTCCGAACGCCCCGACCAAAATGTCCCTGCTTTTTGACATGGTGGTTGCCTGCTCGGGTTTGAATGGGACGTCCTGGCTGGAATCCGCCGGTGCGGTGGTGGCCGAAAACCAAGCACTGGAATACCTCGCCGAGCGCGCTGGCCTGCCCGTCGGGTCCGGCGGAGCCTTTGTCAGTGGCGGATCACTTTCTAATCTGTCGGCGCTCACCGTGGGTCGAGACGTAGGTCGCCAGCGGCGGCCACATCTTCCCCCCCACGAGCTTCGCTACGCCATCAGCGCCGACGCCCACTCCAGCATCGGGCACGCCCTGCACGTTCTGGGAATGGGGTCATTGTTGGTGGACACCGACGACCACCGCTTTACCGGCGAGTCTCTCGCGCGCGCCCTGGCGGCCGACCCGCATCCCGAAAACATCATCGGGGTGGTGGCCACGAGTGGGACGACGAACGCCGGAATTATTGACGACCTCGAAGGGCTGGGTTCCTACTGTCGAGAGAACGAACTGTGGTTTCACGTGGACGGGGCCTACGGCGGCGCCGCCATTTTCTCCTCCACCCACGCTGACCAACTTTCCGGAATTCGCCACGCCGACAGTTTCATCGTCGACCCGCA
>CAINHL010000089.1 GCA_903848885.1 uncultured Actinomycetes bacterium
ACGTCGTAACGTCAGCCCCTGGCGGTATAACTTGCACTACCACGACGGCTCTGACATGCACCATCACGGGCCTCACCAATGGTTTGGCATACACCTTCACCGTCATCGCGAAGAATGCCACGGGCAGCTCTGCGGTCAGTGCGGCCAGCGCGGCAGTTACCCCGTCTGCACCGCCGTCAGCTCCGCTGAGCCTTGTGACGACGGCGAGCAACACTCAGATTGTGGTGACTTGGTCCGCGCCCTTGAACAACAATGGTCAAGTAATTACCTCCTACACCGCCACAATTACGCCGTCGGGCAAAGTCTGCACTACTGCCACGGTGGGCTCCGTGCCGCCGGGGACTAGCTGCTCCTTTACCGGCCTCACCAACGGCACCGCCTACACCGTGAGCGTGACCGCGACGAATGCCACGGGAACGTCGCTAGCCACTACCTCGACGCCGACTACGCCGTCGACAATTCCCAACGCTCCTACCTTGGGTGTCTCGGTGGTTGGTGTGGGTTCGATCGTGGTGAATTGGACCGCTCCTGCGATTAACGGTGGAGCCACCATTTCGGGTTACACCGCTACCGCGACCAGTAGCAACGGTGGCGCCAGTGGTAGCTGCACCTGGACGACGGGCCCGCTCACCTGCACCATCTCGGGCCTGACGCCGGGCAAGAGTTACACCCTGTCGGTGCTCGCTACCAACGCGAGCGGAAACTCCACTGCCGCGACCTCCGCGACGGTGCTGGTTATCCCCACTGCCCCGGGCACCGTCACCATTGGCACGGTGACCGCGGCGAGCAAGTCATTGACTGTCGTCTGGACGGCGCCGAGTACCGCCAATGGTGGTACCGGTGGTCTGCCCATTACGTCCTACCTCGTGACCTTTACCAACATCGGTACCGGTATCGCGGCTCCTAGCTTCACGTGGACTGCGGGCGCTCTTAGCGCGACGGTGACCGGTCTGAGCACGGGTGTGGCCTACGCGGTGTCCATCGTGGCCGTGAACGCCGTGGGTAGCGGAACGGCCGCCACCGCCAACCCGACCGCCAAGCCGCTGTAGTCGCCCGGTGTTGCCACGTCGCGTGGTGCTGGGTAGGTTCTCTTTATGAACGAACAGGGCCTCGCACATCTCGGAGATTCCCGCCGAATCTCCGGCACTCTGGTCGCCATCGCGGTCGCTGCGGGATTTGGGCAATTCGGTGCTGTTGCGTCGCTCGATGACGTGGCGCACCATTTCGGATCGGCCTCCTTGGCGCACACCGTCAGTGGGGTAGTGGGTCTCTCGGGATCGACCCTGGGAATTGGATTAGCGATTCTGCGAATCTCCTCGCTGCTCGCCTTGCCCCTCGCAGCGCGCGCCGATCAACACGGTCGGCGACGAGTCTTGATGTGGGCGGTGGTGGTGGGTCTCTTGATTACTTCGCTGGCTTCCGCCGCTCCGAATTACTGGTTCTTCGTTGCCTGTTTCGCCTGCGCGCGACCCCTCTTGACCGTCTCGACCACTTTGGTGCAAGTACTCATGGCCGAACTCTCGTCCGCACGTCGACGCGTGTACCGACTCTCGTTGGTGGCTGCCGGAACGGGAGTGGGCGCGGGCATGTCGGCAGTTCTCCACGGTTTGGTACGGGGCCCCAACTCTTTTCGTTGGCTCTTCGCCCTTGCGGGCATTCCGGCACTCTTGGTGATTCCCGCGGTGCGACGGCTACCGGATACCTATTCGCCGGCCTCGGTGCATCGAGTGGGATTCATCGAACGCGACGCGATTCGTCCTTTGCTCATTGTGGGTGCCATCTCTTTCAGCATGGGGATGATTTCCGGCCCCGCGAATGGTTTCGCCTTCGTCTATGGCGAAGGACTTCTCAAAATCTCCCCGCACCTGGTGGCGGCGGTTGTCACCCTGAGCGCCGTGACCGGGGTCGGAGGTCTCTTGATTTCCCGCCGTCTGGCGGACCGATTCGGACGCCGCAGTACGGTGGCCTGTGGCGTGACGGCCACGGCGCTGACCAGCGTCGTGGCCTATAGCGGTGGACGACAGGCCTTCATTCTGGGATATCTCGTGGGAGTGTTCGCGGCCGGCCTCTTCGCCCCCGCGGCCAGTGCATTGGTTAACGAGAGTTTTCGCCACCATCAACGCGCCACCGCCAGCGGTTGGGTCATCGTGGCCGGCGTGGCCGGGGCGGTGGCGGGATTAGCACTGTTTGGGTACGTCACCGACGCGGTGCACGTCAGTGAGGCCAGTGCCTCACTGCGCTACGCGGCACTGTCAACCTTCTTGCCGGCATTGCCACTGATCAGTCTGCTGGTTTTCTTGCCAGAAACCATGGGGCGCTCGCTGGATTAGTTCCAGTCGAGGTCCACCACGAGTCCGAGGTGGTCACTGCCGCCATCAAAGTGCCGGCGGGCGGTGATGCGCCACGGACCCCGCAGCAACACGTGGTCGATTTGTGAGTGCGTGAACCAGGCGGGCCACGTGCGCCCCCGAATACCGGAACGCCATCGAGGCAGGACGCAAC
>CAINHL010000090.1 GCA_903848885.1 uncultured Actinomycetes bacterium
TCGGTGCAGGTCCCCTCCCATTTGCGAGATGGGCATTACCGCGCTGCCGCCGCGCTGGGCCATGGTGTGGGGTACGTCTATCCGCACGATTTCGTGGGACACAGAGTGGAGCAACAGTATCTACCGGACGAGGTTAAAGGCTATTTCTACGATCTACGCGACCAATCGGCCGAGAACGACCTGTAGTTGTGTGAGGACGCCCATAGGTGGGTGCAGAGAACGCGACCGGTAGAATGTGACGCTATGGAAGCCGCCGATTTACGTCAGAGGTTCTTAGGGCATTTTGAGGCCCGAGGACACACCGTGGTGCCTTCGGCGAGCCTGATTCCGCACGACCCTTCCTTGTTGTTCACCATCGCGGGAATGGTTCCGTTTAAGCCGTATTTTGCCGGAGAAGAGATTCCGAGTTTCCCTCGTGCGGTTTCGATTCAGAAATGTTTTCGAGCTCCCGACATCGACCAAATTGGCACCACCACCCGGCACTTGACCTTCTTCGAGATGATGGGGAATTTCTCTTTCGGTGATTACTTCAAGCCGGACGCCATACAATTTGCGTGGTCTCTTATTACCGAGGGCTTCGGTCTTGATCCGGATCGACTGTGGATTACGGTTCACGAATCGGACGACGAAGCCGAAGAACTCTGGAGAGACATTGCGGGCGTGAAGTCGGCACGAATTCAGCGCCTCGGTGAGGATAACTTTTGGCAGATGGGCGATACGGGACCATGCGGACCGTGCTCCGAAATATTTTACGACAAGGGTCAGCAATACGGTGCCGATGGGGGCCCAGCCTTTGGCGGCGATGAGAGATTTGTCGAGTTCTGGAATTTGGTTTTTATGCAGTACAACCGGAGCCGTGAGGGCGAATTAGATCCGCTGCCGAAGAAAAACATCGATACCGGTTCCGGCTTTGAACGCGTTCTGGCCATTCTTAATGGTGTCGATTCGGTTTTTGCTACAGACTTGTTCACGCCCCTGCTCGAAGTTGCTCAGAGTTATGTGGGAAAGTCGTACGGCACTGATCCTGCGATTGATGTAGCGCTACGACGAATCGCTGAACACGGACGAGCAATGACCATGCTGGTAGCGGACGGTGTCCTTCCGTCCAATGAAGGGAGAGGCTACGTTTTGCGTCGCATCATTCGACGCGCCATCTTGGCTTCTCGGCAATCGGGAGGAAATGGTGACCTTACACGGCTTCTCGTCGACGCAACCATTGAGAAGATGGGATTGGCCTATCCGAATTTGGTCCGAGAAAAAGACGCGATAGTCGCAATTCTCCAAAGAGAAGAGGAGAGTTTTTCTCGCACTCTTAAGAGTGGGTTGGCTCTGCTAGATGGCGAACTTTCGAATTTGGCGATTGCCGGCTGCGTCGAATTCCCGGGCGCAACGGCGTTTCGACTGCACGACACCCATGGTTTCCCCCTCGAGCTCACCGAAGAGTTGGTGGTGGAGCGAGGCTTAAGGGTTAATCGTGTTGAGTATGACGTTGAGATGAATGCGCAAAAGTCTCGTGCGCGCGCAGCATCGACCTTGAAGAAAACAATGGATGACAGCTCGTATCGTGACGTCGTTGAGGGCCACGGGCTCAGTCATTTCGTGGGACGTGATCCGACTAAATATACGATCGAAACTAATGTGGTGGCGGTGTTTACGCTTGAGGATGGGTCCGTAGAGGTTTTTCTGGAGACGACACCTTTCTACGCTGAATCAGGTGGTCAGGTGGGTGATACGGGAGTTATCACCACAGAGTCTGGTTCCGTCCGGGTAACGGACACGCAAGGTTTCGGTGGTGGCTTGGTCATTCATCGTGGCCAATTAGATGGGGAGATGTTTGGGGGTCAGTTTGCGACCGCCACCATTGATGCAGAACGCCGCGAAGCAATTCGGCGAAACCACACGTCTACCCACCTGCTTCATTCCGCCTTGCGTATGGTGCTTGGCGACCATGTGCGCCAGCAAGGTTCACTCGTTGGACCCGACCGACTTCGTTTTGACTTTTCCCACGGCGATTCATTTGAGCAAATGCAACGTGCGGAAATCCTGAATCTTGTTAACGGCGATGTCGTAGAGAATGCAGAGGTTGAGACGACCCAGACGACTAAAGAAAACGCGGAGAACATGGGAGCGCTCGCGTTTTTTGGTGACAAATACGGTGACAGCGTGCGGGTGGTACGAGCGGGCGTGCATTCCTTGGAGTTTTGCGGTGGAACTCACGTGAACCGACTCGGCGATATTGGTCAGATTCAAATAGTTAGCGAGAGCAGCATCGGGGCAAACACTCGGCGACTCGAAGCCACTACAGGTGCGGGATCCTTGTCGAGAACTCTTGCCCTCGAAACTATCGTCCACTCAGTTTCGGCGATTCTTCGCAGCTCTGAAGACGACGTAGTTGCGGCTCTGCAACGCACTCTTGAGAACCAGAAGGATTTAGAGCGAGAGCTCAATTCCCTTCGACAATCTCAGTTAGCAGCAGTCGTGGACAAGCTATTTTCCAAGGCCCACGATGGTTTCTTGGTGGAACGCTTGGATGGCTTCACGGGTGACCAGCTTCGACAGATGGTGGCGGATTTGAGTTCTAGGTCGTTGCGCCTCAGCATTCTTCTTGGTGTAACCCCTGACGGAAAAGTTGCGGTAGCAGTGGCAACGGACGGTGTTAATGACGCTGTCGCTATCGTCAAGGCCTTGGGGTCCATTGTTAACGGCGGCGGCGGCGGCTCGGCTCGGCTCGCCCTTGCGGGAGGGCGTGACGCCTCAGCTATTGAAAGTTGCTTGGCGGCGGCTCAGATCTACGCGCAGTAATTTATGGGTCGAATCATGTCACTCGACCCTGGATCCAAGAGAATTGGTGTTGCCGTTTCTGACCGTTCGAGAGCCTTCGCCTTCGAACGATACGCCATCGACGCGACGCAGGAATATGTTGAGCATATTGAGTCCCTCGTAGAGGAAGAGGGAGTGACGGAAATAATCGTAGGTTTACCTCTCGGTCTGGACGGCACCGAGACAGCTAGTACCGAGATGGCACGCGATTTTCATAAACTCATTGTTGGGACTTTCCCGGAAATGACAGTTCATCTCGTCGACGAGCGCTACACGACCAAGACGGCCTCTCGGCGTCTGTCGGAGGCGGGCGTCTCTATTAAAGAGCAACGCCAGTATGTCGACTCGCAAGCCGCAGCAGTTCTCCTGCAGATGTTTCTCGACAGCAACGCATGAAAATGATGATGAGGCGAATCATCCTTGCAGGCGTGGCGCTGGTCGTGGCCCTTGGATCTTGGTTCTTGCTTCAGGTGTATCCGATAGGGTCTCCTGGTCAGTACGAAATAGTGCGCGTCGGTGCGGGGGAGTCGTGGTCATCAATCGGAGTGGAATTGAGCTCCCAGCACGTAATTTCCTCAGCCCTCGCCTTTCGTATGGACCTCGCGTGGCATGGGGCTCCGTTGGTGAGACCCGGTTCTTACGAGATTCGAAGGGGTGAACCCTACGACACCATAATTCGTACGCTCTCGGAGCAGCCCAATTATCGACAAGTTGTTGTAAGCCCAGGGAACACTCTTCGAGAAATTGAGGCACAAATTCTCGCCGTCAAGGGCCCCGCTTTTGCTCTGGCATTTCATGATTCGTTGATTCACCAGCTTGAGTCCAATGGGTTCTGGCAGGGAGGGCCGGCTGAGGGCCTCATCGGCCCCGGTGTGTATCGAATTTCTCATTCGGTTTCCGCGGCCTCGCTAGCGACGTCGATGGTCAAGAGCTTTGATCGCATGGTTTCCGCGGTGCATCTGGGTTCGGAGTCGCGTCTGGGCGTACTCTCCGCCTATCAACTCATCACCGTGGCATCTATCGTGCAGAAAGAGGGTTATTACCCGTCGAACATGCCACGAGTGGCTCGAGTGATCTTCAATCGGTTGGAACGGAAAAGTTCGCTGCAGATGGACGCGACAATCCTCTATGCCCTGGGCCGTGATGGGGGAGTCGTCACGCCTGCCATGTTGAAAATCCGCTCTCCCTACAACACATATTTGAATGCTGGATTGACTCCTACTCCTATTTGCGTGATATCGACTGACGCGCTGGCGGCCACGCTGCATCCGGCAACCGGTTCTTGGTTGTATTTTGTAGTGGTGACGAAAGACGGTCAA
>CAINHL010000091.1 GCA_903848885.1 uncultured Actinomycetes bacterium
CAGCAACATCTGCGCCCAATCTTGGGCGTCGGTGCCACCGGCGCCGGCATGAAATTCCACGATGGCGTCGCTCTCGTCGTAGGGACCAGAGAGCAGACTCTGCGTTTCCAAATTGTCCAAAGCGCCCGACAGGGTCGTCACCACACTCGCGAGTTCTTCCAAGGTGGACCAGTCCGCAGTACCCGCGAGCGACTCACGAGCAAAGTCGGACAAGACTTCACCGTCATCGAGTTGACTTCGCAGGGCGTCGAAAGCGTCGAGGTCGTTGCTGAGCCGGCCCAACTCGGTGGTCACCTGGCGGGCGTGGTCTTGATCGTCCCAGAGATCCGGGGCGGCCGCGAGTTCGCTGAGTTCCGCGTGACGCACCCGACGTTCCGTTATACCGAGATAGTCACGCGCGGCTTCCCAACGCTGCTCGAGTGCGCGCAGGGCTGACGTCGCGTCGCGAAGGGCGTTCTCCGCTTTAGGGTCGGCCATGGCACTGCTTGTACTTGCGCTTCGAGCCACAAGGGCAAGGATCGTTGCGACCCACCTTGCCACTCGGGCTTGGCATGCCGTGCTGTGGCAAGGTCACGCCCCCGCTGGCTACCTCGTTCGCGTTCGGCACACCCATGGGCACGACCTCGGGTTCGGCGGGTACGGCTTCGACGTGCGTGATAAACCGCGCGAAGTCCAGATCCACATTGATCAGTAGCTGCTCGAACATCGAGAATCCTTCTCGCTGCCACGCCACCAGGGGGTCTTGGCCAGACGAGGCCCGCAGGTGAATTCCTTCGCGCAGCCCATCCATGTCGGAGAGGTGGTCACGCCAACGTTGGTCGAGAATTTGCAACATCACGTCGCGTTCAATTTCTTCGGCCATGGCCAGGCCACCGGAGTAGTTCTCACACTTGCGCTCGTAAAAATCCAGAGCTTCGCCGATGAGAAGTTCCTCGAGGCCTTCGCGTGAGAGTTGTTCGGGTATGAGCGCCACCGTCTCGCTCGTCACGGGGAAAATCGTGAGTAGCTCGGTATGCAAGAGAGCCACGTCCCAATCTTCGGCGTAGTCATTGGAACAATAGGTAGCCACCGTGCCGATAATCGCGGCCTGCAGCAGGTCGCGCGCCATCTCGTGCACGTTGTCACCGTTCAGTAATTGCTGGCGGCGAGCGTAAACGACCTTGCGCTGCTCGTTCATTACTTCGTCGTACTTCAGAACGTCCTTGCGAATTTCGGCGTTACGACCCTCCACGGTGTTCTGCGCACGCTCGATGGCCTTCGAGACCATCTTGGCTTCGATGGCTTCACCATCGGGCATCGTGCGCTCCATGACCCAACTCACGGCCCCCGTCGCGAAGAGGCGCATCAAATCGTCTTCCAACGACAAAAAGAAGCGACTCGCCCCGGGATCACCTTGACGACCGGCGCGACCACGCAGCTGGTTATCGATACGGCGCGATTCGTGGCGTTCGGTACCGAGCACGTAGAGCCCGCCCGCGGCGCGCACGATTTCTGCGTCGGCGCTGCATTCGGCGGTGAAACGCGTGAGTGCCTCGTGGTAGGCCGCGGCGTATTCCGGCGCGTCCACGGCAATGCCCTTGCCCCGCACTTCTTGAGTGGCCAAACCTTCAGGGTTTCCCCCGAGGATGATGTCCACTCCACGTCCCGCCATGTTGGTGGCCACGGTGATGGATCCGGATCGGCCGGCCTGCACGATGATCTCTGCTTCACGGAAGTGTTGCTTGGCGTTAAGGACTTCGTGGGGCAGTCCCGCCTTGCTCAGCGCGCGAGAGAGTTGTTCGGATTTCTCCACCGAAGCGGTTCCTAAGAGAACGGGCTGACCGGCGTCGTAGCGAGCGCGCACGTCGTCCACGATCGCGGCGTACTTGTCGGCTTCGGTCTTGTAAATAAGGTCGGCTTGGTCATCACGCGCGGTCGGGCGGTGCGTGGGAATGGGCACCACGGTAAGTCCGTAGGTATTGCCGAATTCCGCGGCTTCGGTTTCGGCGGTTCCGGTCATACCCGCGAGCTTCGAATAGAGACGGAAGTAGTTCTGCAGGGTGACCGTGGCCCAGGTGTGATTTTCCTCGTTGATGCGGACACGTTCTTTCGCTTCCACCGCTTGGTGCAGGCCATCACTCCAGCGACGACCGTCCAAGGTGCGCCCGGTGAACTCATCGACAATCTTCACCTCGCCACCGTCGACCAAATATTCCTTGTCGCGGTGGAAGAGTTCCTTCGCGCGGAGGGCTTGGCCCAATTGATGCACGTAGTTGATCGATACGGCGTCGTAGAGGTTGCTCACCCCGAGGGATTTCTCGACTTTTTCGATGCCCGCTTCGGTAGGCACCACAATTTTCTTTTCTTCATCGACCTCGTAGTCCACGTCACGCGTCAGGGAACGAGCAATCGAGGCGAATTGGTAATAGAGCTTGGTGGTGTCGGAGGACGGTCCCGAAATAATGAGCGGGGTACGTGCTTCGTCAATGAGGATGGAGTCGACTTCGTCCACGATGGCGTAGTGATGTCCGCGTTGCACCATGTGTTCTTGGCGATGCGCCATGTTGTCGCGCAGATAGTCGAAGCCAAATTCCGTGTTGGTGCCGTAGGTAACGTCGCAGTGGTAGGCCGCACGCTTCTCGAAGGGATCGGTAATGTCGGGCCCGACACGACCCACCGTAATACCGAGAAAGTTGTGCAAACGGCCCATCCAGGTGGCGTGGAAGGTCGCGAGGTAATCGTTGACGGTCACCACGTGGACGCCCTGACCCGCCAAGGCGTTGAGGTACACCGGCAGGGTCGAGACCAAGGTCTTTCCCTCACCCGTCTTCATTTCGGCGATCCAGCCGAAATGCAAGGCCATACCACCCATCAACTGGACGTCGAAGTGTCGTTGCCCCAGAACCCGGGTGGCGGCTTCGCGCACGACGGCGAAGGCTTCAATCAGGAGGTCGTCGAGAGTTTCGCCCTCGGCCAAACGG
>CAINHL010000092.1 GCA_903848885.1 uncultured Actinomycetes bacterium
CGTACAGACGATGTCGAGCGCCCTCATACGTTCCAAGCAACTCAGCGAGCCCACCGTGGCGCGCTTACCCATCTACCAACGCATCACCGATGAGTGGATTCGTCGAGGCAACGTTCGCATCGATTCGGACACTCTGGGCCAGCTCGCCGGAGTACAAGCGGCCACCGTACGCCGTGACCTTTCCGGACTCGGCCCGCTCGGGACTCGCGGCTCGGGATACGAATGCATTTTGCTCAAGTCTCGAATTGACGAAGTTCTGGGACTGGATAAGCGCTACGACATCATCGTGGTGGGTATGGGAAACCTCGGTCGTGCCTTAGTGAACTCGCGCAACTTCTTAACGGGCAACGCACGCTTGGTCGGGGTCTACGACTCGGATCCGGCCATTGTGGGTACCGAGGTTGCTGGACTGGTCGTCCGTTCTATCGAGGAGCCCCTGTTGCCGGCCACCGTGGGCGTGATTTGCACCCCTGCGGAGTTCGCTCAAGACGTGGCCGATCGTCTGGTGGCGAACAATACGCACGCCATGTTGAACTTCGCCCCCAAGGTGGTCACGGTGCCCATTGGGACCGCGGTGCGCTACGTGGACTTCTCCATTGAACTGCAGATTCTGGAATATCACCTCACCAACGGTACGGGTCCCTTGGGCGGTGGCGTCTTGCACACGCTGGGAATTATGGCACCGGGTGCCACCGCCAATGCCTAGCATGAGGGCGGAGGTCTGATGTCGTTTATTTCGGTGGGTATTGATCACGAGAACGCACCCCTCGACCTCCTCGAGCGGGCCACGGTAGTCGAGGAGAACTGGGGAAAAGTTCTCCGCGAACTCCTCATCAACTCCAACATCAACGAAGCCGTTTTCGTATCGACCTGCCTGCGCACCGAGGTCTACGCGTCCATTGAGCTCTTCCACGGGGCGGTGGATGAAATCGTGGCCACTCTGTCGCACGTCACCGGCGTCGCGACCAGCGAATTCCAGCCCTACCTCACCATCCATTTTGATCGTGGAGTTCCGGCCCATCTTTTTGCCGTGGCCGCTGGTCTTAAATCCGTTGTTCCCGGCGAGCACGAAGTTCTCGGTCAACTGCGCCGAGCCCTGGAACGCGCCGACGAAGAACACGCGGTGGGTCCCGAACTCGCGGATCTCTTCCGTCGTTCACTGAGTACGGGTCGTCGCGTTCGCAACGAAACCATGATCGCGCGTGGCACGACGAGCTTCGCGCACGCTGCGGTCACCTTGGCCATGGAGGAACTCGGTGACCTCGCCAGTGGCGCCACTGCAGTTGTGGTCGGCGCTGGCCAACTCGCGAGTGGCATCGTCAAGAGTTTGCGTGATCATCCCCAGAAGCTCGGCGCTATTTCCGTGGTGAATCGCACGCACGACGCTGCCGTTGGTCTGGTTAATGAATGCGCCGACGAACGTATCACCACGGTGGCGTGGAGTGAGCTCGCCCGCACGGTGCGAACGGCGCATCTCGTTGTGACCGCCATTGAGTCGACGAACGCCGTGATCAGCGCTGCCAATTTTTCCTCGGACGCCCGTGTGGTTATCGTCGACCTCGGTATGCCACGCGTCGTGAACCATGACGTGGACGCACTGTCGGGTGTACGACGACTCGACATCTCGGATCTGCGCAGTGTGGTGGATAAGACCTTGGCGGAGCGTCACGCCGTCTGGGATGAAGCGCAAGCAATCGTGACCGATGAGGTGAACAAATTCACCCACGACCTTCGTTCACGCGGCGCAGCCACCATCGTGTCGGAACTCCGCGAGTACCTCGAAGAGCTACGCGTTCGCGAACTCGAGCGTCGTCAGGGTGACTTGAGCGATCTCACGCCCGATCAACTCGCGCGCGTGGAATCCTTGACCAAGTCCCTGGTAGCCAAGATCGCGCACCAACCGACCGTGGCCCTCAAGGAAGCCACCGGTTCCGATCGTGGCCAGCGACTCACCGAGTCCACGCGCCACCTTTTCGATCTGTGAGCCATCTCCGATTGGCCACGCGCCGATCGCCTCTGGCGGTCGCGCAAGCCGAGCGTGTCGCGCTGCTCTTGCAGCGTCATAACGTCACTTCGGAAATAGTCCTGTTGGATTCGCAGGGTGACCGCGATCTGACAACACCCTTGCGGGAAATTGCCGGTGCGGGGGTTTTCGCCGTCGAAATTCAGCGGGCCGTTCTCGAAGGTCGCGCGGACCTCGCTGTTCACTCCGCGAAAGATCTTCCCAGCGACACCCCCGAAGGTTTGACCTTGGCCAGCGTGCCGGAGCGTGAAGACCCTCGCGACGTGCTGGTGGGGACCTCTCTCGCCGGCTTAGGCCCCGGAGCCACGGTGGCCACGGGTTCACCACGGCGCCGGGCCGTACTCTTGGAACGTCGACCCGACCTCAATATTGTCGAGCTGCGGGGAAACATGGAACGGCGCTTGGCCAGCGTGCACGAACGCGGCATTGACGCCATCGTGACCGCCGCCGCCGCCCTGGTGCGACTTGGTCAGGAAGATCAGATCGCCGAATTTCTTGACCCGCAGTGGTGTATTCCCCAAGTAGGACAGGGTGCACTGGCCATTGAAGCTCGTAGCGACGACACGCTCGCTCTCGCCGCCGCCGCCGCCTTGAATGACCAAGAGGCCTGGCACTGCGTGATGACGGAGCGAGCCTTTCTTCGTGAGCTGGGAGCCGGTTGCTCCATCCCCGCGGCCGCCCACGCGCGGCGGGTGGGAGTGGATTACGAGATCTCGGGAATCATGGCTGCGGTCGACGGCTCCCGTGTTCTTCGCGCTACGCACCAAGGACACCTGCCCGATGAGGTGGGTCGACGGCTGGCTATTATTCTTCGCGATGAGTTGGGTGGCGGAGAACTGGAGGGTTGGTCGTCATGAAAATTGTCAGTAGTCGTCCCGATGACGTCAGCGCGCAACAACGTGAGGTTCTGGAGTCGGCAGGGCACGTAGTGCTTCACGTGCCGGCAACGCAGATTATTCCGACGACGCCCACGGTGCCCTTACCTCTCACGAACTTCGAAGTAATCGCCATGATGAGCCCACGCGCGGTCGCCGCCGCGTGGGAGTTACTGGAAGGCGCCACACCACCGCCGGTCATGGTGGTGGGTAAGGCCACCGCCCGTGCCGCCACCGATGCGGGATTCGATGTCCGCGTGGTGGTGAGCGAGACTGCCGAAATGGACTCGCTCGCCGGTGAGCTCGCCACCCGGGTGGACGTGGGATCCTGTGCGTCGATTGGCGCTCGTGCACCGCGACCGGAATTCGGTGAACTCCTCAGCAAACGAGGAATTCTCCACCATCACTACGCGGTCTACGCCACGGAACCCCTTTCGTGGAGCGACGAGCAATCCGAGGTGGTACGCACGGCCGACCTGATCATCGTGGGAGCACCCTCCCAGTGGGCGGTTGTTCGTCAGGTCGCCACTCCCACGACACCCTTGTTAACTATGGGAACAACCACCGCGGCCTTGGCGCGCGAGGACGGCTTCCACACCATCGCCGCGAAGGAATCGGAATGGTGGGCGGAATTACTCCGCTTTCTTGCCCTCGAAGAGGCTTTTGGCGAGCCCATAGGCTAGACCTTGTGTTTCCCACCGAACGGCCTCGCCGACTCCGACGTACCGCGGCCCTTCGTCAGCTAGTCGCCGAGACCACCCTCGCCCCCGACGACTTAGTTGCCCCCCTCTTCGTGGCCGAAGCCCTGAGCGCCCCGAAGCCCATTCTTTCTCTCCCGGGACATTTTCAACACACCTTGGATTCGCTCTCGAGCGAGGTTGCCCGCTTGCACCGTGCAGGTGTGGGCGGCGTGATCTTGTTCGGGGTGCCGGAATCGAAAGACGAGCACGGCAGTGGGGCCTTTGATCCGAACGGAATTGCCCAAGTCGCATTACGCCGCCTGCGTGACGAATACGGCGACGAACTCGTGGTGATGGCAGATCTTTGTCTTGACGAATACACCTCGCACGGACATTGCGGTGTTCTGCGTGCCGACGGCAGCGTGGATAATGACGCCACTCTCGATCTCTACGCGCGCACCGCCGTGGCCCAAGCCCACGCCGGAGCGGCGGTGGTGGCGCCGTCGGGAATGATGGACGGCCAAGTCGGTGCTATCCGTCGCGCTTTGGATGATTCTGGTTTTACCGAGACGGTCATCATGGCCTACGCCGCGAAGTACGCCTCGGGACTCTACGGACCCTTCCGCGAAGCGGTGGGGGTGGAAATCGCCGGGGGTGGAAATCGCCGTGGCTACCAGCAGGACTATCGGAATCGCCGTGAATCCTGGCGTGAGGCACGACTCGACGTTGAAGAAGGCGCCGACATCATCATGGTCAAGCCGGCCATGACCTACCTCGACGTAGTGGCCGATCTCGCCGAGCAACTCGACGTTCCCATCAGCGCCTACCACGTGAGCGGGGAATACGCCATGGTGAAAGCAGCTAGTGAGAACGGCTGGATCGACGGTTCGGCCGTGGCCTTGGAACAGTTAACCGCCATTCGACGGGCGGGGGCAGATTTCATCCTCACCTACTTTGCGGGCGAGATTGCCGAGACCTTGAACTCATGACGGGCAACGCCGAGTGGTTCGCTCGCGCTCAAGCAGTGATTCCCGGGGGCGTGGACTCGCCGGTTCGTAGTTTTCGCTCCGTCGGCGGTACGCCCTACACCGTGGCCAGCGGCAGCGGCGCCTACGTGACCGACGTCGAAGGCACCAGCTACATCGACTTCGTGCAGTCCTACGGCGCCTCCCTTCTCGGGCATGCCGATCCTCGCGTCATCGAAGCCATTCGCACCGCGGCCGGCAAGGGCACCACCTTTGGGGCTCCGACTCCCGGGGAAGTACTTCTCGCCGAAGCCATCGTGGAACGAGTCGCGGGTGTGGAACAAGTTCGTCTGGTCTCCTCCGGTACCGAAGCGGTCATGAGCGCGGTGCGCTTAGCCCGTGGCGCGACGGGACGTTCCAAAATTCTGAAGTTTGACGGCTGCTACCACGGACATAGTGACGCTCTGCTCGTGGCCGGTGGCAGTGGCGTGGCGCAACTGGGTCTTCCCGGTTCCGCCGGCGTGACCGACGGCGCCGTGGGTGACACCATCGTGGCGCCCTACAACGTGGTGCCAACTTTGGACGAGAACGTGGCCGCCGTGTTGGTCGAAGCCGTGGCCGCCAACATGAACTTGGTACGACCCACGGCGGGATTTCTGGCTGGGTTGCGTGCCGAATGCGACCGGGTCGGCGCCTTGTTGATTTTTGACGAAGTCATTACTGGCTTCCGCCTGGACCAAGGTGGAGCGGAGTCATATTTCGGCGTGACCCCCGACCTCTGGTGCTTCGGGAAGGTGATCGGTGGGGGACTCCCCGTCGGTGCCTTTGCCGGAACGAGAGAGATTTTTCGTCATCTCGCACCGCTCGGTCCCGTCTACCAAGCCGGCACCTTGTCGGGTAATCCGCTGGCTACCGCCGCGGGGCTCGCCGTTCTCCAGAACGTCACGCCCGCTGCGTACGCGGAACTCGCTACGCGCGCCACGCGCTTTGGTCGCCAATTGTGCGCCGCCATCCGCGAGAGCGGCCTGTGGGCCTGCGTTCCCGGTGAAGGTCCACTGCTGGGTCTCTATCTCGCGGCCGAAAATTCGTCGGCACCTGCGAACTTCAACGAAGCGAAGGTGCTCTGCGATAACGGGGTCTACTCGACCTTCTTCCACGCCATGCTGGAACGCGGCGTCGCCCTGGCTCCCGGAGCCTACGAAATCATGTTCGTATCCTTTGCGCACGACGACGCCATTCTTGATCGCACCGTGGCTATTGCCGCTGAGGCGGCCGTCGTGACCGCACAAAAACACCTGTAAATAAAAAAGGGCGCCCACCAAAGTGGACGCCCTTTTTTTGAGGACTGCTTACTTCACGTACGTCGGAATCGCGTAAATGACGGGCTTCGCAGTAGCCACGGTGCCGGTCTTGGCGTCGGTGGTGGAGTACGCCAGTGATCCGGCAGGCTCGCTAATGGTCCACGGTACGTTGCCGCCATTGGCCGCGATGGTTCCAATCATTCCACCCTGGAATCCTTGGTGGTTCGCGGTCGCTCCGGTGTTGGTGTACTTCAAGGGCAACAGACCAGGAGTTGCGAAGGCCGTAGTACTGAGGGCCTTCACCAAATTGGCTGGCGTCACGCTGGCGGCGGTCTTCAAGGTGCTGAGCGCCTCGATGAAGGCCACGGCGTAGCCCGCACCGTACTGCTCGTTGGCATCGAGGTGCGTGTTGGCATTAAAGCCGGGGAAGTCGGCGGGGTCAGCGGCTAAGACCTTGCGGAGCCACACGTTCCACACGTTGGCGGAGTCCGAGGTGGACGGGAACTCGTCGAGAGTGACGGCTCCCACTTCGGCAACGTTCGCCACCGAGATGGGGTCTGCGCCCACGGAGCTAATCACCCAGTGCGGCGAGTAGCCCAAAGAGTGGGCAAACTGAAGGACTGCCGAGGTGAA
>CAINHL010000093.1 GCA_903848885.1 uncultured Actinomycetes bacterium
AAAGGAAAATTGCTTCCATTCCAAGAAATATCACGGTCTAGACGAACATCTTCGTCAGGGGAGGTAAACCCGCAATGACAGGACCAGTCGCCGTCCCCGAAACTAAGGGCCTGCGTGCATAGTGGGCATGACAGCGCGTCACTGTTCCAGGTCGTGGGAACTCTTACCTTCACGACTCTGTCGAGACCCGCAACGGCGTAAGCAACCAGCGGGTCGGAAACATTCGCCACCACCGTCACTGGACGAGCATCACGCAGAGCTCGCGACCACAGCGCCGCGATGCTCCGTACTTCGGTAACCCTGTCGAGTTGGTCACGAGACAAGTTGAGCAACATCACCGTCACTGACTCCGCCAAGTGACTGTCGGCCAGAGTGAGCGGTAGGTACGATTCGTCAACCTCTAGAACGGCCGTATGGCTGCGATCAGCTGCGAGGGCGGCCACCACTCCCGCCAACATATTACTTCCAGTCACGTTCGAGGCAACTGGCTGTCCCATGGCGGCAACCGTCAGTGCCGTGGTCGTCGTCTTTCCGTTGGTTCCAGTGACGAGGACCACAGACCTTCCTTTAAGAAGATGGGTTACCAGGCGGGGCTGTAACAACAGCGCAACACGACCGCCCGCCACAGTGCCGGCGCCTTGCCCCAACCGACGGCTCGCCCCGTTTACCAACCGCATGGCTCCCAGGGCAACTGCGGTTCGCAGTGGCGCAATTAGCGGGCTCATGCGTACGACGCTAACAAGCGGAAGTAAAAGAAAAGCCAGCCTCGGGGGGCGAGGCTGGCTTTTCTCAAAACTGGACGCACCTTTGAGGGGGGATTCTCCAGTACGTACTTCTCTAGTATGTGGTCGTCGCTTTCTATCTAGCAAGCGCATTTAGCAGATACTTACTATCTATAATAGTGATAATGGACATCCGTCAATTACAAGCCTTGGTCGGGATCGACGATTTTGGCAACTTCTCGACGACGGCGCAAGCCCTCGGGACCGTTCAATCGAATATTTCCACCCGGATACAACGGCTTGAGGAGGAGCTGGGCGTTGTCCTGGTGAATCGTGACAGCGGTCGGGTGACCTCAATAGGACGCCAAGTCGTTGATCGCGCACGCAGAATTCTCTTCGAGCTGGAATCAGCGGTGAGCGACGCCCACGCCTTCAATCAGAGCGTACAGGGGGTGGTTGCTATCGGCATGATTGGAACCGTCGGACGGTGGCTTGTTCCCAAACTATTCGAAGCACAGCGCCTCCGCTACCCCTTCGTCTCGTTACAAATTGTCGAGGGAACCAACTCCACCCTCGAGCCCGCACTGATTTCATCCAAGATTGACCTCGCCGTCGTGAGCATTCCGCTCGCCAGCCCGGAGCTGTCATCACTCGATCTATTCGCCGAAGACCTCCGGCTTGTCTTACACCGTGATCACCCCCTCGCCTCCCGACGCGAAGGTGTGCGTTTCCGTGAATTTGCTGACCTCGACCTGCTCTTGCCTTTGACCGCGACTCCCCTACGGCGAGAGATCGATGCCGCAGCGGCGGCCGAGGGGACGACGCTGCACGCCAGCCTCGAGCTGGATGGGGTACGCACCCTCGCCTCCCTCGCCTTTGATCTTCGGATACCCGCCATCTTGCCCGCGACAGCACTGTCGACACACCTCAAGGATCAGTTCGTCGCCCTTCCTATTGTGGGAACTCCTTTACGACGCGTAGGTTTAGCCTCTCGACGCTTCGGATTTCCCTCCGAGCCCACCCGCGTACTCTCAGAATTGCTTCAAGAAATAGTCATCACCGAAGGAAGCTCCGTGGAGGGTGTCCATACAGCAACGACCTAGTGGTTCTGTAATAGTTAGACGTGCCCGCATCTTCGGAATCCTCTGCCATCTCCCGTCGCTTGGTCAAACTAGACCCCGCCTTCCGCGACGTAGTTCGGATCATTGGACCTCGCCCTCCGACGACTCAGGTGCCAGTATCACAACGTTTTTCAGTCATGGTGAGTTCGGTGATTTCTCAATTTCTAAGTGTCGCGGCAGCGGACCGCATCTCTCAGCGCGTCGTCGTACTCTGTGGTGGTCTTGTCACCCCTGAGACTCTGCTCGAGCTGTCGCCGACGGAGCTACGCGTGGCCGGTCTCTCGTGGTCTAAAATTGAGTGCGTTCGTGAAATTGCCGAAGCCGTCTGCTCGGGGCGAATTAGCGTCCGCCGACACGCACGCCTAACCGATCGAGATATCCGCAATGAGATCACTCAAATCAAGGGAGTGGGGCCGTGGACAGCTGACATGTATCTGATGTGGACCCTCGCCCGACCGGATATTTGGCCGGTCGGTGACTATGGAGTGCGCGCCGGTTGGAGTGTCCTCCACGATTTACCCGAAACAATCGGCACCTCGCAATTACGAAGCGAAGGAATTCTCTTTGACGGAATTCGAAGCACGGTGGCCTGGTATTGCTGGCAGGGGCTTCATTTACATCGCCAGAAACTGTAATCTCACCCCGTGCCCATAACTCTCGACTTACTCGAAAGCAGTGCCCTACCAACCTTGCTCCGGTATGCAACCATCCCCTGCCTTTCTCCAGCATTTGATGCCTCGTGGGAAGCCAATGGCTACATTGAAACTGCGATCAAACTCTTGGCCGAATGGGTCAATTCACGAAATCTTGAGGGTGCGCAGGTCCGCATTCAGCGACTGCCCGGAAGAACTCCTGTTTTAGTCCTCGACGTTGCCGCCACCAAGGAGGGTCTCGGTACCGTGGTGCTCTACGGGCACATGGACAAACAGCCCCCCTTGGGTGAATGGTCAGAAGGTCTCCATCCGTACCAGCCCGTCCGTCGCGGTGACCGTGTGTATGCCCGCGGCATCGCTGACGACGGCTACGCCACTTTTGCCGCAGTTCTCGCTATCGAAGAACTCCAGAAGAGCAGCGCTCCCCACGCACGCATGATTCTCCTTATCGAAGCCAGCGAGGAGAGCGGGAGTCCCGATCTTGAAGCCCACCTCGACGAACTTGCCGACAGCATTGGTCGCGTTGATCTCATGATTTGCCTGGACTCCGGTGCTCTTACCTATGACCGCCTCTGGATTACGACGTCGCTGCGTGGTCTTGTCAACGTCGAGATCACGGTACACGTGCTCGAGCGGGGGCAACACTCTGGTAGCGCCTCGGGTGTCGTCCCTTCGAGTTTTCGCATTCTTCGACAACTCATCGATCGCGTCGAAGACCCCGTGTCCGGTGAAATACTTTTGGCCGCCCTTCACGCCACCATCCCGGAGGAGCACCTTGCCGCGGCGTACCAGGTAGCGAACGAGTTCGGTGATGTTGCGGGCGCGCCGATGCCCATCATCAACGGTCTCGATCTCATGGGCTCAAATGATGCGGAGCGACTATTAAATCGCACCTGGCGACCTAGCCTTTCGATCACGGGCATGGCGGGCATCCCTGCTCCTGCCGATGCGGGGAATGTCCTGCGCCCATTCACTACCGCGGTCCTGTCTCTTCGACTTCCTCCCACAGTGTCGTCCGCCACGGCCGCCGCCGCGCTCCAGCAAGTGCTCACAACCAACGTCCCCTCACACGCCCGCGTCGACGTAGAAATTTCCGGCGCTGATGGTTGGCTGACGCCGAAACCCCACGAATGGCTGAGCGCCGCGATGTCGCTTGCTTCGGAGGAGTTTTTCGGAAATCCCGTTGGATATACCGGTGAAGGAGGATCCATCCCCTTCCTGGCTTCCTTGGGTCAGCGTTACCCCGATGTCCAATTTGTCGCCACCGGCGTCCTCGGGCCGCATTCCAACGCTCACGGGATTGACGAAATGTTGGATCTTCCCACTACGGTGAAAGTGACGAATTGCATCGTCACGGTGATCGCCGCGCATGCGGCAGACAAGAGGAACTCATGACGCAGAATATCGATCTATACGTCGACCCAGCCTGTCCATGGGCATGGATCACCTCACGATGGGTTGGCGAAGTAGAACGAGTGCGCGATGTTACCGTTACCTTTCACGTCATGAGTTTGGCCGTGCTTAACGAGGGGCGCGAAATGCCTGAGCACTACGTCGATCTCATGAAAAAAGCGTGGGCTCCCGTACGAGTCCTCATTGCAGCAGAGTCGCTGCAGGGGGCAACGGCAGTTCGCTCACTCTACGAAACAATGGGAACCATCTATCACGAAGAGCAGAACAAGGATCTCGAGTACATGGTTCCCGAGGCCCTGCGGCGAGCCGGACTACCCGCTGAATTAGCTGCAGCGATGTGGGACGATCGCTACGACGAAGATCTCCGCGCCAGCCATCACCGCGGCATGGATCCCGTGGGCTTCGACGTCGGCACGCCCGTCATTCATATCGATGACGTAGCTCTCTTCGGTCCCGTGGTAACGCCCATCCCCCGCGGTGAAGCCGCAGGAAAACTGTTCGACGGCGTCGTTCTGGTGGCCGGAACTCCTGGTTTTTACGAGCTCAAACGCTCACGTGGCGAAGGTCCTTCCTTCGCCTAGCCCCGCGGGACGTCCTTCCACGGAACGTCTTTGTCATTCCGTGGCTCACCCGGTAGCCCCAAAACACGCTCGCCAATGATGTTGCGCATTACTTCACTGGTGCCGCCCTCAATTGAATTCGCGCGCATACGAATAAAAGTCTGTCGAACATCGCCTCGTCCCATCGCTTCCGTGGGGCGAACCTTGGGGTATTCGGAGTGATACAGCATCCCGTCGGCACCCAACAGGTCAACGCACAGTTCAGAAGTACGCTGATTCTCTTCCGCGAAACCCAACTTGGCGACCGAACCCTCTGGCCCTGGAGTTCCTGACTTGCGATTGTCGCTGGCGCGTTGATTCGTCAAGCGATTCACTTCGTTGCGAACCCAGGCTTGCAAGAGCTCGGAGCGAATGGCCTGCGCGTGCGAGTCCTTCCGATTTACCCAGCGGTCCTTCCAAATGCGAACAGCCTCGCCAATGAGGCCCGAACCCCGAGGAGGAATCGTTCCGCCAATAGATACCCGCTCATTCATCAAGGTAGTAATGGAAACGCCCCATCCCTCCCCCACGTCTCCGAGGCGCTGATCGTCATTCACTCGTACGTCAGTAAAGAAACACTCATTGAACTCAGCCTCACCCGTGGCCTGGTAGAGAGGTCGCACATCGACACCGGGGGCACGCATATCGACAATGAATGCGGTGATTCCCTTGTGCTTCACCGCATCGGGATTACTCCGCGCAATGATCAAACCAAAAGAAGCGAGATGCGCGAGCGTCGTCCACACCTTTTGGCCGTTGAGAATCCACTCGTCCCCGTCACGATCGGCCCTCGTTCCCAAAGTGGCCACGTCCGAACCGGCGCCGGGTTCGCTGAAAAGCTGACACCACACTTCTTCCCCCGTAAAAAGGGGGCGCAGATAACGCGACTGGTTCGCCTCCGAACCGTGAGCGACGAGAGTAGGCGCGCACATGCCGTAACCAATGACGTTACGCATCGCCGCCGATGGAGCTCCCGCCTCCGCGAGTCGACGTAGCGCCTGCTGTTGGTCGGTGGGTGTCCCGCCTTGACCACCACAGCCAACGGGAAAGTGAACCCACGCCAGCCCTCTGTCGAATTGCTCACCCAGAAAGGTCACTACGTCGGTGGTCTGGGGCGGAAAATCTTCGAGCAGGGAATCGACCTGCGCGTTGATGTCCATGGTGGTGGAAACGGTTGTCATGGGTAGGTCCTTCCGGTATTGCATGGAATCATAGACACAAGACCGATAGGCATTCACACCCCGACATGGCAAGGAAAATTTGCTAAACACTAGCCATGGCACATCAACGAATTTTGGCTACTTCCGGAGGTTTCATCCCCGGCCCTACGCAACAAACCGCCCGGCTCGGCACCATGTTGCTGGACGCCCTGGCCGCCACGGGAAAGACGCGTCCCCGCGTTTGCTTGGTCTACACCGCAAGTGGTGATCCTGCTGATTATTACGCCATGAGTTATGAAGCCTTTAACGCTGCCGGCTGCGATGTGACGCAAATGAAAGTCTTCACCCAACCCTCCGCTGACCCGGACGAGAGAATTGGCGGTTCCGACTTGGTGTGGGTCGGTGGTGGATCGGTAGCGAATCTCTTGGCCCTCTGGCAGTTACACGGTATCGATGACGCCATGCGCAACGCCTGGGACCAGGGTGTCATTCTGGGAGGCGTGTCAGCCGGTTCCCTGTGCTGGCACGTCGGAGGAACCACCGACTCCTTTGGACCCACCCTGCGTCCCGTGACGAATGGTCTGGGCTTGCTTCCCTACGGCAACGGAGTTCATTACGACTCCGAAGCGCAGCGTCGACCGCTACTCCACGAACTGGTGGCCAATGGCACTATGCCCGAACTCAACTACGCGACCGACAACCGTGTCGGACTGTGGTTTGAAGGAACCGAACTGCGACAGATAGTCAGCGACATTCCGTGCGATCCCGAGACCGGGCCGGCTGCGTATCAGATAATTCTCCAGCAGAGTGCTGTCGTCGAGACGCGTCTTCCGGTCGGTTCGCTGTAAGTAGTAACTTCATTTCCAAGGGGGATTTATGACGACGACAATGCCGGACACCGCTTCATTTCAAGACTTGGTTAATGCCGGGGGCAATCGAGACGCTGCTCGCGCGGCGGCGTCGGCGCTCCGGGGCGGAGACCACGAAGCACGCCTCCAAGTCGCAGCCCTAGCCCTCTACGGCGCCTGCGTCGCCCCGGAATTACTTCCGTCCATCTACGACGGCTTTTGCGAAGGCTGGTACGGAAAAGGTCCCTCGACCGAAGCCATCCTTGGCCATTCGAGTGGTGGGGTCGTGCCGAACCACTTGTGGGCGGAGATTTGGGCCATCGTTCTCGACCCGCACGCAGGTGATAACCCCGCCACCATCACCGCCCGCACGGCAGCGCTGACGGGCTTACTGCCCCTTTCGTTCCACGACCGCGTGGCCGCCATGTCACACGCCTACCCCGGGGTCGATGCGGCCTCCCAGCAGGGCATGCCACCGAAGTTCCAGCTCGACGACCTCGCAGCGTGCCCTCGCGATTCCCTCGGAGGACTTCTCTACGGATTAGTCATCGATAAAGGTTTCGATCTCGAAGTCTTGGACCGTGACGGAATTGGTCTCGAACAATTGCCCGCTCCGCTCCCTTATTTGAACGTAAGAATCCTTCAATGCCATGACATATGGCACTTCATGGGAGGCTACGAAACTACAAGCCTGCACGAAGTGGCAATTTCGGGATTCCAGATGGGTCAATTTGGTCACCAGTACTCCTCCATGTTTCTTGGCGTCGTCATCGCACAGGTTGCATTCATTGCCCCGCCCGAAGCAGTTCCCTTCTTGCTCGACACGATTTTTTCGGCGTACATCCACGGACGCGAAACGCCTGCACTGCTCCCCATTGAATGGGAATCCTTATGGATGCTTCCGCTAAATAAGATTCGCGAAACCTTGGGAGTACGCGCGTACGACTCGCCGTACCCGGCCAACATCATCGAAGATTTACAGGCCGCCAGCTAAACGCTGCAATGACCGACCGGCACTGACAACAGCGCAGTGATGGGCCAAGGTAAATTCACTTCGTAAAATGGTGGGCCGTATAAGACTCGAACTTATGACCTCTACGATGTCAACGTAGCGCTCTAACCAGGCTGAGCTAACGGCCCCAAACAATAACGACTCTAACAGGTACGGCCTAACGAGACGTTCGGTGTTTCCCTATGGCCTCAAGAGCCCGAAGGAAGTAGCCCGGTCTCGCCTCCACCCTCCTCGTCGCCGCGCTCTGCTCTCCTTGATTTCTCGCGATTTGCTGCCACAGGACTTCGACAGCAGTGCGCGCATCCTCAAAGGCGTGGTGATTTCCGGGAGTCACTCCGTAGTATTCCGCCAAGAATGACAAGCCGCGTCGCCGAGCGTTCTCTTCACGTGATTCGATAGCTATGTCGTGCGCCACCACATCCACAATCTGCAATTCATCGAGTCGCAGACCGAAGTGAGAGAGATCGGCGCCAAACTCACGACGCACCGTGGAATCCAGCATGGTGAAATCGAACATCGGATTTGCGCCAACGAAAGTTGCCCCACGACGATGATGCTCCGACAGGAAAGCTACCGCTCG
>CAINHL010000094.1 GCA_903848885.1 uncultured Actinomycetes bacterium
GATTTCTGTGGGGGTGTCAGTGACCTTGTCGCCCGGATCGAGCTTGCGCCGTGAGGACTTCGAAGAGATCACCAACCTGGACGTGAACGTCTTCGAGCAGACCTACGCCCGCCAGTACAACCGGTGGTACGACCGCGTTGACGTGATTCGGCGCTCGGTCACCGACGACAGTGTGGCGGCTCAATGAGTGGCCTTGTCACCCGCGACATCGCGAGCTGGCATCGGCGGGTCTGTCCCGTCACCGATTGGTTGCTGATCTCGGGCGACCTCCCTCCCAGCCCCCACGAGGCGGTCGTGAAACTCGGGGAATGGATGAACGCCGGCGTCACCGACATCGTCGACGTACGTGGCGAGTGGTCGGACGAGAAGTTCGTCAACGAACAGGCCCCGCAGCTTCGCTACCACTACCTCGGAACGCACGATGACGGCACGACGCAGGAAGATGCGTGGTACCTCGACGGTCTGGCTGCCCTGAAAAGTGCACGCAGTCACTCCGGAGCGGTGGTGATGGTGCATTGCCACATGGGTGTCAACCGTGGACCATCCATGGCCTTCGCGTTTCTCCTGGATCAGGGATGGGCACCCATTGACGCCCTGAACGCCATTCGCGCGGCGCGGCCCATTGCCGGGGTCATCTACGCTCACGACGCCATCCGTGCCGTCGGACGCATGCAGGGTAAAGACGAGGTCACGCTTGCCCACGAACACCAGTCGGTCGAAAAATGGTTCGACGAGAATCAAATTGACATCGCCACCATCATTCGGCGTATTCGCTCGGCGACGTAAAACTTTCGCCACTCGCCGCACCCTCTTCGAGGTGAGCGCTACGTGAAATGCGGCACCTTCATTGATCCCCCCGAGGGCGCGGGGCTCGTATATTCGCCTCGCGTGCCCGTGGGGGTGTTAGTTTCTCTCTAGTCCATTTATTACTGAAGGTGATACCCACAAAAGAAAGAGGTCGTCAACATGTCTGACACCCCCACACTCCACCAGTCTGGTGACAACCAGAACTCCTTAAAGTCAGGAGTTCTCGGCCTCTTTGATTCAGCCATTATGGGCATTGCGGGTTCCGCACCCGCCTATTCGATAGCCGCCACCACTACCGCCCTCTTTGGAGCCGTTCTCTACGGTGGGCCCGCCGCCTTGTTGTACTGCGGTTTCTTCATGTTCGGAATCGTCTTTGCCTTTCGCTACTTGAGCCGAGCCGACGATCACGCCGGAGCGTCCTACTCCTGGGTGCGCAAGGCCCTGCACCCCGTGCTGGGCTACCTCGCCGGATGGTCCCTCGTGGTGTGTTCCTTGATTTTCATGGTGATTGCCACCTTCCCCGCGGGTTCCAGCGTCCTGAGTCTGTTTTCGGAGTCCATGGCGGCCAGCACCAACTGGGTGACGCTCTTTGGTTGCTTGTTCTTTCTCTTGATGGTGGGGGCCGTTGCCGCCGGAGTCACCGTCACGGTCCGCGTGCAGATCATCATGACCTGTGTCGAAGTGGGCCTGCTCGCCCTCTTCGCCATCTTGGCCTTTACCCACGCTCACCACGTGACGAGCTTTTCGTGGTCCTGGTTCAACCCGTCGATTTTCCACGTCGCGGGCGGCAGCAAGTTTTCCGCCTCCGTCTTTACCGGCGGCGCCCTTTTGGCCGCCTTCTATTTCTGGGGCTGGGACGTGACCGCCAACCTCAACGAAGAAACCAAGGACGCCAAGAAAACCACGGGTATCGGTGGTGTGGTGGGCACCCTCGTGGTCTTTAGCCTCTACGAAGTCTTCACCGTGGCCACCAACCTGGTCTTAACGCCGGCCCAACTCCAAGATTCCAACAACGCGGCCGACATTCTCCAAGTTTTGGGACAGGCCGTATGGCACGGCACTGGTGGCAAACTCATCGTGGTGGCAGTTTTGCTCTCCACGGTGGCCACCCTGGAAACGCAATTGATTCAAGTCACCCGCACCATGTTCGCCATGGGTCGTGATCACACCTTGCCCTCGGTGCTCGGAACCACTCACAATGTTCGCAAGTCACCGCTGGTCGCCACCTTCGCCGTGGCCGTTTTCGCGGTGGGCCTCTTCGTCGCTTCGTCCTACATCGGCTCGATTTCTAACATCCTGTACGACGGTTACAACGCCATCGGTTTGCAGATCTGCTTCTACTACGGTCTGGCCGGATTGGCCGTGGTCGCCATGTACCGCAAGCAGCTCTTCAAGAGCGTGGGGAATTTCATCTTCATGGGCCTGTGGCCCCTGCTCGGCTCTTTGTTCATGGGCTACGTCTTTGTCAAAGTGATTCCGACCTTGAACAACACCACCCAGTGGATCGGTCTCGGAGCTATCGGCCTCGGTTTCCTCCCCATGGCCTACTTCTACTTCGTGGCCAAGAGTCCGTACTTCACGATGCCCCCGAAGTCGGAGCGCGTCATCACCATCGAGGCTCTGGAAGCCAACCTCTAAAGTGACTTAGTGCCCGCCGGCGGGTGAGGTCGCAGCGACCTTGCCCGTCTGACGGGGGATTCCCCAGGCCACGATGAAGGCCACGGCGGTGACGATGGCCGAAATCACGAAAGCTTCTTGGTAACCCGACACGGCCGCCACCTTCCACGACCCCTGACCCAAGGTGTGCTCGAGATAGTTCTTTCGATCAAGCGCCACGGTGCACAAAATCGCCAGCGACAAGGACCCGCCAATTTGGCGTCCCGTATTCAAGAGGCCCGAGGCTAAACCGGAATCCGCACGGTCCACACCGGAAGTGGCCGCCGACGCCAAGGGGGTAAAGAGGAGGCCCATGGCGAATGCGCACACCACCGAGGGCACCAAGGCCGCGCCCGCGTAGCTGCTGGTGGCTTGGATGCGCGAGATCCACAAGAAGCCCCCGGTAGCCATGGCGGCGCCCACCAAAATGATGATGCGCGCGCCCGTTCTGGCCATCAGCCGGGAACTGATTTGTGCGCCCACAATAATTCCCAAGGCCATCGGCAAAAAGGCGAAGCCCGCC
>CAINHL010000095.1 GCA_903848885.1 uncultured Actinomycetes bacterium
TCACCGAGAGGGCGGTAAATCTCGGCAAAAGAGGGAACGGCTCGGCGAGCGCACCACTGTCACAGCCATGCCGTAGTCTTTCTCTCCCCACCATTGACGACGCGAAGGAGAGAGTATGAGCTACAACGAATCCAAAGAGGAAAAGCGCGAGCGCCTCCTGGCCCTCTTCTTTAATCTCGTTCAAGCTGGTGATAAAAAGAAGGGCTTGACGCGAGAAACGATCGTGAAGGAATTGAAGGTCGACGACGCCGCGGCCTTACGCAAGGGCAAGATGCGTAAGACGCTTGCCTACGACGGAGACGAGACCGCCACCCGTCAGAAGTTCGAACGCGACAAGTCGGACATTCGTGACCTCGGCATTACGATCAGCACTCGCAAGGGACTGAACGACATTGAAGAGTATTGGATTGACAAGGATTCGGTATTCGCCCCCAGCATTAACTTCACCCCCGAAGAACAGCGAGTCGTTGACTCCGCGTACGCCTTGCTGGGCATGACGCACACGGGTATCGAACGTGTCTTCGACAAGGGCAAGACACCGTCGGGTTCGCTACAGGCCACCGTGTCGGTGCAGGTACTGTTCCAAGCGCTCAACAAGAAGCTGAAGGTGAAGCTGACGTACCGCACGACCACCGCGAAGAAATACGTGTTTGCCCCTCTGCATATTTTCGTTGACGCCGGAAACTCCTACGTCGTTGGCTGGGACGAAACCGACGACCGGGTGTTGGGTTTTCGCATCAATCGCATTGAGGGCTACCCCGAAATTATCGGTCCCGTGACGGTGACGCCGGAGAACCGAAAAGCCGCCATGGCCTGGGTCCCCAACTTCGAAGAGAAGCCACAGCCAGTAAACGCAGAATTCTCCATCTCCTCGCTCCACCGCGAGATTGTCGAGCGACAGTTCCCGGATGCCCTGTTCAGCGACAACGATGGCGACCTCCTCGGGGTCACCATTCCTTTCCAAGGCCTGACGATCGGCCGACAGTCCATCGTGAGTTTGGGACGCTACGTTCGTGGTCTCCGCGCGGGTGAGCTCAAAAAGGAAGTGGCGAAGTGGCTAAAGGGCGTTAATCAGGATTCGGATCTCGTAGCGCGCGACTTTAGCTTTGACGAGGCCTCGGGTCGGGCGAGTTCCTTCGCCGAAGGCCTGCAGTTAGTGGCTTCGGTGTACGCGTCGGATGGGCCAGTATTGGCGTCGACCTTGGCGCGCATCCACAATTTGGAGATCGACGAGGTGAAGACCATTATGAGTCGACTGATTTCGATGGCGTACTGCGAAAGCGCCACCTCCTACCTCGTGTCCGTGGGGATGGCCGATGACTTAGAGTCCGACCCCGATCCGGCCGACCCCTCGTACGAGTTTCAAGGTGACGCGGACATTATATTGAACTATTCCGCCGTCACTTGGGTGGACATCTTCGACTTGGACGTTGCGCTGAAGGAGGCTGCCTGGACGCAGCCCTCGGAACTTCTGAGTCGCGTGATCGCCAAAGTGGACGCAGCCGTGCAAGGGAAAATCACCGTGGTTCAAGAGCGACCCGAATTCCTGGACACGGTTTTGGAAATGAAGAACCGTGACATGACCATGGAGTACTGGACCGATAACACCGAGAAGTCCAAAATTCGCAAGGTCGTTCCTGGCGACATCCGTATCCGCAAGGGAAACTTCTATTTCCGTGGTTACGACTTGGACGCCACGCGGTGGAAGACCTGGCGGGTTGACCGCATTGTTGACGTCACGGTGAAGGGCTCGCTCAAGGACGTAACGGCGGTTGACGAGCAGAGCGAGACGTGGGTGGAGATGAACTTCGCGACGATTCCCGTAGTGATCGCCATCAAGTCAGAGATTCGCTGGCTGTTCGAGTCGCTTCCTCGCGTGAGCTGGAAGAAGGTCGACAACATGGGCTTCGTTATTCAAATTTTTGTCAGTGACGTCGAATTTCTCGACCGCTTGATGGTGGAAGCGGGTCCCTACGCCTCGGTATTAACGCCGGAATATCGTACGGCCGGCCGCGAGCTCGCGAAACGGATTCTCAAGACTCTCTAAACGACCGTTGGGGCGGGTGGTTGTTCGACTTATTCCTCGACGCTCGCCGGACGTGAACTATTTGCGTGGCGATCCCGCTCGCGAACTGGACGGGATTCGGCGAGGCCCCGCGCAGTGGTCTATTCGTGGTGGCGCCACACCTGAGGACATCTGGCACAACAGTCCTCGACAATCGGTAGTGGGCTACGACCTCATCGTGGCCGCGCCACGGCCCGCATCCATTTTGCTGGCGGTGGGTAGCGAGAGCGAACAGCGACATGTGGTGGCGGCGCATCGTAGTGCGGTGCGGTCGGTCGTTGACTATCTCGGCGCGGATGCCTGGCGCGTGAATTCCTCACGAGACGCGGAGCGTCGGTCGTTACCCGCCAGCTTGTCCGTCGCGGTGGGCTTCACCCATGGGGTCAGCCGGTGGGGGGATCCTCACCTCCACGATCACGTCCTTCTCCCGTCCCGCGACCTCTCGTGGGACCGTGCCGTCGACTCACGTTGGCTCTTTCGCCATCTGGAGACGGCCGACGCTCTGTACCGGTCGTCGCTACGCGAAGGTATTGGGCAGATGCCGGGGCGACGTTCGTGGCGGAGTTTTGGAGGGGTGGACTACGTCGAGGGCGTCGACGAATATCTACGAGCTCTGTGGTCCGGTCACAACCTCGAGCGGCCGGAAAAGCGTCTCTGGTCACGGGACGAGATTCTGGCGCAGTGGCGAGGAGACCTCTTGCGCTACGAAGCGGGAATCACCATGACTCCGCCGACGCGAGGGGAGCGGACCATGGACTCTCACGTACTGGGCCAACGGCTCTGGCGACAACACGACGTTCGTCGCACCGACGTCATTCGTGCCTGGGCGGACGCCACGGTCTTTGGTTCGTCAGCGGAGAAGATCCGTTCGGAGGTGGATGAGGAACTGGGTCGTGCAGGATTCCTGCCGCGCAGCACTGCGGCCATTCCTTCGCGGGTACTTCACTCCCTCTGTCGTTCTCGAGAGCGGTCGCTCGGCAGGGAGCGGGAGATGGCCGTTGAGATTCGCTCACGTTCGCGATACGACTGGAACAATTCGTGCTCGTGCGCCGGTGCGAGCTCCACCCACCCCAGTTCTCGCCGCGGTCCTATGCCCAAGGCGTAGCCACTGCGTCCCTGAGCCACCCCCGCGAGATCGAGACGGGCGTGCTCGCGCCACGAGGTTGAATGCCCGACGAGTTGACCGCGACGACTGCGCTGCGTGGTGACGTTCGGTGAGTAGGTGGTTCCCGACAAAGCACTGACGAGTTCGAGGGTGCGGCGATCGGCCACGCCGGGAAAGATCACGGTGGTGGGGAAAAGAGAAAGGAAGCCGTCGCCACTTGCGGGCCAGCGAGCCCGTGCTTGCGAGAGATCCTGCAGACACGCCAAGGTCACGACCCCTTGCCCCCCACCTTCTGAGACGATGTGACCCAAACGCGGCAGGGGTGCCACGTTGGCGATTTCGTCCAGGGCCAATAAGAGGCCGCGTTCGTGA
>CAINHL010000096.1 GCA_903848885.1 uncultured Actinomycetes bacterium
GTCTCAGTTGTCTAACGAAAATCTGTACACGTTGGTTTCACGGCGAACAAAACCCATTCGTTCGTACAAGCGATGCGCCGCTTCTCGGTCCGAGCGTGAGGTCAAATCGACGGTGCGCGCGCCCGCGTCGCGGGCGGTGGCGATAGCCGCGTTCACCAAGGCATCGCCCGCACCTTGCCCGCGAGCTGACGTATCAACCACCACGTCTTCGATCCATGCCCGTAAGCCGGTGGCCAGCGGGAACATCGCCAGGGTGAGAAGCCCCACAATCGCAGAATCTGCACGCGCCACGAAGAAAGTGACCGACTCGTGCACCAGTACGGCTTCGAGCCGCTCCATCGTCAGCCCCGCAAAGGAAGAGGAAAGCTGCGGAATCAGGTGGTTGGTTGCCGCGAGGAGCTCGGGGCTGGCACGGTGGTGCGTTTCGATAACGATCATTCGCTGCCCCGCCAGACCGGTCGTCGCACCGCGTGATAAAAAATGTCGCGCACTTCACCGTCGATAGCCGCGAATATGGGATCGGCCCACGTCTCGGCACTAATCAGTGGCGCCGGGAGATTATCGCGACGAAACCAACCGGCATCTTGGCACTCCAAGGGGTGGGGATTGATTTCCCCTCCAGTGGCGCGACAGAAAAAGAGCAGCGAATAAAACGACGTGCGCGACATTCCTAAACGCAGACCGTCGAGAACGCCCAGCAATCTGACGGGCTCACAGTCAATGCCGGTTTCTTCCTTTACCTCTTTCACCACCACTTCGGGAGCGGAATAACCAATGTCGCACCAGCCCGTGGGGTAGAGCCAAATCCCCGAATCACTGCGCTGAATGAGTAGTAGCTCACCGCGTTCGTTGGTCACCGCGGCACCGACGGCCACTTTCGGCGTGGCGTAACCAGGAATTCCCTTTTCGATCTGCTTCATCCACTCCTCGACGTGCCCGGAAGCTTCCGAATCTTCGTGGAGACCGTGCAAGGCCGCTTCTTTAATGTCGGCGGCAATTTGCATCACTTCTTCGAAACGTTCACGTTCGTATTGGCTTTCGGTAAAGCCCAGCCCCGTGCGCGCCACGCCCGCGAGGGATTCCGCCCAACGCAGCAATGCCTTTTCTCCGACTGGTTCACTCACAAAATCAACCTAGCAAGCCCACTTACGGCGTCACCGCGTCGAGCACGTCGTCGACAGATCCCACCAAGCCGGTGTAGAAGGAACCAAACTCGCCGTACAGAGTGGAGGCTTCATCAAAACGCATGGTGTAGACGCACTCTTTGAGATCATCCACGTGTGCGCCGAACAAGGTCACGCCCCACTCCCAGTCGTCAAGGCCAGTAGAGCCGGTCACGACTTGGAGAATGCGACCCTTGAACTCACGACCCGACGCGCCGTGCTGGCGCATGAGCGTCTCACGTTCTTCGTAGGGCAGGGAATACCAATTGTTCTGGTCACCACGTCGCTTGGACATGGGGTAGAAACAAAAAGCACGCAAACCTTCCGGTGGCAAATTCGGAAAGAGGCGATCGTTAATCATCTTCTCCGGCATGCCCGCTGCGTATTCGGAGATTTCCGTGACCGAGACGTAGCTCTCCACCACCATGAGGCCGGCAGCCTGGATACGCGATTGGAACTTTCGAAGATCCCATAAGTTCTTGCCGAGCACCATGAAGCACAGGTCGGCTTTGGCTCCCATGATGGCGGCCGAGACTACTTGGAGCCCGCCTTCCACCGCTGACTCCACGGCGAGGTATACCGCTTCACGATCCACCGACGATTCGGGGGAGCAAAAGAGGTGAACGACGTTCAGGCCGGTCTTGGGACCAAGTGGTTCTTGCGGTGTCATGGCTCCAGCCTAGAAGCCATCCGTGGACATGAATTCTGGGGGGAAAGAACGACATTTCGCCCGTTCCTCCACCAGAGACCAGCTCATTACATCTGCATGGACGACATGGACCCAAAGTTCAAACCAGCCGGTGCCGCCACGACGGTCGCCCACAGCCTCGTGGTGACGGGAGCCGAGTTGTGCCTCTGCCACATCACGCTCACCGCAACGCGTGCGCCCAGTCGAAGTTCCTGACGCACCTTCATCAACATGGCTCCTTGAAATCGATATCCCAGCTCTTGGACTGAGTGAGGTGCGATAGAGATGTTGGGTAATTCCACCATGGTGGAATGAGCACGGCACATGTTCTCGTCGTAATGCATCAAACCCAGTGAACTCACGGGCGACGAGAGCGCGGTCAGGGTGATGGTGGACGAGGTGCCATTCGTCACGTGGAACACCAGAGCCGAGTCCTCACCCACCGCGGCCTCGGTCAAGGTCACGGGTGACACGACGACGGTGGGCGGCGTACGCACGGGCGCACGATGCGCATTGATCGTCTCCGACGATGACTGAGAAAACTGCACGGCAATCAGGGGTGCCGCGATTCCAATTGTCAGATAGAGCGCGGCGAACGTGAGGGATCGTCGAGACACGGAATTACCTTATCCCTGCCCAGAAATAACAAAGGACGGGGCGCGCGCCCCGTCCTTTGTCCACTATTCCTGGAAAGGTTTAGTAGTCGTCCATTCCACCACCGGGCATAGCCGCAGCAGCTTCTTCTGGCTTGTCCACGATGACGCACTCGGTGGTCAAGAAGAGAGCGGCGATGGACGCCGCGTTCTGCAAGGCCGAACGGGTCACCTTGGCGGCGTCAATAACACCCGCCTTGACGAGGTCTTCGTATTCACCGGTGGCGGCGTTGAGGCCGTCGCTGGGGTGGGGAAGGTTGCGGACTTTGTCCACGATGACGCCACCTTCGAGACCGGCGTTGACCGCGATCTGCTTCAGTGGTTCTTCGACGGCGCGGGCCACCATGCGAGCTCCAGTCGCTTCGTCACCGGTCAAGGTCGCAGCCGCAGCCAGAATTGCGCTTTGTGAACGCAAGAGAGCCACGCCACCGCCGGGGACGACGCCCTCTTCGATAGCAGCCTTGGTGGTCGAGACCGCATCTTCGATGCGGTGCTTCTTTTCCTTGAGCTCGACTTCGGTCGCGGCGCCCACCTTCAGCACCGCCACGCCACCGGACAACTTGGCCAGACGCTCTTGGAGCTTCTCGCGGTCGTAGTCGGAGTCGGTGTTGTCGATTTCGGCCTTGATCTGCGCCACGCGGCCGGCGATGTCGACATCGCTGCCGGCGCCTTCCACGATGGTGGTCTCGTCTTTGGTTACCACGATCTTGCGAGCGGTACCCAACAGCTCGAGGGTGGTGTTCTCCAACTTGAGGCCCACTTCTTCGGCAATCACCGTGGCGCCGGTCAAAATCGCGATGTCCTGCAGCATGGCCTTGCGGCGCTCACCAAAGCCCGGAGCCTTGACGGCAACCGATCGGAAGGTTCCGCGAATCTTGTTGACCACCAAAGTGGCCAGGGCTTCGCCTTCGAGGTCTTCGGCGATAATCAACAAAGGCTTGCCCGAGGACATGACCTTCTCCAACACCGGCAACACGTCACGGACGGCACCGATCTTGGATCCCACGATGAGGATGTAGGCGTCCTCGAGGACGGCTTCCATGCGCTCGGTGTCGGTGGAGAAGTACGGGGAGATGTATCCCTTGTCGAAACGCATTCCTTCGACGAGGTCCATGCCCATGCCAAAGGTCTGTGACTCTTCGACGGTGATGACGCCGTCCTTGCCGACCTTGTCGATGGCGTCAGCGATGAGTCCACCGATCTCGGTGTCCGCGGCGGAAATGGACGCGACCTGAGCGATCTGCTCCTTGGAGTCGGCTGGCTTGGCCAATTCCTTAAGGCTGGCGACGGCAGCTTCCACGGCGACTTCGATGCCCTTCTTCAAGGACATGGGGTTCGCGCCGGCGGCGACGTTCTTCAGACCTTCGCGGACCATGGCCCAGGCGAGGACCGTCGCGGTCGTGGTGCCGTCACCGGCCACGTCATCAGTCTTCTTGGCGACTTCTTTGACTAATTCGGCACCGATGCGCTCGAAGGGGTCTTCGAGGTCGATGTCCTTGGCGATGGAAACACCGTCGTTGGTGATGGTGGGGGCGCCCCACTTCTTGTCCAACACGACGTTGCGGCCCTTGGGCCCGAGGGTGACGCGAACGGCGTCCGCCAACTTGTTCATGCCTCGTTCGAGTGAACGGCGGGCTTCTTCGTCAAATGCGATGAGTTTCGCCACTGTGATTCCTCCTATGCGGGCACCAATTGGTGCAACGCCATCTTAGCAGTCTCGGCCCGAGAGTGCTAAAGGAGAAGTGCGGCGCTAGCAGCCACCAGCCACGGCCGGAACCAGCGAAACCACCTGGCCCGGGGTGAGAATGGTGTCAAGACCGTCGAGGAAACGCACGTCTTCGTCTTGGACGAAGACGTTGACGAAACGACGCAGGCTGCCGTCGTCGTTGAGCACTCGCGTAGCCAGGCCGGGGTGCCGGATCTCCACGGCGTCAATGGCACCGCGCACGGTGTCGGCATCGACCACGACTTCGGCCTCGCCCCCTACAAGTACGCGCAACTGACTGGGCAAACGGACGGTGATACTCATGAGGCGGCCTCCACTAGGTCTCGGAACTTCAAAGCTTCTTGGGCGTCCTGCAGGGACGGTGAAATGGTGTGCGTAGCCACCGCGGTGTCCACGATGACGTCGAGGGTCTTGAGACCATGACCGGAGATAATGGCGACCGTCGGCAGATCCGGGTTCAGCGCCCCCGAGCGCACCAGCTGACGCAGCGACGCGATGGTCACGCCCCCCGCCGTTTCGGCGAAGACGCCTTCGCTGCGCGCCAACAGACCAATGCATTCCAAAATTTCTTCGTCGGAGACCGAGCCACAGGCTCCACCGTGGGCGCGCAACTCGTCGAGCACGTAGGGGCCGTCGGCCGGATTACCAATGGCCAGCGATCGTGCGATGGTGTTCGGACGCACCGGCGTTATCACGTCGGCACCGCTGACGAAGGCCTGGGCGATGGGCGAACAACCCGTGGCCTGCGCCGCGAAGAGAACGGGGGTGGGGCCCGTGGTCAAACCGAGAAGTTCTAGTTCACGGAAGCCCTTGGCCACCTTGGTGAGTTGCGAACCCGAGGCCACCGGCACCACGACTTGGCTCGGCGTACGCCAGCCCATTTGCTCGGCGATTTCGAAGGCCAAGGTCTTCGAACCTTCGGCGTAGTAGGCACGCAAATTGACGTTGGCGAAGGCCCAGTCCGGGTGCTCGGAGACCAGTTCCGCGCAGAGGCGGTTCACGTCGTCGTAGTTACCTTCCACCGCCAAGACGATGCCCCCGAAGATGGCAGTCATGGCAATCTTCGACTTTTCCAGGTCCGAAGGAATCACCGTCACGCTGGGCCAACCAATAGAGGCCGCGTGCGCCGCCACCGACGTGGCCAAGTTTCCCGTGGACGCGCAGGCCGCGGTCGAGAAACCGAGACGACGAGCGTTGGACAGCGCTACCGAAACCACACGGTCCTTAAAGGATCCGGTGGGATTGACGGTGTCGTCTTTGAGGTAGAGCTCCTTCATACCGAGAATTTCACCGAGGCGACGCGCACGGCGCAGCGGGGTATAACCGGCGCCGAGATCCACGGCGCCTTCGGGACCGGCGGCGGGGAGGAGTTGGTGGTAACGCCAAATCGAGGAGGGTCCCTCGGCAATGGACGCGTGTGTCACCTGACCCTGCGCGGCGGCGTAGTCGTAGTGCACTTCGAGTGGCCCGAAACAAAAATCGCAGGCGAACTTGGCTTCACTGGGATACGTCGACGAACACTCTCGGCACTTGAGCCCAATAGCAAAACTCATTACTTCCTCCATCGCACGGGCATTGGCACCTGGTGTGATGGATGATCCCTTGTCTCACACTGGTTGCCGCGACGTCGTAGGGCCCGTCCCTCAGTCGCTCTTGATGTGACATGCATCATAGACGGTGATTGCCTTTCCCCGCAAGAGCAGCTTGGCTGTCCCCTAGCCTGTAGGGGTGGCCCTGAACGAAACCCCGTGGACTCTGGTCGAGTCGGATTTTGACCTCCAACGGGTCGCCACGCTCAAGGGTTCCGAAACAATTTCGGTAGTGGTTCCGGCGCGTAACGAGTCCCTCACGGTGGGTCACGTGCTGGACTCCGTCAGGTCCTTGACCTTTGAGGGCAAACATTTCGTGGACGAGATTGTGGTGGTCAACGACCATTCCAGTGACGACACGGCTACTGTGGCGGCTCGCCACGGCGCCCGCGTGGTGAACCTTCCTGGTCACCAAAGTGGCAAGGGCCTCGCCATGGCCCACGGACTCGCCACCGTCAGCGGATCCTTAGTGGTCTTTCTCGACGCCGACGTAACCAACACCGCACCCGACTTCGTTCCCCGGCTCGTCCAGCCCCTGCTGGATAATCCCGCGATCAAACTGGTCAAGGCCTATTACGAACGCCCCTTGCTGAACATGCCCACTGGTGGTGGTCGCGTCACCGAAATTGCCGCCCGGCCCATTTTGTCTCTGCTCTTCCCCGGTCTCGGAGAAATTCGCCAACCACTCGCCGGCGAGACTGCCGTACGACGAGGGACTTTGGATCAGATCACCTTCGAATCCGGATACGGCGTCGAAATTGCCTTGTTAATTGACGTAGCGCGCACCTTCGGAGTTCAGAGCATCGCGCAGATTGACCTCGGCGTGCGGCGTCACCGCAACCGACCGATTGAAGAATTACGACCCATGTCGGTCGAAGTATTACGGGCCGCTCTCGAGCGGCACGGGGTAGTGCTGCCCGAGAACTAACCGGCGAGGTTGGGACCCACGATGACCACGATATTGTCGGCGCCCGTTCCCATCAGTGGCAAGGTTGCCGGCATGGGAGCGACGTCGCTGGGTGGTGCTCCGATTTCGGCCGCAATTTGGTACGCGGCGGTCTGATACGACCTGCGGTAATAAATACGACTCGTCGATACCAGGTCGGGGTAGTTGACGGGCTGCAGAGAATTCCACCCGAGTGTGATGAGGCGATTCGAGTAGGTGCTGGCGAGGCCTTTGACGTTGGTCCCGTTCGCCACCTGAATCACCACCAAGCCTTTATTGTTGGAGGGAATGGTGCTTGAGGTATTGGTATTGCCCGGCGAATTGATTGCACTACTGGAATTTTTCTTCTGGAGACTGTGCCCAATTCCAAATACGGCGACCACCAACACCAGAACGAGCGCCAGCGCGATCGAGAGGGGCGGCTGATACTTCGACGAGCCTCGCGAATCGTTCACGGGAGATTCCTCAGTAGATTCCGGCGTCGACATATCCCCAGCCTAGAAGGTCGCCGAAGTTTCGGTAGCCTAGATAGTCACGCCGGTGTAGCTCAGGGGTAGAGCGGTTGTTTTGTAAACAACTGGTCGGGGGTTCGAATCCCTCCACCGGCTCTAGCAATATTCCCGTGGGCCCTTCTGCTGATTGGGTTCCACGGCTGTCCAACATTTTGTGTGCGGAACTGCATAGTCACAATTGTCGCTAATTGGTGTGACATTCGTTCTCCAATTCGTTCTCCGGGAGTTGAGTTGCGCTAATCCTTAATCAGGTTGAACTTGATTTCGTAGCGCATGAATTGGATATCGGCTTTAGACGCCTTCAGAGCGTGGCGGATATTGACATCGTCCGA
>CAINHL010000097.1 GCA_903848885.1 uncultured Actinomycetes bacterium
CACCACGGTAGCCGGAGATAAGCCCGTACCCAACTCCAACGGTCATGCTGATAAAGGCGGCGAGGAACCCCAATTGAAGTGACGCCTTGCCACCAAACATCAAACGCCCGAGAATATCAAAACCAGACGAGTCAGTGCCCAAGGGGAAGCCTTTGCCTGGAGGAAGATTTACGTTCATCAGAGCTTGATTGGCGTCGAGCTGATTTGAATGGTAAAAGAACGGTCCAATGAAGCAGAAGATGACCAGACCAATGACGTATGCGACTGAAAAAAGAGCGATTTTATTTTGCTGGAAAACGCGGATGAACTGCCGCCAAAATGTTCCATTATCCGCGACCTCACCACCGAAATTTTCGGATGACGGTCCTGTCGTTTGTGTGATGTCGGTGGTACTCATGTTGTTAACGCTTCCCTAACATTCGAATTCGAGGATCAACCAGAGCGAGACTAATGTCGGCAAGGAAGTTACCCAAAATCGTTACGACGGTGACAATGAGCGTGAGCGCCATAACCACGGGGACATCACGAGAATTCGTTGCGTACACTGTCAACCACCCCAATCCGGGGTAGTTAAAAATTTGTTCGGTAATCAAGGCTCCCCCAAACAAACCCGGCAGCGAGAGACCCATGATTGTCACGATAGGTGTGAGGGCATTTCGAAAGGCGTGTCGAAACAAAACCCGACGCGGCGAGCAGCCTTTCGCGCGTGCTGTTCGGATGTAATCCTGCACCATGGTGTCGAGAATGGAACCTCGCATAAACCTAGTAAGTCCTCCCAAACCAAGCACCACCAAAGTTGCTACTGGGAGGACAAATTGTGCGGGGTGATACCAAAACATATTTAGCAAGGGGTAGAAAAACCCTGTGGCGTCTTGCGAGTCAACGGATACCGGTAGCCAGTGCAAGGTGAGTCCAAAAAGAATGATAGTGAAGAGCGAAAAAACAAACGCTGGCATTGAATAGGCCAAAAAAACAACAAAGGTCATGGCGTGGTCGAAGGCGGAATTTCGTCGCATGCCTTGATACATCCCGATGATGATAGAGAGGACGACTGAAATAAGAAGCGAAACCAGCACGAGCCACAAGGTACGGGGAATGTAGGGAACGATCACATCGAGGGCGGGAACATCCATTGTTTGTGGACTCACGGACACTCCAAAATCCAAGTGAATCAAGTGGTTTAGGTATGTGAGGAACTGAACCCAAAATCCTTGATCAAGGCCGTGCTCATGGTTGAAGAGCTTTACTTCTAGTGGGGTTGAATGATTGCCCAAAACAGCCTTGGCGATAGTCCCCGGCTCAAGGGATGGTAGCCAGAAGGTGAAAAAAGCGACAATTGCCGTGACGATGAAACCTTGCCCAAAACGTTTCGCGGTGTATCTCAGCACAGCATAAATCTAACAGGTACAAGCTGGGTATCGGAACCGTACCCCTCTTAGAACTTTCCAAGATTATCTACAGTTAAAACAAAGGAAGTGCCCCGTCGCTAACGCGACGGGGCACTTCCTTTAACTACTTCTGGAATTTAAATTACCAGTGGAGATACTCGGGAAGGCTCGAAGATGTCGGGCTGACCGGAAGGACGCCCTTCAACAAGTTCGAGATTTCACCAGTTCCTGTACCGGTAGGCTGGTACATGTATGGCAATTGGTCCATGGCGTACTGTGCGTAACCATTCTTCGCGTTCAGTGCGGCAGTGCCCAAGGTGGTGGCAGCAATCAAACTGTCCATCTTGGTGTCTGAGTACAGACCTGGGTTGCACAAAGCACCCGTCTCGAACAACAGCTCACCTGACGGGTAGTAGTCCGGTGCATAGAGCCAGCCACCGTACTGGCAGATCTGCCAGTCACCGTTGTCGTTAGGGTCAGTGTCCGTGTTGTTACCGGATCCCGCACCTGAAGTGCACAGTGCAGCAATGTTGTCGGGGGTGTCGGTAGACAAGTTGACCTTGATACCTTCAGCAGCCCAAGCGGCCTTCTCTGCAGCCATTTCCTTGTCTTGAGTAGGCGAACCAGTTCCGTACTTGTAAGTAATGGTCAGAGGGGTTCCCTTAGGAATTCCCGTTCCACAACCACCGGTCTTGGTGCACGTCCACGGAGCGGTAGTACCACTGAATCCAGCAGCCTTCAGAACTGCCTTACCCTTATCGAGCGAGTAGGCGTAGTGGTTGGTCAAGCCGCCACTAAACGCGTTCGCAGGAATGGTAGGAATCGGACCATATCCGGGGACACCGTAGCCGTTGTACAAACTCTTAATGATGCTCACCTGGTCGATACCGTACTGCATCGCTTGGCGGAAGGCCAAGAGATTAGGCAGGTGGGTACCGCTCGACTGTGAGTGGAAGTTGTAGTAGGCGTAGTAGAAAGCCCATGATCCACCAGAGCGGACCGTGAACTTACCCTTCAAGGCGCTCAACAAGTTAGTACCAGGAACAACGGTCGTTCCCTTGATCGAGGCAGGCGTAACGTCTTGCGGCGTTACATATCCACCAGTCAATTGACCGGCTTGCAGCTGAGCCTTTTCGGTGTCCACTGAAGCTTCGGCAACCAGAGTCATACGCAACGCAGCCTTTTGAGGACCGTCATATCCACCATTCGGAACAAACACGACGTTACCTGTCGGGTTGAAGCTAAACAGTGTGTAAGGTCCATCGACGACGTCCCACATGGGGTTGTCCTGATAGCTGCCCATCTGAGCGGGAATGGCGTTGTAGTAAATGTAGCCGTAGGCGCCACCGTATTTGCCAAGGGACGTCCTGAAGCCACAAGCGTTCGGGGTACTGGTGTAGCTAGGTGTTCCCGCAGGAATTGACGAGTATGCCTCAGCGGCACAGCCAGCAGAGTTGTTCGTCGGCGAGTAGAAACCGTCCGCGTTCAACGTTCCAGTTGACGAGTTAGTTCCGTTAGCACCTGGAATGTTTGTACTCAACTTGTCCCATGCTTCTGGCATAGGAGTGATTTCAGTCAAGAAGTTGTACGTGAACCAGTTAGGGTTTACCGCTTGCGTCGTGGTGATGACAAGGACGTTGCCATTGGCAGTCACGTTACTCACCTGATCCGGAATACCAAAGGTAGGAACGAAGCCTGCATAACGAGCAGGGACGGCCTTGTACATGTTCAAGAAGAACTTCACTGACGCGGCATCGACAACGGTTCCGTTAGAGAAGTGCCAGCCCTTCATCGTGATAGTTACAGTCTTGTTTCCGTTCGAGTACACCGGCAATGCGGCGAGCGAAAGGTCCTTTTGAATAGTGATGTCCGAGCCCTTGCCCACCCAGTACAACGGGCGGTACATGTACTCCTGGAAGTCATTCATGTTGGTCACCGTGAAATACGCACCCGAGGCATACGGGTTGATGTAGTTCGGGTGGTCCGTGGCGCCCATTGGAACAACAAGACCATCGGGGTGAGTCGCGTGACTCGTCGATGCCCCTGCAACTCCAGCAGACAGCCCGGTGACGAGAAGTCCGGCGATGATGCCAGCTTTCGTCATTCGGAGCACATTGTCTCTGAATTTCATATTGTGTTGCCTCCCCTGTGGCACTACTGTGTCACGGCTATAATCAATCGCCGAGTGTACGACGATTGTTTTTTACCTTACACTTACAAAGCACCTCGTGCAAGTGCGGATCGATACTTTCCGACAGTCCCCGTATGGTGATTCTGCGGTGGCGATCTCCGATTTCGACACCTAAATGTAATAATTACTAGACTTCCAGATTGTCTCGCAGGGTGATAGTGCCCTGAATTATGAAAAAACCCTGGTCAAGGTGGTAAAACTCACGTAATAGAGTTCTCCCTGGGGGCCAATGGATGGAAAGATGACCGACTGCAGCGGAGACTCCACGCTGCAACGGGCCATTTCGCTGCCACTTTCGAGATCAATGACGATCAGTGATTCCCCATTTTCCGTAGAATAATCGCTGAAAACCCCATAACCGGAGCCACGGAAGACGAGGGGATGGGCGGCGTGATTGAGCGAACGCGACCACAAGAGCCGATTCTCTCGGTAGTTCCACGCCGTCAGGACCCCGTTTCCACTGTCGTAGCCCACCACGATCCCTCGAATCGGGTCCACCGCTGGCGGGTTAGCTATTACCCCTCCCATCAGGCTGGACACTTCAAATCGCGAGACCAGCCCGGAAGCGAGGTCCACGCGAATAACCGCCGTGGGCGCCGATGCCACCCCCACCCCACGTAGGGAACCTTGATATTTGTCGGAAGCTTCTCCATTATTCAAGAACCAGGCTGATCCGTCGGAAATCACGGCGTCCCAACCGTAGCCTTCTCCGGAAACTGTCCTATATAGAGGTGAGAAGTTCTCATCCAGCACCAGCAACCCGAGCGCGGGGTCCCATTCGAGCCGCCAGAACCGGGAGATTCCCACGCAGTAAACCGAATTCCCGTCGGCGCTGAGGCGAGCTATCGAGGCCTCAGGCACGGTGAGGCGGGCACGAATCGACATGGACTCGGGATCCACCACGCAGACTTCGCAGTCCGCCGAAATACCTTCTCGGATGGGCAACGAGCCACCGAAGTCTTTTGTGACCAGAGAACCATCAGGAAGAATGACAAAAGAGTTATAGGGGCGATTGCGTGGGAGTTCACAGACGCCGGTGATCTCCAAGTCACTCGAGAGTCGGTGTACGTAACGACCGAAGGCGACGTAGAGCGAGCCATTCTCATGGACGGCAATTCCGCCGGGCCAGGTCAGTCCGCCGGGCAAATCGGGACTGCGACGAATCATTTCGAGCGAGAGGGAATCTACTTGTTCCACCCAACTCACCGCGGACTCGCCCCCGGTATGACAGAGCAGATACATCTCGCTCTCACTTTTGAACACCACCATGGTGGCCACCATCACGGTGCGCGACGTCACGCGCAGATGGTCGCCTAAAAGATAGTCCGGGTGGAGTTCGCTGAACTGCTCACGACGTGGTCCACCGTCTTCGGCCGGCCAGTGACTGGGAAAATATCCAGGGATGTTGTTCATTAGCTCAGAGTAGCGAGACGTTCGTGCAACAGCACGCGAAACGCATCATTCTCAACCTGAGTTCCCACTCGCAGATTTCCGGACGTCGAGCGACGCGTCCGGGTGAAGAAGGTCGCACCGCGCGCGAAGGTTCCTCCCGTTTCCACTTGTACCTTCACGGGCTGTTTCGTGATGGCGTTGGGGCTAATCACTTCGTAGACGGCCATCGCGTCGTGCATGATCAAGTTGCGATTCCCATTCCACGACATGTGAAAATCTGCGTAGGGCTCAAGCATGTCGGCCAGGCGTTGGCCCACGGTAGTTCCTCCCGCCCGCAAACGGGCGAGATCGTCGTCATCCAAGAAGGCCTGGTGCGTGAGGTCCAGCGGCATGATGTCGATACGGCACGAGGAGCCGAACACTACGGCCGCGGCTTCCGGATCGACCCAGATGTTGAACTCCGCGGCGGGCGTGACGTTGCCTTCGAAGGATGCTCCCCCCATCACCACAATGCGTTCTAAGAGACCCGCTACGTCAGGGTGTTGTTCCAGCAAAGTCGCGATGTTGGTCAGCGGACCAATGGCGATGATGGTTAATGGTCCGGAGGTGGCCTGGCGATAGAGGAATTCAACCGCGTGCTCGCTACCCTCGCCCACCGTCGGTTCGTCCCAGACCAGATCCCCGAGGCCGTCACGTCCGTGAACCTCTCCGGCGGTTCCCGCGGGACCGCCCAAGGGGCTCGCACAACCACGAAGTACCGGTATCTCGGGACGCTGGGCGAGTTCGACAAGTCGCCGGGCGTTCAAGGTGGTCTTTTCCAACTCGACGTTGCCGACCACCGTGGTGATGCCGACGACGTCGAGTTCGGGACTGGCCAGAGCCAGCATGATGGCCACGGCGTCGTCGACGCCGGGATCCGTATCGATTACGACGCGCGTGCGAGCCATTCGCGAACCTCACTATCTAGGGGCAATGCACCCTGCGCACCCACGGCGAGCGTAGCCAGTGCGCCGGCAGTCACCGCGTACTTCAGTATTTCCGACATATCTCGTCCGTGCGCAAACTGCGTCGCGAAGGCGGCGCAAAAGACATCACCAGCACCCACCGTGTCGACGGGCTGCACCACGGGGGGTCGGGCTACGTCGCGCCGCTCTCCGAATTCGTAATACTCGGCGCCCCGTGCGCCCAAGGTCACCACGCAGCGTGATATTTCTGACAACGTGAGACCGAGGAGTTCGGTTTCATTGACAATCACCACTTCCGACGCGTCCAGCAGATCACGATGCACCTTGGTGGGCGGGGCGGCGTTCAAGAGAAAACAACGACTGCGTCGCGCCACGTCGAGCATCGTACGAGCAGAGACTTCCAGTTGACCTAACACGACGTCAAAGACGTCGAAGGATTGAGCGCGGCAATCCAATTCGTCGTTTACTCCCGGGGCTACCACGATGGTGTTCTCCCCGTGAGAGTCCACCGTTATCAGCGCGGTTCCCGTAGGGCCGTTACCTTCACGGACGCAACGTACATCAACACCGTGAGCGGTGAGATTACGCACCACTCGCTCCCCCGCGCTATCGCGACCCACCATGCCAAAGAAGGTGGTGGCCATCCCAAGACGAGCGGCGGCGGCGGCTTGATTTGCCCCTTTGCCACCCATGCTTTCTTGAAGGTCTTCCCCGAGCAGGGTCTCACCCGTCCTCGGTAGATCTTTCACACGAATGGTGACGTCACGATTGGCACATCCCACCACCGCGAGGCGTGGGAGCGTCACGGCTTACTGCGCCGGAAGGTAGGCGTTGGAGTAATACGTGGAAGGCGTAGGTGCCGTCTTGATTTGCTTGGTCGCGACCAGGCCCTGATTCAAGAGGCTCCACTGCGCGTCGGTCTGAACGAAGTACTTGCCCTTGGCGTTGGTCAAGAGAGGAACGGTCAGCGACCAGCCCAGCTTGTTGTAGGCAGCGGTGTAGCCACTCTTGGGATAGGCCTTGGTGAAGGCTGCAGCGGCGGCGCTCTGGTGTGCCGAGGCGTACTTGGTGCCTTCGAGCACGGCCTTCAAGAAGGCCTTCACCACCGAAGCGTGAGCGCTCGCGTACGACTTCGTCGTCGCGTAGACCCATACCGGTACATTGGGCACGCCCGCGGCGGCACCGGTAATGGCAACGGGGTTCTTGCCGGTGGCGCCGAAGATTCCGGGCACGCCGTAGTTGGACGTCGAGGTAGTCCAGTCAATCTTGCCGGCGAGGAGCAGCGGCATGTCGTTGCTCGCGGTCACGACCGTAATGTCCGACATCTTCAGGCCAGCTTTTTTCACGACAAAGGGCAACATGGCGTTGGTCCACGTATCACCCCAGGAGAACAACTTCTTTCCCTTGAGATTCGCGAGCGTCAACTTGGATCCCGGTTTGGCGAAGAGCCCCCAGTTGTTACTCATTGAATAGTTCGCCACTGACAGCAAAGGCGCCTTCGCCTGCACGGCGACGGCCATGTCCGAGGTGGTAATGAAACCGATGTTGGCAGCCCCGGTGGTCAGCATCTGGCTCGAGGTGGAAGTGTCCGGCGGAAAGATGATGTTCACCTTGAGGCCTTGACTAGCAAAATATCCCTGTTGCTGGGCGGCCACGATGGGGGTGATCTCCATGTCGGGCCCGGGGAAGTCGTAGACGAAGTTAACGGTCGTCAGCTGGGCGCTCGCCCCGCTGACGGTGCTGATTGCTACTAATGAACTCGCAGCTAGAAAAGTGCTCGCCAACACTCCAGAAAGAATTCGACGCTTCATTTTGCTCCCTTTACGACGTAGGTGTTATCAAGAGTTCTAGCACCTCGCGACCAGCGACGCGCCACTGAGCGGCGCAACCAAGGCGTACAGAGATGTTCGAGGGTGATCATCAGCAGAAACCAGCTCATGCCAATGGCCGTCATCAAAATGGTGGTCCCGTACACCCCCGCCGAATTGAGTTGACCGATCTGGGTGTGTTGATACAGGGCCAGCGATTGCCCACTCGAGGCCGCCATTTCCCCGATGACCGCGCCCGTCACCGCGTAGGTGGCACCGATTTTTAGCCCACTAAAGAGTGGCGTGATAGTCGCAGGAACTTCAATCAAGAAAAAAGTGCGCCAGGGTCGTGCTCCCAACACCCGCGCCAAAGTGATGAGATCGTGGTCCACGTGGTTCAAACCGTCCAAGACATTAACGGTGACGGGGAAAAAGACGATCCACGCAACGATGACCACTTTGGGTCCCAAGTTGAATCCCATCAGCAGCACCAGCGGCGACGCGATGGCCACGATGGGCACGGCCTGCGTCACGACCAGAACGGGGTAGAGGGAACGTTGCAGGAAACGCAGTTTGCTCATGAGTACTCCGAAGAGGATGCCAATGACCGCCCCCGCCCCAAAGCCCCACACGGTTTCTTTAATGGTCCAACTCGTCAGCGGCCACAGCGTGGACCAGTTAGAGCTAATGGCCTCCCAGGCAGCCAGGGGGGTCGGGGCGAGGTAGCCCTGCACGTGACCCCACAGAATGATCAGTTCCCAGAGCCCAATCAGCGCCGAAAATGAGATGACGGGGACGACGAGGTTGCGGAAAATCTTAAAGCGGTTCACGAGAGCGACTCCGCGTCACGGTGTAGCTGGCGAAGGATACGCGCCTTGATAGTGGTGAAGTCCGTTTCGGTCAAGGTGGCCAATGTTCGCGGACGCGTGATAGCAACCTCGACGTCGTCCACGATGCGTCCCGGTCGTGGCGACATCACGAGGACGCGGTCCGAAAGGAAAACTGCTTCGTCGACGTCGTGAGTAATGAACAAGACGGTGCGCTGCGAATCACGCCATACCGAGAGCAGCCACTGTTGCATTTCAAAACGTGTCTGAGCATCTAAAGCCCCGAAGGGCTCATCGAGCAGCAGTAATTCCGTATTGAGAGCCAGGGTTCGCATCAGCGCCACGCGCTGACGCATGCCGCCCGAGAGCGAGCCGGGATAGTGGCGAAGAAAATCTCCCAGGCCGTAGCGCGTGGCGAACGAGGTGGCTTGCCGGCGATCCTCTTCGGTCACCCGACCCGTCAGCGCTGCCCCCAAAGTTATATTGCCGAGCACCGTCCGCCATGGGACGAGAAGGTCCTTTTGCAGCATGTAGCCCGCGTGTCCGGTGGAGCCCACCACTGATTTTCCCCCCACGGCGACCTCACCACCGTCCGGTAGCAACAGACCGGAGAGAATGTTGAATAGTGTGGACTTCCCGCAACCGGAGGGGCCCACGATGGACACGAAGGATCCTCGTTCGATACTGAGCGAGGTCGGGCTCAGCGCCTGCGTCGTTCCGAAGCGTTTGGTCACGTCGACGAGCGTCAGCAATTCAGAGTTCGGCACTCTCACAATGTAGGGGGCACTAGCCTGTGCGGAGTTATGGGACTCTCAATCGGTATCGTCGGCCTGCCCAACGTGGGGAAATCCACCTTATTCAACGCTTTAACGAATAATGACGTCCTCGCCGCCAACTACCCCTTCGCCACCATCGAACCCAACGTGGGCGTGGTGGCCGTTCCCGACGCGCGCCTCCCCCAACTCGCCGTGGTCTACGGTTCGGAAAAAATTTTGCCCGCCTCAGTGACCTTCGTCGATATTGCCGGCATCGTCAAGGGTGCCAGCGAAGGCGAGGGCCTGGGAAACCAGTTTCTCGCTTCTATTCGTGAGTCGGACGCCATTTGCGAAGTGGTGCGCGCCTTCATCGACGATGACGTCGTCCATGTCGACGGTCGCATCGACCCCGCCAGTGACGTGGCCACCATCGAAACTGAGCTGATTCTGGCCGACCTCCAAACTGTCGATAAGGCCATCAGCCGGCTCGAACGCGACGCCAAGCGGGGTGTCGGCGACGCCGCTCTTCGCTTGGCCGCCTTTCAGCAAACACGCGAGGCCCTCAATAACGGACAGGTCATTTCCACCATGGGCAAGGAGTTGGATCGTTCGCTCATTGCTGAGTTGCACCTACTAACGGATAAACCCTTTATTTACGTCTTCAACGTGGACGAAGCCACTATCGGAAATTCCGCACGGACGCAAGAACTCGTCGCCTCGGTGGGCCCCGCTCCGGCCATCGTTCTCTGCGCCAAATTAGAAGCCGAATTATCCGGACTCGACGAAGCTGAGGCGGCCGAACTCCTGGCGTCCTACGGCCAAGAAGAATCGGGACTGTCGCAGCTCTCGCGCGTGGGCTTTGCGACCTTGGGGCTGCAGACCTTCTTGACCGCGGGTCCCAAAGAAACACGCGCCTGGACCATTCGCGTGGGCGACACCGCCCCCGAAGCTGCCGGCGTCATTCACACCGACTTCCAAAAGCACTTCATCAAGGCCGAAGTAGTTGCCTTCGATGATCTCATGGCCCACGGAACCATGGTCGCGGTCCGCGCTGCCGGAAAAGCCCGTATCGAGGGCAAGGAATACGTGATGCGCGACGGCGACGTAGTGGAATTTCGCGTCGGGGTCTAAGCGAAAGGTCCCGAAGGGCTCTCCACTAACATAGCGGTGGCGATATCGACAGAGGTCGGCGCCGCGAAACGCAACACCTTCACTTCTAGGAGAAATAATGACCTCTGCAACCTTTGACTTCAAAGTAGCCGACCTTTCACTGGCCCCCTTCGGGCGCGCCGAAATCATTTTGGCCGAGCACGAAATGCCGGGGCTCATGGCTATGCGCTCCGAATTCGGTGCGTCGAAGCCCCTCGCGGGAGCCCGCATCATGGGTTCATTGCACATGACCATCCAAACGGCCGTGTTGATCGAGACCCTTACCGCCCTCGGTGCAGATGTGCGCTGGGTGAGTTGCAACATCTTCTCCACCCAAGACCATGCCGCCGCCGCCGTAGTGGTGGGCCCCCATGGCACCGCCGAGAACCCTCAAGGTGTTCCCGTATTCGCGTGGAAGGGCGAGACCCTCGACGAGTACTGGTGGTGCACCGAGCAGGCCCTGCGTTGGCCCGGCCACCACGGTCCCACCATGATCTTGGATGACGGCGGCGACGCTACTTTGCTCATCCACAAGGGCTTGGAATTCGAAAAGGCCGGTGCCGTTCCCGCCGCCTCGGCGTCCGACTCCGAAGAGTACGCCATCATCTTGGAACTTCTCAAGAAGATCGTCGGCAGCGGTGAAGGTATGTTTTCCGCCATGGTGCCTGACCTCATTGGCGTCTCGGAAGAAACCACCACCGGTGTACACCGTCTCTACGAAATGGAGCGGGCCGGAACCTTGTTGTTCCCCGCCATCAACGTCAATGACGCCGTCACTAAGTCGAAGTTCGACAATAAGTACGGTTGTCGTCACTCGCTTATCGACGGCCTTAACCGCGCCACCGACGTTCTCATCGGTGGCAAGGTGGCCATCGTCTGTGGCTACGGCGACGTCGGCAAGGGCTCGGCAGAGTCACTGCGCGGACAGGGCGCTCGCGTCATCGTGACCGAGATTGACCCGATCTGCGCCCTGCAGGCCGCTATGGATGGCTACCAGGTCACCACATTGGAAGAAGCCCTCCCCTACGCCGACATCGTGATTACCGCGACCGGCAACATGGGCATCGTCACCGTGGCGCACATGCAGAGCATGAAGCACCACGCCGTGCTGGCCAACATCGGTCACTTCGACAACGAGATCGATATGGCTGGCTTGTCCGCCCTACCGGGTGTGGTGCGTGAGACCATCAAGCCCCAGGTCGACAAGTGGACCTTCCCGAATGGCACAGCCATCATCGTCTTGAGCGAAGGCCGACTGTTCAACCTCGGTAACGCCACCGGTCACCCCAGCTTCGTGATGTCGAACTCCTTCACCAACCAGGTGATGGCGCAAATGGAAATTCACCTCCACCACGACAACTACGAAAACCGCGTATACGTCTTGCCGAAGCACCTCGACGAAAAGGTGGCCCGTTTGCACCTCGACGCTCTCGGCGTGAAGTTGACCACCCTCACCAAAGAGCAGGCCGAATACATCGGTGTCTCCACCGAGGGTCCCTTCAAGCCGGACACCTACCGCTACTAACAGGGTCAAAATCCGTCAAAATCCCCGGCCTCGTGGCCGGGGATTTTTGCTTGTACGAAGTGTTACAGCCCTCAGGCAGGATGACCTTTCACCTGCCGAGGAGATCATGAGTACCGACCAATTATTTACTAGCGATGAGGTCACTCCCGATGCGCGACCGATTTCCCTCGGGGTACAGGAGCACCAGCGCTTCATGGACTTCGCCTGCGAGGACGCTTTAGTCGAAGCTTTCTACAGCGGTCGCTTCCCCCACACCACGCGCTGGGTGATGCACATCGATCCCGAAGCTCCCCGCGACATCCTTACTTTATTTTCCCGCATCCCCGAGGGCTCAACGGTGATGCGCAGCGTGTCGGTGGGCGAGCACATCGACCTTCTCCTCGAAGGTGACGGCTGGATGGCGAGCTTGCGTTTTAGCCAGCATCAACTCACTGCGGGCTGCGTCGCGGTATCGCAACCCCGAGCGCAAATGGTCCTCGACGAAATCGCTTCCTACCATTTCTACTCACCACCACCTGCCGAATCCATCTCCTTCGAAATGTGGACCCAGGACGACTACATCTCCGAAACACGCGAGATTCCCACTATTCATTGGTCGGACATTTCACGCAACTACTCGCCCCGCACCGCTCGCGGCCTTGGTCAACTGATGTCCTTCGACCCCGAGACCCCGCGCAGTGGTGGCGTGATTCTCTGGCACGGTCCTCCTGGCACTGGAAAGACGTGGGCACTGCGAGCGCTCATGAGTTGCTGGCGTTGGTGTCGCAGCGAAATCGTGCTGGATCCGGACGAGTTCATGACCAATCCGGCGTATCTCATGAAGGTCATGCGTAGCGAATCGATGACGAAAAAGCCGCGTCTCTTGATCATTGAAGACGCCGATAACTTGGTAAAGGTCTCCGACGCACGTAGCACCGGATTGGCCCGCTTTTTAAATCTCACCGACGGTATCTTGGGTCAGACCCACGACACCATGGTCTTAATCACTACTAATGCGCCACCCGCTCAACTCGACCCTGCGCTGACCCGACCGGGACGTTGCTTGGCCGTCATTGAGTTCAATGCCTTGCCCGTGGGCCAGGCACGATCTTTGGTCGGAAAGACCGACGTCGATATTCCCGGTGCCGTGACCCTGGCCGAAGCCTTCCGTTTGAAGGGGACCACGACGCAAATTCGGGCCAGCACGGCGCCCACCAATGAGAAAAGTTACCTTTAGCGATAACCCGCGAAGAGATCATTCACCACGCCGGTCAGGCCGAGCGGGTTGGTGGCGCGAACGAACCATTCGGTCACGTTGGTCGCCACGTATTTCTCGCGGCCCATCTGCATCCAGAATGAGCCTTCGCCGATTTGGCTGGCGTGCGCCGCCAAGGCGTCAAACTTCAATCCATTTGTAGCCGCGACGTCAATGATGGCTGCGATATCGTCATCTTCCGTGCCGAAATTATTGGTGTCATCGTCGTCGGGTACGTCTTCGCCCGCCTCGCGACGACGTTGGCGCCATTGGCGAAATACCGACTTGGGAATGGCGTTGAAGTAGACCGTGGGTTCGTAATCCAATTGCGCCACGGCCGCCATGGTGATCCGGTGCGCCTGAATGTGGTCGGGGTGCCCGTAGAAACCAAAATCGTTGTAGGTCATGATGACTTGCGGCCGTTCTTCGCGCAACACCACCAGGAGTTTCTCCGCGGCCTCTGCTACCGGTGTCTGCCAAAACGATTGTTCGTGGTTATTTTGCGGCCAACCATCCATTCCGGAGTCGCGATAGCCCAGACGGACCAGACGATCGATGTGCAAGATTTCGCATGCGCGATCTAATTCCTCGCGTCGAAGTTCGGCAACCTCGTCGGGATCGTGACCGGCTTCGTCGGGCTTAACACCGCCCGCGGCGTCGCCGTGCTCCCCATTGGTGCAGGTCACCAAGACGGTCCGTACCCCTTGGCTCGCGAGGAGCGGGAAGCTGCCACCCGTCGACGAGGCTTCGTCGTCGGGGTGCGCGTGCACCGCCAGAAAAGTTAATGATTCGCTCACGCAATTCCTTCCAAGAGATCGGTGGTGGCCACTTCTAATCCGTCGCGTCGCCACGCGTCAACGTAGAACTCGTGCCCAAAGAGTAGGCGGAAGAATTCTGGATCCATATTCATAATGTCCGCATTATCAATTTGGGTGGCGTGGGCACGAATCGAGTCTTGCTTAATTGCGGCGTAGGCGCTGAGATCGAGGTCAACGTTGACGTCCTCGTCGCTCCAACCCAAAGATTTCACCTTGATCCACGCGGGGAATACCGCGCCTCGCGCCTCGGCGACGGGAACGAAGGTGCGAAAAAGGCTTTTCGGGGTCACCACGTAGGCCAAGCGCGACACGCTGGGTACGAGGGCCACCGCTGCGCGTGCAGCCTGATTGCACTTAATGTGATCCGGATGGCCGTAGTAGCCAAATTCGTCGTAGGTGATAATGACGTCCGCCGCGACCGCACGACAAATAGCGGCGATCTCTTCCGCTACCCCAGTGAGGTCCTGCGATACAAAACTCTGGGGCTCCGTATTTTCCGGCCAGCCCTGCATCCCCGAATCGTCGTAACCCAGAAAATGAAATTCACTGATATCCAAGAGCCGGCAACTCGTCGTGAGTTCGCCGAGGCGCGCGGTGACCGTCGCCGAACTATCGTGGCCCGCCACCGGGCCGGGTCGGCCCTGGGGGTCGTATCCCAAACGTCCATTGGTGGCGGTAATGAGTACCACGCGGTGGCCCTGTTCTCGATACCAACGTGTCGTGGCCGAGGTGAAGATGGCTTCGTCATCGGGATGTGCGTGCAGGAGAACGATGGTCCGCGGCTGATTCACGTCACCCACCTTAGGAAGGTCCGCCACCCTCGCGACGCTAATGAATAATGAGTTGAATAACCCGTACGACCAGCAGACTTCCCGCCACCGCAAGGTAGGTGGCGTTGGCACGCAATAGCCACCGTTTGGGCCGAGAAATCACTGCAGGCGACACCAGCGACAAACGAGGTGTGCGCCAATCGCGGCGGTCACCTTCGAAAGGCTCACTAGGAGAGCGCGC
>CAINHL010000098.1 GCA_903848885.1 uncultured Actinomycetes bacterium
CGCTACCCGCACGAGTTTTCTGGTGGACAACGTCAGCGCATTGGTTTAGCGCGTGCCCTCGCGGTGGAACCTCGCTTAGTTATTGCCGACGAACCCGTCTCGGCCTTGGACGTATCAATTCAGGCTCAAATTCTGAACCTCATGAAGGACCTCCAGGAAAAGCGTGGCTTATCCTACATTCTCATTAGCCACGACCTCGCTGTGGTGAGGTACATCGCCGACCAAATTGGCGTTATGTACCTCGGTAAACTCGTCGAAGTCGGTCCCGCTGATCAGGTGTTCAGCAACCCCGCACACCATTACACCGCCGGCTTGCTACGCGCCGTGCCAGCGACCAACGTGGCAGAAGCAAAAACTCGACGCGGAATGCAGATCACTGGCGAGCTCCCCAGCGCGGTGAATCCTCCCTCCGGTTGCCGATTCCGCACTCGCTGTCCCGCAGCGGCCGACATTTGCGCAAGCGTGGAGCCACCTTTGGTCTCTGTGGGTGACGGCCACACGACGTCATGCCACTACCCACTACGCACGCCGGTGACCATCTCGCAGGCGTAGAGCCTCCCGGAAGTTTTTACTACGAAGTACTTGAACGCTGAAATCGAATGCGTCGATGGATTTTCCGGCAGGTTAGATTACGGCAGGGTGAAAGCCAATCTCGACTGGCTGATATGTTTCCGGTTAGCCAACCAGTAGCCAACCGCTGAGAGTTTGCATTACGAACCCACGCCTCCGCGGCGTGACGAAGCCGGCTTGCTTCTCCATTCCCGCGCCGAGCAGAAATGACATCAACCCAAATCGAATGGATTGGTCTAACCGAAAAACGGAGACCATTTGGTGGGCGATGAAACGATTACATTCACGCGATCAGAGACCGCGTTTTTACCTCTCGCGAAGACGTACTTCGAAGGCGTCACGCATTGCGTCACCAATGTAGTTAAACGAAATTACGAGCAATAGGAACACGATGCACACGGGATAAAGCTGCCACCAGTATCCAACTTGGAAGTTCACCGATCCCTCCTGGATCATCGCGCCCCAGTCGGTTTCGGGAATAGGGATTCCTATACCTAGGTAGCCGAGAGCCGTCAAGGCCAAAATTGAGTTCGCAACATCAAAAGTTGCCACCGTCATCATGGTACTCACCGAGTTGGGAAGGATGTGCTTCCATAGAATACGTGCGGAGCCACTACCCATTGCTCGAACAGCCTGTGCGAACTCGCGATCGCGTAGCGACAACGCTTCTGAACGCATCAGTCGTGCCGTTCCAAACCAACCGGTAAGTCCCAGAATCAGAATAAGCAGCAACTTGCTCCGACCAAATACCGAGATCACCGCAAGCAGGAGGAACAGACCCGGGATTGAAAGAAGGGCGTCGACGATACGCATCATCACGGTATCGAGCAAGCCACCACGGTAGCCGGAGATAAGCCCGTACCCAACTCCAACGGTCATGCTGATAAAGGCGGCGAGGAACCCCAATTGAAGTGACGCCTTGCCACCAAACATCAAACGCCCGAGAATATCAAAACCAGACGAGTCAGTGCCCA
>CAINHL010000099.1 GCA_903848885.1 uncultured Actinomycetes bacterium
AATTCTGTGGTGGTGGTCTTTCCCGCCACCTGGTCCATCAGCGACCAAGTGATGACCTGGCAGGCCGAAAGCGGATACCGTTTTCACCTCGTGTCGGGCTTTGGTTTCATTCCCGGAAGTGACCACGTGCACGATGAATACCGATCGGCCACGCACTTTCTCATCAACGAACTCGACAAGGTCCAGACCGGACGGTTGACGATGGCCAGTAATCCACAATTCTTTTTTTCCTTGAGGAGTCGACTCATTCGCTTCGGCGTCAACGACGTGGTCGCAATCGATGCAGCCACCCCTCCTCGAGTGATGAGCGAGCTCACTCACGCCCTTGGTCCCGCGACCAGCACCGCGAATGGTGCCCACCTCTGGGTTCTGACGGGCCCTCGTTAAAGCAAAAGGTCCGGACCCCAAAGGATCCGGACCTTTCGATCGACGAAAGTCGATTACATCATTCCGCCCATGCCACCCATGCCGGCACCCGCTCCGCCACCAGCGGCGGCAGGCTCAGGCTTGTCGGCCACGATGGCTTCAGTCGTGAGCAGCAAGGCAGCGATGGAGGCCGCGTTCTGCAAGGCCGAACGCGTTACTTTGGCGGGGTCGATGACGCCGGCCTTGACCAGGTCCACGATCTCGCCGGTGTTGGCGTTGAGCCCGAATGATCCCGAGGCGTCCGCAACTTCGCGAACCTTCACGGCACCTTCGAATCCGGCGTTCGCGGCAATGTGACGCAGCGGCGCTTCCAGCGCCACGGCAACAATCTTCGCTCCGGTCTGCTCGTCACCCGTCAAGGTGGCAATCAGCGCTTCGACAGCCTTGCGTGAACGGACCAAAGCGGTCCCTCCACCGGCCACGATGCCTTCGTCGACAGCCGCACGGGTCGCCGACAAGGCGTCTTCGATGCGGTGCTTCTTTTCCTTGAGTTCAACTTCGGTAGCGGCGCCGACCTTCACGACAGCCACTCCACCAGCTAGTTTCGCCAGACGCTCTTGGAGCTTCTCGCGGTCCCAGTCGGAGTCGGTGTCTTCGATTTCGCGCTTGATCTGCGCAACGCGACCTTTGACATCGTCTTGTGAGCCGGCACCATCCACGATGGTGGTGGCGTCCTTGGTCACGACGATGCGACGCGCACGACCCAAGAGATCCACGGTGGCGGTGTCGAGCTTCAGGCCGATCTCTTCCGAGATAACGGTGGCTCCGGTCAAAATGGCCATGTCTTGCAACATGGCCTTGCGACGCTCTCCAAATCCAGGAGCCTTCACGGCTACGGAAGTGAAGGTGCCACGGATCTTGTTGACTACCAAAGTAGCCAACGCTTCGCCGTCGACGTCTTCGGCGATGATCAGCAGGGCACGGCCCGACTGCATCACCTTTTCCAAAACGGGCACGAGGTCGTGCACGTTGGAAATCTTGCCCGAGGTGAACAAGATGTAGGCGTCTTCGAGGACGGCTTCCTGGCGCTCTTGGTCAGTCACGAAGTACGGCGACAAGTAACCCTTGTCGAATTGCATTCCCTCAGTGAGTTCGAGTTCGATACCAAAGGTGTTCGACTCTTCCACCGTGACGGTGCCGTCCTTACCGACCTTGTCGATAGCTTCAGCAATCACGTCACCGACGCTGGCGTCGGCCGCAGAAATAGTTGCCACTTGGGCAATTTGGGTCTTGTCGGCAACCTGCTGGCTCTGCTCGCGGATGGACTCCACCGCAGCGGCCACGGCCTTTTCGATTCCGCGCTTCAAGCCCGCGGGGTTCGCACCGGCGGCCACGTTGCGCAGACCCTCTTTGATGAGGGCTTGCGCCAACACGGTGGCGGTGGTGGTGCCGTCTCCGGCAACATCGTTGGTCTTGGTGGCCACTTCTTTCACGAGCTGCGCGCCCATGTTCTCGAAGGGGTCTTCCAATTCGACTTCACGAGCAATGGACACACCGTCGTTGGTAATGGTCGGCGCACCGAACTTCTTACCAATCACCACGTTGCGACCCTTGGGCCCGAGAGTTACTTTGACGGCGTCGGCCAATTTGTCGACACCGGCTTCGAGGCCACGGCGGGCCTCTTCATCAAACTTGAGAAGCTTGGACATGTTTCTTCCTTTGGATCAGTGACCGGGCGCCGACGAATCGGTGCCGGACACGGGTGACTACTTAGTAATGGTGGCCAAAACGTCGCGGCTGGACAGGATCAGGAGATCCTCGCCGTCCACGGCAATCTCGGTGCCGCCGTACTTCGAGTAGACGACGGTGTCGCCCACCTTCACGCCGAGGGGAATGAGTTCGCCGGAATTCTCCGCACGACGGCCGGGGCCGGCAGCAAGAACTTCGCCCTGCTGGGGCTTTTCCTTAGCGGTGTCGGGAATAACTAGACCCGAGGCGGTTGTGGCCTCGGCACCGTTGGGGCGAACCACAATTCGGTCTTCTAGGGGATGTAGTTGCATGATGGGAGCCTCCTACGCTCGTTAGCACTCTAACGTTGCAACTGCCAATTTAGCAGAGCCGGGGCGAGACTGCCAACTCGGGAACGGGGCCCGTGCGGTCTAGCCTGAACTGGTTCTACGAAAGGAATTCCCCATGTCCAGTGTCCTCGTTACCGGTGCCGCCAGCGGAATTGGTCGCGCCACCGCCCTCGCCCTCGCCGCTGCGGGTCGTGACCTCATCTTGTGGGACCTCGACGCTGAGGGTCTCGCCGAAACGATGGCCCAGGCCATCGAGCACGAAGTAACCGTGACCACCGCGGACTTCGACGTCACCGACGACGATCTACGGCACGAACAGCTCGACGCCGCCCGCATGTTTCACCCGGTCATCGGCGGGCTGGTGCACGCTGCCGGTATCTCGGGGCCTGAGCCCATCTCCACTTTCACCACCGCCGGATGGAACGCGGTCATCAATTTGAATCTCACCATCTCCGCGGCGCTGACCCACGAACTCGCGAATGATCTCGAGGCTGCCGGCGACGGTGCCATCGTGTATCTCTCTTCCATCGAGGGCTACTTCGGACACGAATGGCTCCCCGCCTACTGCTCATCCAAGGCTGGACTCTTAGGATTGGCCCGCGCGGCGGGTCACGAACTAGCTAAGCGTGGTGTGCGCGTGAACTGTGTGTGCCCGGGGGCTATCGAAACCCCCATGTTGGCGCCGCTCTTGGCTTTCGATGGTTTCCGCGACTCGGTTACCACGCGCACCCCACTCGGTCGCGTGGGTCAACCCGATGACATCGCCGACGCCATCGTTTTTCTTCTGAGCGCTTCCGCCCGTTTCATCACTGGCACCTCGCTCATCGTCGACGGCGGGTTGACCACCATCGGCGGTATTTAAATGCCCGAGGGTTTCACCGGTTCGGAACGACGCGATATTCGATTGATCGCGGCCTTTCGCGGTATCTCCTTCACTGGCGATATCTTGGCCATGTGGGCGCTGATGTTGCGGCTCGTACATCACGGCAACAGCCTCCCCATGGCGGCCCTGCTCCTCGCCGGCGCAATTCCGCCGGTCGTTCTCACCCCGATTGCTGGCTTGGTGGTGGACCGAATTCCGGCGAAGCGCTTTCTCGCCGCCGTGTGCCTCATTGATGCCGCGATTGCCGTGGGCCTGGGGTATTGGACCGGCACGGTACCCACCATCATCTTGGTAGCTCTCCTGGGATGCGGCACCGCTTTTACGCAACCGGGATATGCCGCCCTAGTTCCGGCGATCGCTTCCCCACACAACATGGCTCGCGCGCAGAGTCTTCTCCAATCCGTCGCGGGCAGCGCCCAAATTACGGGTCCGGTTCTCGGAGCGGTCTTAGTGGCCGCCACGGGACGGCACTGGCCCTTGTACATCGACGCCATTAGTTTTGCGCTCTGCGCCATCGGTACGTTGGCCCTCCACGGCGACCGTGTGCCCGCCACGCGCGCGCATCGCGAAGAACGCGCCATGTCCGCGGGGATTCGTTTTCTAGCGCACGACAAAGTACTAGCTCCCCTCCTCATCCAAGTGTTCTTTTTCGTGAGTGCTTTGGGTGCCGTCGGAGTGGCCGAACCCTTCTTCGTCCGGCTCACTCTCCACGGCAGTGCCGTGGTCTACGGCTGTCTCGGTGCCGTCTACGGGCTAGGAAACGTGGTCGGCGCGCTCTCGGCGCGCATGGCGGGAATGAGCCTCATTCGTTTGGTCACCTTCGAAACAATTGGGGTGGCCGTCATCGGGGCGGGATTCGTAGTGGTCAGTTTTATGACGCAGCCTTGGTTCATCTTGGCGCCGTTTTTTGCCGCCGGTATTGGTAACGGCATCGCAAATACGGGCTTCAGCACCATCTTGCCGGTGCGCATCCCCACGGACGTGCAGGGGCGCGCTTTCGCGGCGGTGGGCTCCATCGTGACCGGTGCCAACATCGGATCCATGGCTGTCGGAGGACTTCTCCTTCACCTGTGGACGGCGCGCACCGTGATTTTGGTTGGTGGGTTGGTGTCTCTCGTCGCGCTCGTTATTTTTAGCCCCGCCACTTTCGTCGCCGCGCGACACGAGGATGCATCTCAGGGGGCGTAGCGCTCTTTGCTCCACCCACTCGCGGTGGGGAGATAAATCACCCGATCATGCAAGCGGTCACTACGGTGCTGCCAAAACTCGAAGGCCGTGGGTGCTAGTCGGTAACCGCCCCACTGTGCGGGTCGTGGAACCTCGCGGTCGGCAAACATCTTTTCGAATTCGTGCACCCGCTCCTCGAGTTCCGCGCGACTGGTGAGCGGACGACTTTGCTGACTGGCGTGCGCCCCGATTTGGTGACCACGCGGTCGAGCGGCGAAGTAAGCGTCGGACGCTGCATCCGACATTTTTGATACCTCGCCGTCGATACGCACTTGCCGACCCAGGCTTTCCACGTACCAGAGCAGCGAGGCCTGGGCATTCTCCGCCAACTCGCGACCTTTACGTGAGTCGTAGTTGGTGAACCAGCCGAAGGACTCGCCATCATGATGGCGCAGGAGTACCATCCGTGCCGACGGTTGCCCCTGGGCGGCAACGGTAACCAAGGTGATGGCTTCGGGCTCGCGTACTTCCTGGGAAGCTTCCGCGAACCAGCACTCGAATTGTTCAAAGGGATTATCCGCGGCGTCAACAACGTCAAAGGGAACCCAACGTTCGCTCACGAGAGACTCCCCAGTGACCAATTGGGTGTCGCGGGGAGTGACCACTCGCTGGGCCCGAACGCACCCCAGCGATAGACCCCCGCCGCAGCAATCATGGCCGCGTTGTCGGTGCATACGAGACGTGAGGGGAGATGACATTCAATGCCGTATTCCTGTGCGATCGCTGCGACGGCGCTGCGAAGCGCGGAGTTCGCTGCCACCCCACCACCAATGGCCACACCCGCCACGTCGTAGCGCTCGAGAGCCTGGCGCATCTTGCGCATGAGCTGCTCCACCACGGCACCTTGGAAGGCGGCGGCCACGTCCGCCTTGGAGACCTCGGGATTTTTTTCGGTAGCCCGGACCACGGCGGTCTTCAGACCGGAAAAAGAAAAGTCCAATCCCTCACCCATCATCGACGTCGGCAAACGTAAAGAGGTGGCTCGCCCTTCGCTGGCCAGAGCGTCGATCACCGGACCGCCGGGATAACCCAAGCCCAGCCAGCGGGCGACTTTGTCGTAGGCCTCGCCGGCGGCGTCGTCAATGGTTTCTCCCACAACCTGGTGCACTCCCGGCGACTCGTGCAGCACTAAGGCCGTGTGCCCCCCCGACACCAACAAGGTCAACACCGGCCACGCCATGGACGGCGCGTCGAGCAGGGCGGCGAAAAGATGTCCCTCCAAATGATTGATTCCCACGAAGGGCAGATCCCAGGCCAAGGCGTAACCCTTGGCGGCGGAAAGGCCTACGAGCAGGGAACCCACGAGGCCCGGTCCACTGGTGACCGCGATGGCGTCAATAGCCGGCATCAAGGGGTCAAGGTCCGCGTCCACCAACGCTCTCTCTATCACCGAAGAAATTGTGGTCAGGTGTGCGCGTCCCGCGAGTTCGGGCACCACGCCTCCGAAATCACGGTGGACGTCGAGCGATGACTCAATCACCGACGAGAGAACGTGGTAGTCCTGATCCACGACGGCCGCGGCGGTTTCGTCACAGCTCGTTTCAATGCCGAGAATGCGTGTCATAAAACGATGGTAGGGGGGCGAGTGAGATCGGCCCACAAAATTAAGGCGTCTTCACCTTGTTTCGCGTAATAATTCTTGCGCACACCCACGGGGCGAAAGCCGTAGCGGTAGTACAGCTTTTGCGCACGCTCATTCGACACCGCCACTTCCAGGGTCGCCCGTGTGCACTCGGTGCCCGCCAGCGATAGCCAGGTCTCGTTCATCAACGAGGTCGCGATGCCGCGGCCTTCGTGTCCCGGCAACACGCCGATGGTATTGATGTGGACTTCATCCATGACGAACATCACCCCGAGATAGCCCACGATGGTTCCGCCTTCGGTCGCCACACGATAGCGACGGGTTTCGACGTTGGCAATCTCCTCGAGCAACATCCGCTTCGACCAGGGCTCGGGAAACTGCGCCTCTTCGATTCTCAAGATATCCACCACGTCACGCCGCTCGGCCGCACGTATAGCCCACGCCGTACTCACGACGACCTCGTCGTGAAATGAGCGACGGCATCGGCTTCGCGCATGTAGAGAGGAGAAACGTCCGTGCGGGGACGGAGGTCCGTAACCACGAGGGCGTAGGCGGGCGAAGGAACCGTAACGTCGAGAATTTCCGTGGCGCCCGCTGCGAGAAAGAGCTCGGCGTAGCGATGTGCTCCGTCACCCACGAGGGCTGCTCCGTCGAGACCAGCGACCACCTGTTCGGGAGTGCTCACTCGGGCCTCGTCGAGAGCCCGCACCGCAGCGCCCACGGAAAAGCGTTGCGCGAACAACTCGCCACGACGCCCATCCACCAGACAGATGACCTCCCGGGAGGTCAGCCCCGCAGCCTCTTCGGCCAGAACTTCGAGGGAAGTAACCCCGCAGCACTCAATACCCAAACCCTGGGCCAGAGCCGATGCCGTCGCCAAACCCACGCGGAGACCGGTAAAGAGACCGGGACCACGGTCCACCACGATGCGCTGGAGGTCACGTGGAGAAAGGCCCGCCGTCTGGAGAATGTCGTGAATACCCTGACTCAGAACTTCGGTGTGGCGACGATCGTTATCCAAGAGTGCGGCCCGCACGCCACCGCTGGCGTCGCGCACGGCGACCGCGCAGGCGGTCGTCGCGGTTTCGATGGCCAAGGTAATCACGCGTCGCCCCAGGAAGAGAAATCACTGACTCGCTGCCCTTCAATTTCGAAGTGCCGCGATTCGTCGTCGTCAGTACGAATGGTGATACTCAGCACGTCGGCGCCAAAGAGATCCCCGGCGAGTTCCCCCCATTCGATGAGCGCGACCCCCGCTTCTTCGACTAACTCTCCCAGCGCGAGATCAATGATTTCGCCACGCGAATTCGTGCGGTAGAGATCCACGTGATGCAGAGTGCGGATCGAAGGGTGGGTCGTACAGCGATGCTCGCGCACCACAGTAAAAGTAGGGCTGGTCACGCGATCTTCCACACCAAGTCCTCGGGCCACCCCTTGTACGAAAGTCGTTTTCCCCGCCCCCAAGGGTCCGCTGAGAACTACGACGTCGCCGCCGCGCAGCATTCCCGCCAGTTCTTCGCCGGCCCGCTGGGTCGCCGCCGTATCGAGAGTGTGACGGCGAACGATCACGAGGTTCCTAAATGTTGTCGAATCTTCCGCAGGTCCTCACGCATCACGTCCACCACGTTAGGACCCGCCCGCAAGCCAGCGGCGGGGTGATAGGTAGGAATCACGACGCGGCCGTCGACCTCGTGAACCCGGCCGTGAATATCACCGATCTTGGCGTCAGTTCCGAGAACCGCGCGGGAAGCCGTATTCCCCAAGGTCATGATGACGCGAGGACTCATCTGGGCGAGTTGGAGATCCCACCAGATTCGGCATGCGCGTAACTCGCGCACCCGTGGCGGGCGATTCTTCGGTGGCCGACACTTCACCACGTTGGTCACATAACACTCCTCGCGCGTGAGGCCGATTTCTTCGCCAATCAAACGAAAAAGCAGCTGTCCGCTCCTGCCAATAAAGGGTTGTCCGCCTTCATCTTCACTGCGACCAGGAGCTTCCCCCACAATCACCAAAGCTGCGCCGACTTCTCCGGAGCCAATGACGACCCGCTGGCGGGTGAGAGATAGCTCGCAGCGCGTACAACTCGTCGCCGCATCAAGGCGCGCCATTAGTCGACAACGGCACGCGGCACGCGAGCGCCGATACCACAGAGAATCTCCCAAGTAATGGTGTCGGCCCACGTGGCCCACTTCTCGGCGGTGATGACCTCGCTGCCCTGTGCACCCAACAAGACCACTTCGTCGCCGATTGAAATTTCGTCCGTACCGCAATCGATAACCAGTTGGTCCATGGTGACGGACCCGGCCAAGGGATAGCGTCGGCCGCGGATTAATACTTCCGCCCCCGCCTCAAAGAGACGTCGCGGGTAGCCGTCGGCGTAACCGAAGGGCACGGTGGCCACGGTGGAGGCAGTCGTCAGTGCGCGTCGGCGTCCGTAACTGGGGCGTTCTCCCGCGGCCAGGTGGCGCACCGCCGTCACGCGGGCCTTCAAGGACAGTGCGGGGCGTAGCGAGAGATTCCTGTCACTCAGTCGCGTAGCCAAATCGGGATGTGGAAGATGTCCGTACAAAGAAAGACCTACGCGCGCCATAGCGAAGCGTGAACGGGGAAAAGCTAGTGAACCGGCCGAGTTGGCCACGTGTAGCAGCGCGGGGTGCACCCCGCGCTGGGCGGCCGCGTCGACGAAGTGCGTAAAGCGTTCAATCTGACCCTCAGTGAACGCGGCGTCATCGGCAGCCGGTGAGTCGGCGGACGTGAAATGGGTGTACAGGCCTTCGATCACGATGGTGGGGGTCGTCAGCAAGACGTCCAAAATTTCGAGCGCGGACTTTTCATCAGCACCCATGCGGTGCATTCCGGTGTCGAGCTTGACGTGCACGCGGTGGCGACCGCCGCGTTCGCTGGCTGCGGCCACCGCCGCCCGGGCACCCTCCACGGAAGCAATGGTCAGGGTCAAACCGGCGTCGAACGCATCGCCCACCGTGTCGGCGGGTGTTTCGGCGAGGAGAAGAATGGGTGCAGTGATACCGGCTTCGCGAAGTTCCACGCCCTCATCGACAATGGCCACCGCGAGACCCGCGACTCCCGCGTCGACGAAGGTGGACGCTGCCAGCACCGCACCGTGTCCGTACGCGTTGGCCTTCACCACGCCACAGATCTGCGAATCCCCGAGCACTTCGCGCAGAACCCCTACGTTGTGGCGCAGGGCCCCACGAGAAATCTCGGCCCAGGCCGGACGGCGAACACCCTCAACTGGCATCAGAGTTCTCCCCCACGACCACGGCGGCGGCCGTCAATGCGGTGTGCGTCAATGAGACGTGCCAGTGCGTAATGCCGGCATTCAGTGCGCGTCGCTGCGCTGTTCCGGTGAGTTCTAACACGGGGGCTCCCGACGGCAAAGTACGAACGGAAACGTCACGGAAACCCACGCCGCCGACGCCGACTCCCAGGGCTTTCCAGGTGGCTTCCCGGGCGGCGAAACGTGCCGCTAAGCGCTTGGCGTTGGAACCGCATTGCGCCAACTCATTCGGCGTAAAGATTCGCTGCGCCAGACGTGGCCGTCGCCGCATCACGACGGCAAAACGCTCGACGTCCACGACATCTATGCCGAGGCCGACTACCGGACTCATTCGACGGTCACCGTCTTGGCCAGGTTGCGGGGGCGATCCACGTTCAGTCCACGGCCACGCGCCACGTGATACGCAAACTGCTGCAGGGCTACCGCATCCACGAGTGGCGATAACAAAGCTTCGGTAGCTGGCACCCAAATCACGTAATCCGAGACGGCGGCCACGTCCAATGAGCCGTCGTGCGCCACGCTGAGCACCGTGGCGCCGCGACTCTTCACTTCGGCGATATTGCTCAGAAGCTTTTCCTTCAGCGCATCGTCCGTCAAAATAGCGACCACCACCACGCCGGGCTCAATCAGAGCGAGGGGACCGTGTTTTAGCTCGCCACCGGGATAGCCCTCGGCGTGCACGTAAGTGATTTCCTTGAGTTTTAACGCACCTTCGAGGGCGGTAGGGAAACCGACCCCTCGGCCAAGAAAGAAGTAGTCCCGCGTCGCGGCGAGTTCACGTGCGATGGACGCGACGGCGTCCTCGCGGGCTAAGACGTCAGCCACGAATTCCGGTACCGACTGCAAGGCGGACAGCAGGCGTGACACTTCCACGGGGCTGAGTGTGCCGCGCAACTGCGCCAGACGTAGGGCCAAGGTTTCGAGAACAACGATTTGGGACACGACCGACTTGGTGGCCACCACGCAAATTTCCATTCCCGCACGGGTGTACAACACGGCATCGGCCGCGCGGGCCATCGACGAGTCGACCACGTTCGTCACGGCCACCACGGTGGCTCCCAAGCGCTTGGCTTCCGCCATGGCCAAGAAGGTATCAATGGTCTCACCACTCTGGGAAACCCCGATGACCAAATCGTTCTCACTGACGATGGGATCGCGGTAACGATATTCACTGGCAATATCAACGTCCACGGCTACGCGCGCCCACTTCTCAATGGCGTACTTGGCGACCAGGGCCGTGTGATAACTCGACCCACACGCAACCAAGGTCACTTTGGTAGCTCGGCGCAGTTGCTCGTCGCTCACCCGCATTTCGTCGAAGGTGATGTCGCCGTTGCTGGCGACGCGATTCAGCAAGGTCGCCCGGAGGGCGTCGGGCTGCTCGGCCATTTCCTTCGACATGAAGTCCTCGTAGCCACCCTTTTGCGCGGTTTCGAGATCCCAGTCCACCAGCAACTCGTTCAAGGTAACCGCGTCACCGTCCAAAGTGGTGGCCGTGTAGCCCTGCGGAGTGAGGACAACTAGTTGGTCGTCCTCGACGATGAAGAACCGGGTGCAGTGATCAAGGATGGCGGGTACGTCGGAGGCGAGGTACGTTTCCCCGTCGGCCGTACCCACGATGAGCGGCGAGACGCGGCGAGCGGCCACGATAACGTCGGGCTCATTGGCGTCCACCACGGCCACGGCGAAGGCCCCGCGCACTTCACGGAGCGTCGAGCGCAAGGACTCTGCCAAGTCCAAACCCTGGGCACGAAATTCTTCGAGACGATGCGCTAACACTTCGGTATCGGTGGCCGAAGCGAAGTGGTGGCCCCGGGCGAGGAGCTCCTCGCGAAGTTCCGCGTGGTTTTCGATGATGCCATTGTGAATCAGGGCGATAGTGGCCGAGCAGTCCGCGTGCGGGTGGGCGTTGGCCTCGCCCGGTGCCCCGTGGGTGGCCCAACGCGTATGGCCAATTCCCGAGGTCCCCGTGGGGGCGCTGCGGCAGGTGTCGATGAGGTGCCGAACAGACTCCGTCCCGTCCGCACTCCGGGCGCGCCAGAGGGCATCGGCCGCGTGGAGGGCTACCCCCGCCGAGTCATATCCTCGGTATTCGAGGCGCTCGAGGCCCTCAAGAAGAATCGGCAACGCGTCAGGTGAGCCAACGACTCCGATAATGCCGCACATACGCCCAGTCTACCCCTGAGGGTTGAAGTTCTCAGGGTGTTAGGAACAGGCCTCGCGTACCAATTCGCAGAATACGTCGACGTATTCACGTTGCGACGCTTCCATCATCACGCGCACCACCGGTTCGGTGCCCGAGGGGCGCACCACGATACGCACGTCACTCTCGCTCAGCGCAAAGCGCTCTTGAATGTTCGCCCACGCGGCGGGGACCGCGGACTCATCGTAGGCCTCGACGGGAATATTGATGAGTCGCTGAGGCATGCGACGCCACAACGCCGACGTGATCGCGGATAAGGAGCCTTCACGCGCCACCAGTTCGCTCAGTAAGAGAGCCGTCAGGAGTCCATCACCGGTGGGAGCGAGATCGCGAAAAATCAAGTGGCCTGATTGCTCCCCCCCGAAGTCGAGGTTGCGATCTTCCAGCGCCATCAACACGTTGCGGTCGCCCACGTCGGTTTCGATGATGGCAATCGATTTTTCCGCCATGGCGCGACGAAGACCCAGATTGCTCATGGAGGTCACCACGAGTTGCCCACCCAGAACTCCACGTCGCTCCCTATCGGTAGCAAAAAGAACCATGAGATCATCGCCATCGCGAATTTCTCCCATAGCGTCCACGGCTATCAAGCGGTCGGCATCACCGTCGAAGGCCACGCCGAAATCAGCCCCGAGTTCCACCACGGTACGGGCGAGTTTCTCGGGGTGCGTCGAGCCACAGTCGTCGTTGATGTTGCGACCGGTCGGTGCGGCGCAGAGGACTTCCACGCGCGCACCCAGTTGTCGGAAGATTTTCGGAGCGAAGTCACTCGCGGCACCATGGGCGCAGTCCACCACGATAAACAAGGAGCGCAGATCTAGCTGCGGGACGATGGCAACGAGGCGTTCGAGATAGCGCTGACGGGCTTCTTCGTCGATGGCCAGCGTCTGGCTGTCCACGTCGACCGGTGCCACGGCGAGGTCGAAGGCCGCCTGGACCCGCTCTTCGGTTTCGTGGTCCAACTTGACGCCACCAACGCCGAGAACTTTGAGCCCGTTGTCGTAATAGGGGTTGTGTGACGCCGAAATAACGATGCCCGCACCGGAACGCTCCTGGGCAATCACGGCCACGCCCGGGGTGGGAATGACTCCCAAATTTACTGCCGTGGATCCGCCCGCGCGCAGGCCATCGAGGACGCCTTGACAGAGCTCGAGGGAACTTTCACGAGTGTCGTAACCCACGAACACCGTGACGTCAGGGAATACGGAGGAAACCGCTATTCCGAGGCGAAACGCGACCTCGGCAGTGACGTCGTCATACGCCCGACCACGAATACCATCCGTGCCAAATTGCACGGGGAGGCCTTAACGCTTCGAGTACTGAGGAGCCTTGCGCGCCTTCTTGAGGCCGTACTTCTTGGATTCCTTCTTGCGTGAGTCACGCGTCAAGAATCCGGCCTTCTTCAAAGCGGGGCGAAGAGTCTCGTCGAGCTCGATCAGCGAACGTGAAATTCCCAAACGCAACGAACCGGCTTGACCGGCCACGCCGCCACCTTCGATGGTGGCGTCGATGTCGTAGGTGACTTCGGTGTCAGTCAAACGCAGCGGCTCGGTGACGAGCTGACGGTGCGTCGGCGAAGTGAAGTAGTTATCGAAGGCGCGACCGTTGATGGTGATCGTTCCGGTACCTGGACGCAGGCGGACGCGAGCCACTGCTTCCTTGCGACGGCCAGTGGACTGAGTGAGTGGTGCAACCATGTGGGACTCCTACTTAACCGCGGCGAATCGCCGAGGTGTCAAACGGAACGGGCTTCTGCGCGATGTGTGGGTGAGCACCACCGGCGTAAACGAACAACTTGTCCATCTGGGCGCGGCCCAGACGGTTCTTCGGGACCATGCCACGAATCGACGAGGTCACCAACGCCACCGGATCATCGGTGAGTAGGGCCTGCCAGCTGGTCTGACGCAAACCGCCCGGGTAACCGGAGTGACGGTACTTGAAGTTCTGTGCGGCCTTGTTGGCGGTGACGACAATCTTGTCGGCGTTGATGATGACCACGTTGTCGCCGGTGTCCATGTGGGGGGCGTAGAAGGTGCGGTGCTTACCGCGCAGCAAGGAAGCTACGACGGTGGAGAGACGTCCGAGGACGAGACCTTCGGCATCGATCAGATGCCACTCGCGGACAATTTCCGCTGACTTCGGTGAATACGTCTTCACAGTTGGTTTCCTTACAAAGATGGTGCGTAGTCGCGCAACGACATCGTTACGTTCCTCAGGGACTCTCTACTCTACAAAACCGGAGGCCCCTCCGGCAAATTCGGGATATCCGACGCCGATGAGGCTCAAGCCCCCTGCAGGGGCCGGACCGGGGAGCTGGTAACGCGAATGGCTCTCGAGTCGCTCTTTTATGGTCGAAACCGGCAGTTTCCCTTGACCGATAGCCACCAAAGTGCTCGTCAGGCTGCGCACCTGCTGATGGCAGAAGGACTTGGCTCGGATGTTAAAGCGCAGGGCGGGGGCGGCGGTCGGCGTCACACGCCAGGTATCAGCCAGGCGCGTCCACTGGGCCTCGAATACGTCACGTTGTAGAGGCTGCTCCGCATCGACGTTGTCGGGACGTTTGCAAAAGGCACGAAAGTCGTGCTCCCCTAAGAGATCCTGACAGGCCAGATTCATCAGATCAATATCCACGGGGCCTTCGACCGTCCAACTCATCGCACTGGATAAGGCCAGAGCGGGCGAATTCGACTCGATGACCAAGTAGCGATACGCCCGCCAGGTAGCGGAGTGGCGCGCGTGGAAGTCGTCGCTGACACGACGTACGGCGTGAACGGTGATGCGGCCCGCCAACTGGTTGTTGAGTGAGCGCATCAGGCGCTCATCTTCGGGCCCTTTGTTGTCGGGATAGAAACGCTCCGGGAGGTCCAGGTGAATCACCTGGGCGAAGGCGTGCACACCAGTGTCGGTACGTCCGGCTCCCACAATGAAGGGAACGTCGGAAAGTCGCAAAGTCAGCGCGATGGCTTCGCGGAGTTCGCCCACCACCGTGGATTGATCGGGTTGCAGAGCGAAGCCCTTAAAACCCGACCCGTCATAGGACAGGTCGATCCGCCACCGAACGGTGACGGGTTCAGTGATCTCAGACGAACTCAATGCGCGCCATCGGGGCGTTGTCACCCGGACGCGGACCCAACTTCAAAATACGGACGTAACCACCGGGACGCGTGGTGTAACGCGGAGCGATTTCCGTAAAGAGCTTGTGGGTCATGTCCTTGTCACGGATGAAAGCCACCACGCGACGATGGGCGTGAACGGAACCTTCCGGTGAGTTCTTGGCGGCGGTCACACACTTCTCCACGATGGGCCGAAGTGCCTTGGCCTTGGCCTCAGTGGTGACAATGGATTCCGCAGCGATCAGCGACGCCACGAGGTTTCCCATCATGGCCTTCTGGTGCGCGGCGTCACCGCCGAAGCGGCGGCCCTTCTTAGGAGTTCCCCGCATGGCTTACGCCTCCGCCTTCAAGGTGAGTCCACGCTCGTCGAGACGCTCTTGCACGTCCTTGAGCGAGGTAGCACCGAAGTTAGTGATGGAAGTGAGGTCGCGCTCGGAGCAGTTAACCAACTGCGCCAACGTGTTGATACCGGCACGCTTCAGACAGTTGCGTGAACGCTCGGACAGACCCAACTGTTCGATGGTGATGTTGTCGAGCTCGGTAGCAGCGGCTACGGCCGTGCCCACGTCGCCGAGTTCCAGAGCCGGAGCGGCTTCGTCGAAAGCGGCAATGAGGTCGACCAGCGAGCGCAGAGTCTTACCGGCCGAGGCCAGAGCCTCGCTCGGGGTCAAGGTTCCGTCGGTCTCGATTTCCAAGATCACGCGGTCGAAGTCCTTGGACTGCTCGACGCGGACGGGTTCAATTTCGAAGGTGACGCGGCGCACGGGCGAGAAAATCGCGTCGAGCGGAATCACACCGATGGTCGAAGAACCCTTGTTGCCTTCGGCGCCTACGTAGCCCTTACCGCGCTCGACGGTGAGGTCGAAGGCCAAGGACGCCTTAGCGTTGGTCAGCTGGGCGAGGTGCAGGCCCGGGTTCAAGATTTCCACGTCGGCGGTGGTCGAAAGGTCGGCCGCCGTGACGGCGCCTTCACCCTTCTTCTCCAAGCGCAAAACGACGGGCTCGTCGCTCTCCACCTTGAGCAGGAGGTCCTTCAGGTTCAAGGTGATGTCTTGGACGTCTTCTTTGACACCTTCAATCGTGCCGAACTCGTGCAAAACACTGTCAAACTTGACCTTGGTCGCTGCGGCGCCCGGGATCGAGCTGAGCAGCGTGCGGCGCAGCGAGTTCGCGAGGGTGTGTCCAAAACCGGGGTCCAGTGGTCCTACGGCGAAGGACTGACGGTTGTTGGTCTCTTCACCCAGAGCCTCGATAGTGGGGCGTTGAATAATCAGCATGGGAACTCCTTACAATTCGTTTCGTATCGGGTAACTAGGGGTACTACTTGGAGTACAACTCAACAATGAGCTGTTCTTTAATCGACTCTTCAATCTGCTCGCGCTGCGGCACGGCCCGCACGGTAACGGAGAAACCGTTCTCGCCCGCCTCGAGCCAGCCCGGGACGTTGCGGTCCAGGACGTCGAGGTTGCGCTTGACGTTGAAGTTCTCACGAGTGACGTTCTTCAGGGTGACAACTTCACCCGGACGCACACGGTAGGAAGGGATCGTGACGCGCTTGCCGTTGACGTTCACGTGACCGTGACGAACAAACTGGCGCGCCTGCGAACGACTAGCACCCCAACCGGCACGGTAGGCGACGTTGTCGAGACGCAGCTCGAGGAACTGCAACAGGTTCGTACCGGTGATGCCGGGACGACGGTTGGCCTCTTCGTACAGGTTGCGGAACTGCTTTTCCAGCAAGCCGTAGATTCGACGAGCCTTCTGCTTCTCGCGCAGCTGGGTCAGGTACTCCGAACCCTGACGCTGGCGGCTAGCGCCGTGCATTCCCGGTGGGAAGGCGCGCAGGGTGCGGTCGGTGTTCTCTGACATGGGGCACTTGGTGGAGAAGCAACGCTCCCCCTTCAGGTACAGCTTGGTGCGCTCACGGCGACACAAGCGACAAACGGGTCCGGTATAACGAGCCATAATTTTCCTTAGCCTCGACGACGCTTCTTGGGACGGCAACCGTTGTGAGGCAACGGGGTGACGTCTTTGATAGCAACAACTTCAATTCCGGCAGCGGCGATGGAGCGAATCGCGGTCTCACGGCCCGATCCAGGTCCACGTACGAGAACGTCGACCTTCTTCACGCCGTGCTCGATAGCGGCCTTGGCGGCCTTCTCGGCGGCCAGCTGGGCGGCGTAGGGGGTTGACTTGCGCGAGCCCTTGAAACCGACCTGACCCGATGAGGCCCAGGCCAACACGTTGCCCTCAGGGTCACAAATCGAAACGATGGTGTTGTTAAACGAACTCTTGATGTGAGCGACACCGAAAGCAACGTTCTTACGTTCCTTGCGGCGTGGCTTACGCACTGCTGTGGGCTTACCGGCCATTACTTCTTCACCTTCTTCTTACCGGCGACAGTGCGCTTCGGTCCCTTGCGGGTGCGGGCATTGGTACGGGTGCGCTGGCCGCGAACGGGCAGGCCCTTGCGGTGACGGATGCCCTGGAGGCAGTTGATTTCCATCTTGCGCTTGATGTCTTGCGTGACGTCGCGACGGAGGTCACCCTCGACCGTGACGTTGGCGTCAATGTAGGCACGAATCTTGTTGATGTCGGCTTCGGTGAGATCCTTCACTCGAATCGACTCGTCAATTCCCGTGGACGCACAAATCTGCTGCGCCGTGGTGGGTCCCACGCCGTAGATGTACGTCAACGAAATGACCGTGCGCTTGTCGCGCGGAATGTCTACACCGGCAATACGTGCCATTTATTTTCCCTTATCCCTGACGCTGCTTGTGACGCGGGTTCTCACAGATCACGCGGACGTGACCTGACCGGCGAATGACCTTGCACTTTTCGCACATCTGCTTAACGCTGGCTCGAACCTTCATACGTCTTTCTTTCTCGATGGTGGAGAAACTGATACCGAATTATTTGTAACGGTAGGTAATGCGACCACGGGCCATGTCATATGGCGTGATCTCAACCTGGACCTTGTCCCCGGGGAGAATGCGAATGCGGTGCATGCGCATCTTTCCGGAGCTGTGCGCGAGCACGGTGTATCCGTTTTCTAGTTCGACACGGAACATGGCGTTGGGCAACGGTTCGACAACCGTTCCTTCTACCGTGAACGCATCTTCTTTCGGCTTGCTCAGTTTCCTTCTCCTTGTTGCGATACTGCACGCAGAAACCCCCAGTGGGCTTCTACGGATAACCTCGGGAACAGTCCCAGAGGTCGGCTGACTATTCTACCGAAATTCTCCGCCAACGCAAAAGCGAGGAGAATCCGGAGCTTTCGTCCCGTCCTTAGGCCAGGGTAAATACCTCCGGGCCGTTGTCGGTAAGGGCGATGGTGTGTTCAAAATGGGCGGAAAGGCTGCCGTCGGTGGTCATGACGCCCCAGCCGTCGTCCAAGGTATAGGTCTCTTCCCCACCGATATTGATCATCGGCTCAACGGCAAAGACCATGCCTTCTTTCATGATGGGGCCAGGCGATCCCGGCCAATAGTTAGGAACTTGGGGGCTTTCGTGCATGGCGGTGCCGATAGCGTGACCGACATATTCGCGCACAATGCCGTATCCGGCGGCCAGGGCCACCTTCTCCACGGCCCGACCGATCTCGTGCAGGCGATTCCCGATGGTCATTTGCTCGATGCCGGCCCATAGGGATCGCTCGGTCACGTCCAGGAGGCGCTGGGCTTCCTTGGAAATCTGGCCGACGCCGGCGGTGTAAGCGGCGTCACCGTGGTAGCCCTCGATGATGGCGCCGCAGTCAATGGAGATGATGTCGCCCTCTTGGAGGACGTAGTCCCCGGGGATGCCGTGCACGATCATGCTGTTCGGGCTGGCACAAATGACCGCCGGGAAGCCGTGGTAATTCAAAAAATTAGAACGCGCTCCACGCTTTTCAATGACTGCTGCCGCCACGTTATTAATTTCCATGGTGGTGATGCCCGGGCGAATGGCGGCGCGCGTCACTTCGTGCATTTCGGCAACTACCTTGCCGGCACGACGCATCTTGTTGAGTTCGTCGGCGTTGCGCCTCACGCCAATCCCCGAGCGGAAATAACCGCCAGCAAGTCCGCGTTGACGGCGTCCACGCTTTGGTCACCGTCGACGGTGGCCAGGAGATTCTTGTCGCGGTAGTACTCCACCAAGGGGGCGGTGTCGCGTTCGTAGGCGTCCAAGCGACGGGTAATTGCTTCGGGCTGGTCATCGGCGCGTTGAATCACGTCGCCGCTGCAGTTCTCACAGCTTTCCGAGATCGCCGAAATGTCATTGACCTGGTAAATGGCACCACACTCCTGGCACACGCGGCGGGCGGACAGGCGCTCGACCACACGCACGGTGCTGACGTCCAAGTTGATGCACAGCGAAACTCCGCCGTCCCCCAACAAGGTATCGAGAGCTTGGGCTTGGGCCAGGGTGCGCGGGAAGCCATCCAAGACGGCGCCACCTGCGGCGTCCGCCTGGGTGAAACGATCGGCCACCAAGGCAATCACCAAGTCGTCGGAAACGAGAGCCCCGGCGTCGAGCACGGCCTTTACCTGTTGGCCTAAGGCGTTTTGTTCCTTGACGGCAGCGCGAAGAATGTCACCGGTGGACACGTGGGGAATGGCGAAGTCGGCAGCCAAACGCTTGCATTGCGTTCCCTTACCGGCGCCCTGCTTACCGAGGACGACGAGAATGAGTCGTGATGACATAACGACTACTTCAGGAATCCTTCATAGTTACGCATCATCAACTGACTGTCGATCTGGCGCATGGTCTCTAAAGCCACACCCACGGCAATCAGCAAGGTGGTGCCGTAATACGGAAACTTACTAATGCTCCACACGGCCATCAGAATGGACGGAATGACCGCCACGCAGGCCAAGAAGGTCGCGCCGACCACGGTGAGGCGGCTGAGCATCTTGGCGAAGTACTTCTCGGTGGGCAGACCCGGACGAATACCCGGTACGAAGCCACCCTGCTTACGCAACATTTCGGCCTGCTGGTGCGGCTCGAAGGCGATGTAGACGTAGAAGAAAGTGAAAGCGAAGATTAAGAGAAAATACGAGCCGATGTACAAACCGCTGGTGGTACGGAAGGAATGGTTCACGAAGTTCTGAAACCAACCCAGGGGCAAGATGTTGCTCAGCAATACCGGAATGTAGAGCAGCGAACTAGCGAAGATAATCGGAATAACACCCGACTGGTTGACCTTCAAAGGAATATAGGTGGAGTTTCCGCCCATCATCTTGCGACCGACCACGCGGCGCGCGAAGCTCACGGGAATGCGGCGTTGACCTTGATCCATGAAGATGATGGCGACTAGCAAGAGAACTGAAATCACCAAGATGGTCACGAACTTGCCAACGCCACCTTGCGTCAGCACCGAGTGTCCACCCGACGGCAGACCGGCTACCACGTTAGAGAAAATGAGCAGCGACATGCCTTGGCCGATACCGCGCTGGGTAATAAGTTCGGCGAGCCACATGACGAAGGCTGTTCCCGCCGTCAAGACCAGCACCATGAAGATGCCGTACCAGACATTAAATCCTGACACCATGAGGTTGATGTTGAAGCCCAGCAACGCCTGGTCGTGACCGTTGAAGGCGTAGATCAAGCCGGTGGACTGCAAGAGTGCCAGGGCAACGGTGAGGTAGCGAGTGGTCTGGGTGATCTTCTTTTGACCCGTGGCTCCCTCGTCACGCCACTGCGTCAACTTCGGGATGACCGAGGTCATCAGCTGAATCACGATGGAGGAAGTGATGTAGGGCATCACGCCGAGACCGAAGACGGCCAGGCGCGTTAAGGCACCACCCGAGAACAAGTTCAAGAATCCCAGAACACCCGACGCTCCGGCCCTGGCCTGAAGGGTCTGAATCTGGTGCCAGCTCACGCCAGGAATGGGCAAGTTGGCGCCGAGCTGATAGAGGCCAATGACGCCCAAGGTGAATAAGACCTTGTTGCGAAGGTCCTTCACACGGAAGATATTGGCCAGGCGCGTCAGCACGGCAGGGACCTAGCGGTTCTGGTGTTGGTTACCGGCTGCGGGAGGACGAACAGCGAAGGGCAGAGCCACTTGCGTCGTCGTACCACCAGCGGCTTCGATCGCTTCCTTGGCGGACGCCGAGAAGGCGTGCGCCGACACGTTGAGCTTGGCGCTCAGGGTGCCACGTCCGAGAATCTTGACGAGGTCCTTCTTGCCGGCGAGACCGTTGGCCACCAAAACGGCCGGGGTGATCTCGGCGATGCCGAGGGCCGCGACGGCGTCGATGTTGACGGGGGTGTACTCCACGCGGAAGGGGTTGGTGAAACCCTTGAGCTTCGGAATGCGTTCGAGGATCGGGAGCTGACCACCTTCGAAACCGGCAGGAATCTGGCGACGCGCCTTCTGTCCCTTGGTTCCACGTCCGGCGGTCTTTCCACCCTTACCAGCGATACCACGTCCGACGATGCGCTTGCGCTTCGAGGATCCTTCGTTGGGCTTGAGATCGTGCAACTTCATTAGTTAACTTCCTCTACTGAGATCAGGTGCGGCACGCGCGCGATCATCCCGCGAATTTCGGGACGGTCCGGCAACACGTTGCTCTGACCAATCTTGCGCAGGCCCAAAGCGCGCAGCGTGCCGCGGTGCTTGGGCTTGGTGCCAATGGATGAACGAGTCTGAGTGACTTTCAACTGGGTCATGCGGGGGTCTCCGTAACCTTGAAGAGATCAGCGTCGCGCTGACGCTCACGGTAGGCACGCAGGGTTCCGGCGGGCAGAACCTGGTCGAGTGCCTTGCCACGCACGGCGGCAATCTGCTCGGGGGTGCGTAATTGCTTGAGGCCCTGGATGGTGGCGTGGGCCACGTTGATGCCGTTGGACGAACCAAGCGACTTGGCCAAGATGTCCTTGACGCCGGCCATTTCCAGAATGGCGCGCGCAGCGCCACCGGCGATTACTCCCGTACCGGGGGCGGCGGGCTTGAGCATCACGCGTCCGGCACCGGCTTCGCCGATAACGGGGTGCACGATCGTGGTTCCGGCGAGCGGCACTTCGAAGAGGTTCTTGCGAGCTTCTTCGAGACCTTTCTGCACGGCCAGACCGGCTTCCTTGGCCTTGCCGTATCCGAGACCGACGCGGCCGTTGCCGTCACCGATCACCATGAGGGCGGTAAAGGAGAAACGACGTCCACCCTTCACCACCTTGGACACGCGGTTCACCTTGATGGTGCGCTCTTCGAATGCTTCTAGTTCGATCGTCATTAGAACTCCAGTCCTCCCGCGCGAAGCGCGTCTGCGAAGGCCGCGACGCGACCGTGATACTTGTAGCCACCGCGGTCAAAGACCACCGTGCTGACACCCGCCGCCACGGCACGCTGCGCGAGCAGGTTGGCCACGGCCACGGCACCGGCGATGTTGCCACCGGAAACGTCCTTGAATCCGGCTTCGACCGACGAGGCGGCCGCCAGGGTCAGACCCGCGGTGTCGTCGATGATCTGAGCCGAGATGTGCTTGTTGGTCCGACTCACCGCCACGCGGGGGTGGGTCGCGGTGCCACTGAGCTTCTTGCGAAGACGTGAGTGACGTCGGATACGGAGTTCACGAGTAGTACGAGCCATTACTTGGCCGCCTTTCCAGCCTTGCGCAGAACCTTTTCACCGGCGTAGCGCACACCCTTACCCTTATAGGGCTCGGGCTTGCGTAGCTTGCGAATGGAAGCGGCGACTTGGCCGACCACTTCCTTGTCTGCACCTTTAACGATGACTTTGGTGGGTGCCGGAACCTCAAAGGTGATGCCATTGGGGGCCTGGTACACGATGGGGTGGCTGAAACCAAGGGCCAGCTCCAGAGTGGTGTCACCCTTGGCGGCGGCACGGTAACCCACGCCGATGATTTCGAGTTCCTTGCTCCAACCGTCAGTAACGCCGACCACCATGTTGGAGATCAGCGTGCGGGTCAGACCGTGCAGGGCACGGTTGTCGCGGGAGTCGTCGAGACGATCCACGGTCAACACGTCACCCTCTTGGGCCACGGTGATACCGCCAGGAAGCGAACGCTCCATGTTGCCCTTGGGTCCCTTGACGCCGACCACGGTGCCGTTGACCGAAATGGTCACCGACGAGGGAACGGTAATGGGGTTACGACCAATGCGTGACATTAGAAATTCTCCTGGGTAGTCGTCGTGTTACCAGACATAACACAGCACTTCGCCGCCGAGCTTGCGCTTGCGGGCTTCCTTGTCGGTCATCAGTCCGTGGCTGGTGGACACGACGGCCACGCCGACGCCTCCGAGAACCTTGGGCATCTGATCGGCCTTCTTGTAGATACGCAATCCGGGCTTCGAGATGCGCTTGATGCCCATGATGGTGCGCTGGCGATCCTCGGAGTACTTCAAAGCGATTTCCAAGGTCGTGCCGGGCTTGCCGTCAGCGGGCTTGAGGCTGTAACCGCTGATGAAGCCTTCGCGTTCGAGGATTTTGGCCAGCGACTCTTTCACCTTCGAACCGGGCATGGAGACCGAGTCGAACATGGCGGAGTTGGCGTTGCGAATGCGGGTGAGCATGTCGGCGATGGGGTCAGTCATTGTCATGTTCTGATCTCCTTACCAGCTGGCCTTGGTGACGCCAGGAATTTCTCCGGCGTGGACCATGACGCGTAGACAGATACGGCAGAGCCCGAACTTCTTGTAGACCGAACGGGGGCGACCACAGCGCTCGCAGCGCGTGTAGGCACGCACCTTGAACTTAGGGGTCTTGCGTTGCTTGTTAATAAGGGCCTTCTTAGCCATTTACTTGATCTCCTTAAAGGGAAAGCCGTAGGCCTTGAGGAAGGCGCGGCCCTGTTCGTCGTTGGTCGCGGTGGTGACAATGGTGATGTCGAAACCACGCGGTGCGTCGATCTGGTCGTAGTTGATCTCCGGGAAGATCAGCTGGTCGTTAATACCGAAGGTGTAGTTCCCGCGACCATCAAAGGACTTCGGGGACAGGCCACGGAAGTCACGGATACGCGGAATCGACACCGACAAGAGACGGTCGAAGAATTCCCACGCGCGGTCGCCACGAAGAGTGACCTTCACACCAATCGGCACTTCTTCGCGCAACTTGAAGTTGGCGATGGACTTCTTGGCGCGCGTCACGATGGGCTTTTGACCCGTCATGCGCTCGAGGTCACGCTGGGCTCCTTCGAGCAGCGAGGCCTGTTGCGTGGCGCGACCGACTCCGGAGTTCAAGACAATCTTCTCGAGACGAGGGACCTGCATGATGTTGGGCAGACCAAGTTCGTCCTTCAGCTGCTGGCGAATTTCGTCGTCGAAGCGAACTTTCAAACGGGGACGGGTGCTCATAGCGTCTCTCCACACTTACGGCAGACGCGCACCTTGGCACCGTCTACATCCTTGAAACCAATTTTGGCGGGTCCCTTGTGGGCGTCGCACCAGATGGCCACGTTGGACACGTTCAAGGGCATGGCCTTGTCGATGATCCCGGCCTGCATGGTGCTGCCGGCCTGCTTGGTGTGGCGCTTGACGAAGTTGAGACCTTCGACAATGACCTGGTTAGTGGACGGCAAGGCCTTCTCGACCTTGGCGCGCTCGCCACGGAACTTGCCCGCGATGACGAGAATTTCATCACCAGTACGGATTTTCATTACAACACCTCCGGTGCCAACGAGATAATGCGCATGAACTTCTTGTCACGAAGTTCGCGACCGACGGGCCCAAAGATACGGGTGCCACGGGGCTGGAGCTGGTCGTTGATCAGCACCGCCGCGTTGTCGTCGAACTTGATGTAGGAGCCATCGGGACGACGCTTTTCCTTGGCCACGCGAACGACGACGCAGCGAACCACGTCACCCTTCTTCACGGCGGCGCCGGGGATAGCGTCCTTGACGGTGGCGATGAAGACGTCACCAATAGAGGCGTAGCGACGACGGGTTCCTCCGAGGACGCGGATGCACAGCACCTCGCGCGCTCCCGAGTTGTCCGCCACGCGGAGTCGAGATTCCTGCTGAATCATTTGGCACGCTCCACAATTTCGGTCAGGCGCCAGCGCTTGAGCTTGGACAGCGGACGGGTCTCTTGTACCCGGACACGGTCGCCGATCTTGGCGTCGTTCTTCTCGTCGTGCACGTAGAGCTTCTTGGTGCGCTGTACGGTCTTGCCGTAGCGAGGGTGCGCGACGCGCTCCATCACGGCGACCACGACGGTCGAGTTCATCTTGTCGGAAACCACGATGCCCTCACGGACTTTGCGGGGATTCTCGCGGGTGGTGTTGGTGTCATCACTCATGATTAGTTACCTTCTCCTGCGGCTTCGAAAGCCGCAATCTCACGCTGGCGAAGGAAGGTCGACAAGCGAGCAATGTCCTTCTTGACTTCGCCGAGACGACTGGTGTTGTCCAACTGACCGGTGGCCAGCTGGAAGCGCAGGTTGAACATCTCCTTGCGCGATTCCGCGATGCGCTCCACCAACTCGGCATCACCGAGCAGCTTGAGTTCCGCGACGTGTTCTGTGTGCTTTGCCATTAGATGGTGACCTCCGGAGTGCCATGCGTCCCGGGACGGATGACGAACTTGCATTTGATCGGGAGCTTTTGGATAGCGCGCTCCATGGCAGCACGAGCCAAGGGCTCATCCACACCACCGAGTTCGAACATGATCCGACCAGGCTTCACGACGGCCACCCAGAACTCGGGGTTACCCTTACCGGAACCCATGCGGGTTTCGGCAGGCTTCTGCGTCACGGGCTTGTCCGGGAACACGCGAATCCACACTTTTCCACCACGCTTGACGTGACGGGTCATGGCAATACGAGCCGCTTCAATTTGACGGGCCGTAATCCAGGCGGCTTCCAGAGCTTGGATACCGAAGTCTCCGAAGTTCAGTTCCGTGCCGCCCTTGGCGTTACCCGTCATGCGTCCGCGCTGCTGCTTGCGGTGCTTGACCTTACGAGGCATCAACATGATTAATCCGCGTCCTTTCGGAAGTGAGGCGTGTCGGTGTGGTCCGAGGTGCGACGTGCGACCTCTTCGTCCACGGCGATGGCCTTTTCGATGTCGGGGCTGGTAGCCAACAAGTCGGCTGGGTTCACGTCGGTCAGAACTTCGACGTCAGTGTCCGCATCAACCGTCACGCTGTCCACACGGCGACGTCCGCCACCGGCACGCACGACACCGCGAGGAGCTGCCGCCACGGCGGTCGCTCCGGGAGTCACCGCGTCGCCCGCGGCCATGGCCGCTTCGCGAACGATCTTGTCGTCGTTAGTGATGGAGTACGGGAGAATGTCACCCTTGTAGATCCAGACCTTGACGCCCACGCGTCCGGTGCTGGTACGAGCTTCACGGAAGCCATAGTCAATGTCGGCACGCAGGGTGTGCAGCGGCACACGACCTTCACGGTATTGCTCGGTGCGGCTCATTTCGGCGCCGCCCAAGCGGCCGGACAGGTGAACCTTGACGCCCAGGGCGCCGGCCTTCTGCACGGTCTGGATGGCGCGCTTCATCGCACGGCGAAACGCCACGCGACGAATCAGCTGGTCACAAATTCCTTGAGCGATCAAGGCAGCGTCGAGTTCGGGCTGCTTGATTTCTTGGATGTTCAAGGAGAACTTGTTCTTTTGGCCGGTGATTTTTTCCAGATCGGCCTTCAAGCGCTCGGCTTCGGCGCCACGGCGGCCGATGACGATACCCGGGCGCGCCGTGTGGATGTCCACGCGGATGCGATCGGAGTTGCGCTCAATTTCGATACGGCTGACGGCGGCGCTTTCGAGCTGCTTGGTCAGGTAGTCGCGAATCTTCCAGTCCTCGATGACGAGCTCCCGGTAGCCGCGCTCTTTAAACCAGCGTGACTTCCAGTCGGTCGTAATACCGAGGCGGAAACCGTAGGGATTTACTTTCTGGCCCATTAGTTGTCCGTCTCCTCAGTGGCGTCTACCGACACCGTCTCGTTCGTCTCGCCGGCCACGGTGGTCGTAGCGACGTCCTGCATCACTTCGGTCTCGATCACCTCGGTGGTCTCGACGTCAGCGTTCTCGGCTTCCAGCGCCGCCTCGGCGTCACGGGTCTCACGCTTGTTGAGACTCGCGGTCTGGTCGGCACGCTTGCGCGAGCTGGCCACACGGCGGGTGCGGGTTGCGACGGCCTGCGCGTTGCGGGCCGCGCGAAGGATTTCGAGCTTGTCGTCATCCAAGCGCGCCACGACCACGGTGATGTGGCAGCTGCGCTTCAGGATTTTTCCGGCGCGACCGCGAGCACGAGGCGTGAAACGCTTCATGGTCACACCTTCGTCGGCGTAGCAGGCAGCTACGTAGAGGTCTTCGGCGTTGAGTCCGTCGTTATTCACGGCGTTGGCCACGGCCGACGCCAGAACCTTGCCGATGATGTCGGCAGCCTCACGGGTGGTACCCGCCAAGATGTCGCGCGCGGTGTTGACGTCTTCACCGCGGATCAAGTTAAGAACCACGCGGGCCTTAGTAGCGGACATGTGGAAGTGGCGAAGTACGGCCTTGGTACCGGGACGCTCGTTGGTCTTAGTCGCGGTCATTAGCGCTTCCCCGTCTTTTCTTGTCCGGCGTGGAATTTGAAAGTACGCGTCGGGGCGAATTCACCCAACTTGTGACCGACCATGGACTCGTTGACGAAGACCGGTACGTGACGGCGACCGTCATGCACGGCGAAAGTGTGGCCGACCATGTCCGGGATCACCGTCGAACGACGGCTCCAGGTCTTGATGACCTTCTTCTCGTTGGCCGCGTTTTGTGCGTCGACCTTCTTCAAGAGGTGGCCGTCAATGAAGGGGCCTTTTTTGAGACTACGTGACATATATTCCTACCTACCTACGCGCGCCGCGTCCACGGCGACGACGAACAATGAGCGCATCCGAGGGCTTCGGACGACGAGTACGACCTTCGGGTTGTCCCCACGGCGAGACCGGGTGGCGTCCACCGGAGGTCTTACCTTCACCACCACCGAGTGGGTGGTCGACCGGGTTCATGGCGACACCACGAGTCTGGGGGCGCTTGCCCTTCCAGCGATTTCGACCGGCCTTACCGATCTTCATCAACTCGTGCTCCGAGTTGCCCACGGTGCCCAAAGTGGCCACGCAGTCAATAGGAACGCGACGCATTTCCGAACTGGGTAGGCGCAAGGTGGCGAATCCGCCATCCTTGGCCACGAGCTGCACGCTCATGCCGGCACTGCGGGCCATCTTCCCACCACCACCGGGGCGCAACTCAACGTTGTGCACCGTGGAACCAGTCGGAATGAAGCGCATCGGCAGGGCGTTACCCGTCTTGATGTCGGCCTTGGGTCCGGAGATTACCTTGTCGCCGACACCCAGTCCGTTCGGAGCGAGGATGTAGCGCTTCTCTCCGTCGGCGTAGTGCAGCAGGGCAATACGGCAGGTGCGGTTCGGGTCGTACTCAATCGACGCCACGGTCGCGGGAATGCCGTTCTTGTTGCGCTTGAAGTCGATGATGCGATACTGCTGCTTGTGCCCACCACCGCGGTGACGCGAGGTCTTGCGACCGTAGACGTTGCGTCCACCAGTCTTGGGCTTAGGAGCGAGCAGTGACTTTTCCGGCGTCGACTTAGTGATGTCGGCGAAGTCGGAGACGGTTTGGAAACGACGACCGGGGCTCGTGGGTTTACGGTGACGAAGGGCCATGATTGTCCTTAGTTCTCGAAGAGGTTGATCGAGTCACCCGGCTTCAGGGTGACGATGGCTCGCTTGGTGTCGGACTTGTGGCCGACGACGCCGGTGCGACGGTTGCGCACTGACTTGCCCTTGCGGTTCAAGGTGTTGACCTTGAGGACTTTGACGTTGAAGGCCTGCTCGACGGCATTACGCACGTCGATCTTGGTGGCCGACGAATCCACCACGAAGGTGTAGACGTTGCGGTCCATCAAGGTGTAGGTCTTCTCCGACACAACTGGTCGGACGAGGATGCTCATTGCGTCGCGCATTACTTAACTTCCTTCGCGGTGGGGAGAGTGGCTTCGGTAAAGAGAACCCAGTCGGCATCGATGATGTCGTGCGCGTTGAGTTCGCCGGCGTCGATGGTCTTGATGTTCTCCAAGTTGCGGAAAGCGAAGTTGGCGACCATGTCCTCGCGCGTCAAGACGACGAGCACCTTGCCGCTAAGGCCCAAGGCTTCGAGCGCGGAAACCGCGTTCTTCGTCTTGGGTTCGGTCCAGGCGGAGAAGCTGTCGATCAGGGCCACGCGCTCGAGAGCGGCGCGGTCCGACAAGGCCGAGTTCAGAGCCAAACGGATCATCTTCTTCGGAGTCTTCTGGTCGTACTTACGTGGCTTGGGTCCGAGAGCAACTCCACCACCGGGGTAGTGCGGGGCACGGACGGTTCCCTGACGGGCCCCACCAGTTCCCTTTTGGTTGAACGGCTTCTTGCCACCACCGGAAACTTCCTTACGCGTCTTTGTCGACTGCGTTCCGGAGCGAGCGGCGGCGAGCTGGGCGGTGATCACCTGGTGCAATACGCCCATGTTGGGAACGATGCCGAAAATGGTCGGCTCAAGGGCAACCGAACCGAGGTCCTTGCCGTCGAGTGACTTCTTGGTCACCGAGCGCTTCGCGGGCTCGGGACGATCCTTCTTAATAGGACCACGAAGGGTTAGTACGTCGCTCATCGCTTGCCTCCGGCCTTCATCGGGTTCTTCACCGACGTGCGCAGAACCACGGTGCCGCCACGGGGGCCGGGAACGGCACCCTTGACGAGCACTAAGGAACGCTCCACGTCCACGGCGATCACTTCGAGGTTGGTGGTGGTGACTTGTCCCCCACCCATTTGTCCGGCCATCTTGGTGCCCTTAAAGACACGGCCCGGGGTCGAGCACGCGCCAATGGAACCAGGAGCACGGTGGTGCTTGTGGTTACCGTGGGACGCGCCTTGACCGGAGAAGTGGTGACGCTTCATGGCTCCGGCGAAACCCTTTCCCTTGGAAATGGCGGTGGCGTCGATCATCTCGCCTTTTTCGAACGCGTCACAGAGAATCTCTTGACCGACGCTGTAACCGGAGACGTCGTCGAGACGTAGCTCGACCAACTTCTTGCCCGGGCTGACGCCGGCCTTCTCGTAGTGACCGAGCTCAGGCTTGGTCATGGTGTTCACGCGACGAGTGCCCCAGGTGACCTGGACGGCGCTGTAGCCCTCCTTCTCGGGGGTCTTAACTTGCACGACACGAGCAGGGCTCACACGAACCACAGTGACGGGGACGGCGCGATTTTGGTCGTCCCAGACCTGGGTCATGCCCACCTTCTCGCCGACAATTGCCTTTGCCGCCATGTTCTCTCCTTCATAAACCCGTGAATCGGTTGGCCCGACACACAGACGCTCCGCTCGGGTGAAAAACCCGAACGGAGCGCTCGAATGTTTCGGCCCCGCGTTCCCTTGCGGGCAACGGGGCACATCTGTTGTTTGGGGCTTTCGCCCCGTACCCCCACAGAGTGAGGGCTTTTTACTCTACAACACCGAAGCCCGCCAACGCAAAATAATTGCGCGGCGGGCTTCGGAGAGTAGCTAGTTCTGGCGAATCTTGATTTCGATGTCCACACCAGCCGGCAGATCAAGACGCTGGAGGGCATCCACCGTCTTGGCCGAGTGGTCCACGATGTCCAAAAGGCGCTTGTGAATGCGCATTTCGAAGTGCTCGCGAGAGTCCTTGTGCTTGTGCGGCCCGCGAATCACCGTGTAACGGTGCTTCTCGGTCGGCAGCGGCACGGGACCCTGGACCTTGGCGCTGGTCCGCTCAACCGTTTGCACGATTTTCGCGGTGGACTGGTCAAGAATCTCGTGGTCGAAGGCCTTCAGCCGGATTCGAATCATTTGACGGTTGTCGGCCATGACCGGACTACTTCAGGATCTTGACGACGCGACCGGAACCCACGGTACGGCCACCTTCGCGGATGGAGAAGGTGAGACCCTCTTCCATGGCGATTGGCTTACCCAAAGTCACGGTCATTTCGGTGTTGTCACCAGGCATCACCATTTCGGTGCCCGCAGGCAGCTCGATGGTACCGGTCACGTCAGTCGTACGGAAGTAGAACTGCGGGCGGTAGTTGGCGAAGAACGGCTTGTGACGGCCGCCTTCTTCCTTGTTCAAGACGTACACCGACGCTTCGAAAACAGTGTGAGGAGTAATGGAACCCGGCTTGCAGAGAACCTGCCCGCGCTCAACTTCTTCCTTCTTGGTTCCACGCAGCAGGGCGCCGAGGTTGTCACCGGCACGGCCTTCGTCGAGGAGCTTGCGGAACATTTCAATTCCGGTCACGGTCGTCTTGGTGGTGTCACGCAGACCCACGATTTCGACTTCGTCACCGACCTTGATGATGCCCTGCTCGACCTTGCCGGTCACCACGGTGCCACGGCCCGTAATTGACATGACGTCTTCGATGGACATGAGGAAGTTCTTGTCGGTCGCACGCTCCGGCTCGGGGATGTAGGCATCCACGGCAGCCATGAGCTCAACGATCTTTTCGCCCCACGCTTCGTCACCTTCGAGGGCCTTGAGGGCCGACACGCGAACGATAGGAACATCGTCGCCGGGGAAGTCGTAGCTGGAGAGCAGGTCGCGGATTTCCATTTCGACGAGTTCGAGGAGTTCCTCGTCGTCGACAACGTCGGCCTTGTTCAGGGCCACCACGATGAAGGGCACACCCACCTGGCGAGCAAGCAGCACGTGCTCACGCGTCTGGGGCATAGGACCGTCGGTCGCCGAGACCACGAGGATGGCGCCGTCAACCTGCGCGGCGCCGGTGATCATGTTCTTGACGTAGTCGGCGTGGCCGGGCATGTCAACGTGGGCGTAGTGACGGTTTTCCGTCTCGTACTCCACGTGGGCGATGGAAATCGTAATACCGCGGGCGCGCTCTTCGGGGGCCTTGTCGATCTGGTCGAAAGGCGTGAAGGCGGTGCCGGGGTTCTTGGTGGAAAGGACCTTGGTGATGGCCGCGGTAAGAGTGGTCTTACCGTGGTCAATGTGACCCATGGTTCCGATATTTACGTGCGGCTTAGTGCGCTCGAACTTCTGCTTTGCCATTGTCGGGGACTAGCTTTCTCTTAAATCGGTTCCTCTTCGGAACCGCTTGGTTGGATTTCGGCCCTCCCCGACTACGGTTTGGACCAGGTGTGCCGGTTTCCCGGCGTTCTTACGCGCCCGTAGCCTTCGCGACGATTTCTTTCGAAACCGACTCCGGCACTTCTGCGTACGAATTGAACTGCATGGTGTACGTCGCGCGCCCTTGGGTGCGTGAACGTAGGTCAGTAGCGTAGCCGAACATATCAGCTAGGGGCACAAGCGCCCTAATCGTCTGGCCATTGCCCTTTTGTTCCATGCCTTCGATGCGCCCACGGCGACTGGAAAGGTCACCGATCACATCTCCCATGTAGTCATCAGGAGTTACGACTTCGACCGACATAATCGGCTCAAGAATCACGGGCTGCGCCAAACGGGCCGCCTTCTTCACGCAGATCGAACCGGCGATTTTGAAGGCCATTTCCGAGGAGTCCACGTCGTGGTAGCTACCGAAGGTCAGGCGAACACGCACGTCCACGACCTGGTAACCAGCCAAGACCCCAGAGGTCAGTGCTTCCTGAATTCCCTGGTTAATGGGGTTGATGTATTCCTTGGGGATAACACCACCGGTGATTTCGTCACAGAATTCGTAGCCGCCGCCGGGGCCCGTGGGCTCCAGAGTGATAACCACGTGGCCGTACTGACCTTTACCACCGGTCTGACGCACGTACTTCTCTTCGACTTTTTCGACCTTCTTGCGGATGGTCTCGCGGTAGGCCACTTGTGGCTTACCCACATTGGCGTCCACGGCGAACTCGCGCAACATACGGTCAACGAGAACTTCGAGGTGCAATTCACCCATTCCGGAGATCACGGTCTGACCGGTCTCTTCGTCGGTGCGCACACGGAAGGTGGGGTCTTCTTCGGACAAGGCGTAGAGAGCCTTGGATAGTTTCTCCTGGTCAGCCTTGGTCTTTGGCTCCACGGCCACGTGAATAACGGGCTCGGGGAAGGTCAAGTTTTCCAGCACGATGGGGTGATCCACCGAGCTCAAGGTGTCGCCCGTGGTGACCTGCTTCAGACCCACGGCGGCAACGATGTCACCGGTGTAAATCGAGTCGCGGTCTTCACGGTTGTTGGCGTGCATCTGGAGAAGGCGTCCGAGACGCTCTTTCTTCATGTTCTTGGTGGTGTTGATGACGGTGTCACCCTTGTCGAGGTGGCCCGAGTACACGCGCAGGTAGGTCAACTTACCGACGTAGGGGTCGGTCATGATCTTGAACGCCAAGGCGGAGAAGTGCTCGTCGTCAGCAGCGCGCCGCTCGAGGACTTCGTCTTCCTTACCGGGCTTGGTGCCGACGGTAGGGGGAAGGTCCACCGGGCTCGGCAGGAAGTCCACCACGGCGTCGAGCATGGGCTGAACACCCTTGTTCTTGAAAGCGGTTCCGTTCAAGATCGGCACGCAGTGTCCGTCGAGGGTTCCGATACGCAGCGCACGACGAACGTCGGCGGTGGTGATTTCTTCTTCGCCGAGAACTTTTTCCATGAGCTCATCATCGAAAGTGGTGAGAACGTCGAGCAACTTGGTGCGGTACTCGTCAGCCTGAGCCTTCATGTTCGCGGGGATGTCGACGACTTCGAGCTTCTCACCCTTGTCGTCGTGGTAGATGGTGGCGGTCATCGAGCAGATGTCGACGATGCCGAGGTAGTCACCTTCGGCGCCGATGGGCAGCTGGATGACGGCGGGCACGCACTCAAGACGATCTTCAATCATCTCGACGCAACGGAAGAAGTCAGCACCGGTACGGTCCATTTTGTTCACGAAGCAAATACGCGGAACGTTGTACTTGTTCGCTTGGCGCCACACCGTTTCGGTCTGGGGCTCGACACCGGCCACGGCATCGAAGACGGCGACGGCGCCGTCGAGGACGCGCAGCGAACGCTCCACTTCCACGGTGAAGTCGACGTGTCCGGGCGTGTCGATGATGTTGATCTGGTGACCATTCCACTCACAGGTGGTGGCAGCCGAGGTGATGGTGATTCCACGCTCTTGCTCTTGGACCATCCAGTCCATGGTGGCGGCACCTTCGTGCACTTCACCGATTTTGTAGTTCTTACCGGTGTAATACAAAATGCGCTCGGTGGTCGTCGTCTTACCGGCATCAATGTGAGCCATGATGCCAATATTGCGAACTTTGTCGAGGGGAAAAAGACGTGCAGTCATGAGGGAAGAAGTACCTTAATTACCAGCGATAGTGGGCGAAAGCCTTGTTGGATTCGGCCATCTTGGCCATGTCTTCGCGACGCTTCACGGCAGCACCAACGCCGTTAGCGGCGTCCATGATTTCGTTCGCCAGGCGCTCGGCCATGGTCTTCTCGCGACGCTTTTGGGCGAAGTCGGTCAACCAGCGAACGGCCAAAGTGGTGGCGCGACGTGGGCGAACTTCGACGGGAACTTGGTAGGTCGTTCCACCGACGCGGCGGCTACGAACTTCCAGCTCGGGGCGAACGTTTTCGAGGGCACGCTTGAGCGTGGCCACGGGGTCGGTGCCGGTCTTTTGTTCGACAGTCTCGAGGGCGGTGTACACAATGCGCTCGGCGATGGTGCGCTTGCCACGCTCCAGAATCTTGTTGATGATCTGGGTAACGACGACCGACTTGTAGATCGGGTCGGGTGCCAATTCGCGGCGTTCAGCGGGTCCCTTGCGCGGCATTATTTCTCCTTCTTGGCGCCGTAGCGGCTACGGGCCTGCTTGCGGTCACGCACACCAGAGGTGTCGAGTGCTCCGCGAATGATCTTGTAACGCACACCCGGAAGGTCCTTCACACGTCCACCACGGACGAGGACGATGGAGTGCTCCTGGAGGTTGTGACCAACACCCGGGATGTAGGCGGTGATTTCCACGCCCGAGGTCAAACGCACTCGCGCCACCTTACGCAGGGCGGAGTTCGGCTTCTTCGGGGTGACGGTGTGAACACGCGTGCAGACACCACGACGCTGCGGGGCACCCTTCAGCGCCGGCGTCTTGGTCTTGGTGGTCTTGTCCTGTCGGCCTTTTCGGACCAACTGTGCGATTGTGGGCACGCGGAACCTCTCTCGATCTTCTTGGTTAAAACGTGTTCGGAGTAACCGACACGCGGACTTTCTAGTTTAGGACACCACGGGGGTCGCGGGCAAACCGCCGCCCCGCAGGGCGGCGGTCGCTCGACTAGATCTCCGGAGTGAACCCGTCTTCTGGGTTACTGCCATCTTCCTCGGGCAAGGAGGTCGCGTCGTAGGTCGCCGTACCGATGTTCTGGAAGGCGGCCATGTCTGCGGCCAGCGTGCTTTCGTCGATTTCGCCCAATTCCCACGCAAAGTCGGGGTCCGAGTCGGGCAGAAGGCCCCACTCCGGCAACAATTCGGCATCGGGCATGTCCAAACGGAGGTTGGCGCGGCTGTAGTGGCTGAGTCCAGATCCCGCCGGAATCAACTTACCGATGATGATGTTTTCCTTCAGCCCCACCAATTGGTCGCGCTTGCCTTCGATGGCCGCTTCGGTCAACACGCGGGTCGTCTCCTGGAAGGAGGCGGCCGAGAGCCACGAGTCGGTAGCCAGCGAGGCCTTGGTAATACCCAT
>CAINHL010000100.1 GCA_903848885.1 uncultured Actinomycetes bacterium
GCGTTCGGAGCCTTTCTCCGCTGGGAGACGAGCTCACACTGTGGGTACACACCGCCCACGAGGGGCCAGGTTCGCGTTGGGCACAGCGGGCCACGGTTGGTGACTTCGTTGACCTCGTTGGACCAAGGGGAAAAATTCCCTTAGCTCCCCTCGCCGATTGGCATCTGATGCTGGGTGACGCGAGTAGTTTGGCTACCTTCTACCGACTTGCGGAATCCATCGAAGCTCCGGGACGAGTTATTTTCATCGTCGAAACTGATGATCCCAGTGACGCGCTCACCACCACCTTGCCCGAGGGAATCGGCGTTACGGGAATTTTTGTGAACCGCGACGGGCGGGTAGGGAACTCCCCCACGGGGTTACTCAACGGACTCGCCGCACTTGCACTCCCCCTCGATGAAGGGCACGCCTATCTCTTCGCCGAGTTTTCTGTGAACCGCAGTCTCGCTACTGCCCTCAAAGACCGCGGTCTCGATCCCACGGCCATTTCCATCAAAAACTTCTGGCGCCACGGTGAGCCGAACCGCGAAAACGGCGAGCCCGACAAACGGTCCTAGAGAATCGTGATGGCAGGCAGAATCACGGGTTGCCGACGGAATCGCCCACCGACGGTTCGTCCCGCGGCCTTTTGAGCAATTTTGTTCAGCGCCGCTGAGTCTCGCTCGCCCGCGGCGAGAGCTTCCACGAGCGCCGTGTTAACCGTCGCTTCGCACTGTGCGTAGATCGTCTTTTCACGTTCACCCTCAAACCAACCACGAGCAGTCACAACCACCCGCTGCGCTAAGTTTCCCGTTGCGCGATCGATTCCGGCCGTGACGAGAAGTACGCCGTGTTCCGCCAGCATTCGACGATCGCTCAAGGGTGTCTCGTCGAGGTCCCCAGTGGTCCCATCGATGTAGTGAAAACCCGCTGGAACCGTTCCGTCGCGTCGCAGTCCCGATTCCGTGAGAGCCAGGACATCACCGTCTTCACAGATCCACACCCGATCTTCGGGCAGCCCCATCTCCATCGCAAGGTCGGCGTGATGTACCAGATGCCGATATTCACCGTGAATAGGGACAAAGGAGCGCGGACGCACAAGTTGGTGCAGGGTACGTAGCTCACCTTGTCGTGCATGACCTGAGGCGTGGACTGCTTCACGTCCAGAGTGAATCACTTCAGTATTCAAGCGGTGCAGATCATCAATCACTCGACCGACGGTCCATTCATTTCCGGGTATGGGATGCGATGACAAGATAACGGTGTCCGTCGGCCCCACGGGCAAGAAACGCTCGTCGCCACGCGCCAGTCGCGACAACACCGCCATGGGCTCACCTTGCGATCCCGTGCAAATGACACAAATCTGGCCGGGTTGATAGCGATCGATATTGGCCATGTCTTCTAAGTGGGCAGAATCCACGTGCAACAGATTCAACTTGCGGGCTAACTTGACATTGGCTTCCATCGATCGGCCGAGCAAAATAATTTTGCGGTTCTGTTCCACCGCAATGTTCATAATTTGCTGAATACGGTGAATGTGACTTGCAAAACAGGCGACTACCATGCGCTTGTGGGGGCGCTCTAAGAACAATCGACGTAGTGCCACACCCACGGTGGCCTCTGATGCCGTGTAGCCCGGTTCTTCCGCGTTCGTCGAGTCACCCAGAAGAACCGCCACTCCCTCATCACCCAGCGCCGCCAGTCGAGCCACGTCGCTACGTCGCCCGTCAATTGGTGTTAAATCAAACTTGAAGTCACCCGAATGCACAATGATGCCCGCGTCGGTATGGATGGCGAGTGCGTGGGCACTTGGTACCGAGTGCGTTACCGGGATGAATTCCACGTCGAAGGTGCCAATCTTGCGGCGCTCACCGTCCGCTACCTCAATAAATTCCAGACCTCCCGCTAACTTCGCTTCGGTGAGGCGATGCTTGGCGAAACCCACGGTCAGCGGTGCACCATAGATGGGAACCTTCACTCGATCTACGAGGTAGCGCAAGGCGCCGGTGTGGTCTTCGTGACCGTGCGTCAGCACGATCGCGTCGATATCCTTCACCCTTTCATAGAGCCAACGAAAATCAGGCAGGATGATATCGATACCGTACATATTGGGTTCCGGAAACATCAGACCCGCATCGACGATGATCAGGCGTCCACGCTGTTCAATGGCCATACAGTTTCGGCCTATTTCACCGAGTCCACCCAAGAACGCAATGCGAACCGGAGACTCAGCCACGTGCGGCAGTCAATTGCGCCAGAGTTTCGTTTGCCAGCGCGTCCAAGGTGGCATCACTCGAGCCCAAGGGTAGACGGCACTGCCCCACCGGAATTCCGAGCTGACGCATGGCCGACTTTGCCGGCAGCGGATTGGGATAGCTGTCGGAGCTTTCGAAACGACAGCTGGGCGCCACTACTTCGTTGAGGCGTCGGGCCTCGTCCCAACGATTTTCTGCCGCCGCGTTCACCATCGCTGAAAATTCACGGCCCGCCCAGTGTGAGGCCACCGACACCACACCCACCGCGCCCATCGCCATAAACGCCAGCGTTAGACCATCATCACCGCTATAGAGGGCTAACTGGGATCCCACTGTCTGGACGACGTGCGCCGCACCCACGAGATCACCCGAGGCATCTTTGAGTGCCACCACATTGTGGTGCCCTCGGGCCAGAGCTATTGAAGTTTCGGCGGCTATCTTGCGACCAGTGCGAGAAGGAATGTCGTAGAGCATCACGGGCAGATCCGTCGATTCAGCGACTGCGGAAAGGTGGGCCGCAATTCCCGCCTGGGAGGGTCGCGCGTAGGCGGGTGTCGTTGCCAACACCCCTGCTACCCCCGTACCCGACACCGCACGCGTCAGCGACACCGAGCGAGCCGTATCCGAGGAGGTGGAGCCAGCGATCACCGGAATAGTGACCGCTGCAGCGACGGCCGCAAACAGATTCAGCTTTTCTTCATCACTGAGGCTGGTGCCCTCGCCGGTTGATCCGGCTACCACGAGGGCTTCGGTACCGCTGTTTTGGAGGAACTGCGCCAATTCGGTGGCGACGTCAAAGGCAATTTGCCCCTGAGCATCAAATGGAGTGACCATGGCCGTTACCAACCGGCCGAAGGTTAAGGAGTTCACGACTGAAAGTTACCAGCCCTTTTGTGCCAGCAGCGGTTTAGACGTTTCTTTCCACGGGCGAGCTATCGGCATTTGCGTCGGCATCCAGAGTGGTGTCTTCAAAGTCTTCGTATTGGATGCAGCCCATTTCGGTGAACTTTTCGCGCAACCAACCATCGCCCGCGTCCAAGAGTCCCAATTTCTTGCAGTTCGGAACGATCTTCGAAAACAGTGCCGACTGAAAAACGGGGCGGTCAGGGTCCATTAAGGTCACCGCGGCGGCGTCCTTCTTGGAGATGCCGAATCGGTCCCAGACTTCCTGGCCCTGCATACGATCACGCATGCGCAGCGCCGCCTCGAAGGCGAATTCCTGACGTTCACGGATTTCGTGCGAGTCCATATCGCGATAAATCTCCTGGAGCGACAGAACACCAAAAGCGACGTGACGAGCCTCGTCGGCCATCACGTAACGCAGCAGCTGCTTGAGCAATGGCTCCTCGGTGGTGGCGTGGAGAAAGCCAAAGGCGGCGAGGGCCAAACCTTCGACCATGATCTGCATGCCCAGGTAGGTCATGTCCCAACGTGAATCCGCCACAACATCATCCAGCAGCAGCCCGAGGTGTCCATTCATGGGGTAATGACCAGATAATTTGGAATCGAGATAGCGTGAGAAAACCTCGACGTGTCGCGCTTCATCCATGACCTGCGTAGCGGCGTAATACTTGGCGTCGATCCATGGAACTGTCTCGACGATTTTGGCAGTGCACAGTAGGGCACCCTGCTCACCGTGGAGGAACTGACTCAAGGTCCAGTTCTGATACTCCATGGAGAACTGCACCCACTCCTTTTCGCCCCATTTTTCAAAGGCGGTACCCGCGATGAGCGCCTCGCCGAGGGGACGTTGCCCCGCTTCGCGATAGGCCTTGGTTGCCATACCTTCTTGGTCAACGGGGGTCTCCCACGGCAGGTCCGTCGTTCCGTTCCACTGCGAACGCTTGGCCTTTTCGTACAACTTATCGAGTTGAGGGCGAAAGCCTTTGTTGTAATCCCAAGTAAAGGCGGCATCGCAGTTGTCCTTGACGAAGTGCAAGCCCGACTCTTCCTCGCGACCCACGAGATCAAATATCGCTTCGTAGTCGTTAATGTCCGTGCGCCCAATGAGTTCAAAATTGCTCGGCATGTCCGGTCGGTCATCGTTGATAATCGCCATTATTACCCCCTCGGTACTTAGTGAAGTTCTAGCACTTCGCCGGCACCGTGGCAAGAATCCGATCAACGCCATTCGCCACGTGGCGAGAATAAAAATGAGCCACGCTGGCAGCGTCCGTTACGTCGAGATAATCGCAGGGGGCCCCGCTGTAGGCCACGACCAGACGACACATCCATTCGGCCAGCTGCGCCGAGGTGTCGGGCCCCGTCCAACGCCCCAGAAGCGGTTGCGCAAAGGAACTCGCGACAGCGTAGGTGCGGGTAGCACCATCGAAGTTCAGTGCATTGAAAATCACTTCGGGAGCAGATTTTTGGAGTCCCAAAATTCCAGGATGCGTGGCCACCCCCGCCCACAATGTGGTCAAGCCCGACAAGAGGCCTTCATGTATATCGCTGGCCGACGAAATGGCATCAGCGACGGCACTGAAGAGACGCGCCGACTCACGTTCCGTCAGCGCCGCGAGCAATGCGGGGCGGCCCCCAGGGAAGGCGCGATACACCGTGGCGCGAGACGTTCCCACGCGAGTGACAATGTCACCAAAAGTGAATTCGGCGAATCGACCAGCAGCGATTTCCTCCAACGTGGCGTTTACGCCTCGTGTCCACATGCTTTCATCGGAGACACGCCGGAGGCGCCGTGCCGCAATCGCGTCGTATTTGCAATCGCGGTTGACCAATCCGGAAATCAATTCGTCATCGACCAATCGCGCCAGATCGGCAGGCGATGACATATCCCAGCGTCCGGCCGTGGACATGTACGACAGCCCCATGCGTACCAGAAAGTCCACATTCTCCTCGCGGTCGTCGTCGGGAGAAACGAAGGGCCGCAACACTCCGGCGATGGCGTCGCGCATAGCGTCAACGGAGTCACCCAGTGCGGGCTCCAGCACCCGTGGATCTTCGCTCAAGAAGCGTTGAAGGATTGAGTGCGTGGCCAAAGAGTTGCGGGCGAAAGCTAAACCATGTTGAGCGACCTCGCGCAAATTATCAAAGCCGTCGACGCTGAGGTACAGGTCATGAAAGAAGACCTCAACCTCGTGGCGTACTAACTCGTCGAGAATCTCGCGTCGCCCTCCCTTGAAATGCCGGTAGACGGTTCCTCTCGCTACCCCCGCTTCACGAGCAATGGCATCGACGGTGGTCGCGGCCATGCCGGCAGCCGTAACGGAACGAGCCGCTGCCTCGACGACCCTCTGCCGGACCGTCGACACCTTTAGACCAACGTTCCTATGCCGATAGTCAGGCCCTTGCGTTCACGCACCTTACGCACCGCCAGAGCCACTCCCGCAACGAAACTCCGCCGATCGTAGGAGTCGTGCCGAATAGTCATCCCTTCGTAGGGATTACCGAAGAGAATTTCTTCATGCGCCACGAGTCCAGGCAAGCGAACCGAATGGATCCGTATGCCTTCGGCCACTTCAGCCCCCCGCGCTCCTTCCACCACGATCCGGCTGGTCGGGTCGAGAATGCGCGGCTTTCCCGCACTCTGACGCGCGTCGGCAATGGCCGCCGCCGTTGAAAGTGAGGTACCGGAAGGTGCGTCAACCTTGGCGTCATGATGGAGTTCAATCACCTCGACCGCAGCGAAATGCGGTGCCGCGATAGCGGCAAACCGCTCGGCCAGAACTGCCCCGATGGAAAAGTTCGCCGCTACCACGACGTGGTCGTTTTCCGAAATCAGCGTCGACAGGACCCCGGCGTCGATGCCCGTAGCTCCGATAACCGCAGCCACCTGATTCTCATGACACCACGCCAAACTCGTCGCAGCCCCTTCGGCGGAGGAAAAATCTACGACCACGTCAATAGTTGCGGCATCGAGGGCACTAAGGGATGCGTGGACGTTTTCGCCCCGAGAAGTTATGTCGACGAGGGCAACGACCGCGATGTCCGCAAAGGTGGGTAAGCCTTCAGTCATTACGGTACCCATCCGCCCATTGGCGCCCACGATGGCCACGCGAATCATGAAAACACCTTAGTGCCCTTGGGTTGGCGCCAACGAGGTCGGAGTGCCCACAAGGCAAGAAAAAGGAGACCCAGGGACGCCGACGAGGTGACCACACCCGCCTCGATGTGTGGTGCGTGATAGTGGAAATGAATGTCCCACGTTCCCGCCGGAACCGCAATCCGCTGAATGAGGTCAGACTGCGTCACGCTCAAAGTAACGCTGCGATGCGTGGCGGGATTAGTGGCGGTTGCGAGCCAGCCCGGAAGGAAGGCCACACTACGGGTCATTACGAAGGACGAGGGCGAATAGACGTGCACCCACTCGTCACCCCAGTTCGCGCTGTGTTGCGACACCGCATACGCGCCGCGGAAGGAAGCACGTATGACCAGTGAGGGCTGGACCGTGGTGGCACGAAAGATGCTGAGTGATCCC
>CAINHL010000101.1 GCA_903848885.1 uncultured Actinomycetes bacterium
CCCTTCTATACAGAAAAGCCTACGGTTACACACTTTTCGTTGTAATCAGGCTGTTGGTTCGAATCCCGCTGGGACTGGCGGGCTAGCAGTTACCGCCTGAACCGTGCTTCTGTCCATTCGGTCAGGTCGGCATCGGTCAGGTTGGCACCGTACAGGTTGGCATTGCGCAGGCGGGCACCGGTCAGGTCGGCATTGGCCAGGTTGGCATTGGCCAGGTTGGCATTGCTCAGGTTGGCATTGGTCAGGTTGGCATTGCTCAGGTTGGCATTGCTCAGGTTGGCATCGCTCAGGTTGGCATCGCTCAGGTAGGCATTCCACAGGTTGGCACCGCTCAGGTCGGCATTGCGCAGGTCGGCACCAATCAAGTCAGCATCGCTCAGGTCGGCACCGCTCAGGTTGGCACCTCGCAGGTTGGCACCGATCAGGTTGGCACCAGGCTCGATTTTGTATCCGTTTCTTTCCACAGACTGAGTTTTGCATACATCAAGCCAGGGCGTGAGTGGTCTTTTGATAGAGGTTTGATAGTTCTCTATTGAGCGCGTTACTCGCTCTATTTAGAGGCAGGTCACGGCAGAGCCTCGGTCAGAGATTCCGGATTGAGAGAGCTGCGCATGAGGGATGCTCGAGTGATGAGCCTTGTTGGGTGGGTCGTGCTGCCTGGTTTGTTTAATTGCATCGCAACAGAAACCGGAAAGCAAACCTTCAGCAGTCCCTTCGGGCTACCCAAGGGAATATCTAGTTGGGCTGGTAGGTACCGAAGACCGTACGCAGCACATCGGCGACCTCACCCAGAGTGGCTAGGTTTCGCAGCGCCTCTTTCATGGGGTACAACACATTGGCGGTTCCACGAGCGGCGATTTCAAGATCCGCCAAGGATCTGGCCACCAGAGCGTTGTCGCGACGGGTCTTCAATTCGATCACGCGCGTGCGTTGAGCGATTTGCTGTTCAATATCCACGGGGAAGACGTCATTCTTCGTAGAATCCGAGTCCACGAACTTATTGACGCCCACAACGACCTTGTCGCCACGGTCTACGCTGCGGGCGAAATCGTACGCGGCGGATTCAATCTCATCTTGCATGAAGCGCGCTTCAATAGCCGCCACGGCCCCACCCATGGCGTCGATGGCCGCGATATATTCGCGGGCTTTGGCCTCTACTTCGTCGGTCAGAGACTCCACGAAATAGCTGCCCGCGAGAGGATCAACGGTGTCAGCGATACCGGACTCATAGCCCACAATCTGCTGCGTGCGCAGGGCCAGCTTGGCCGCCTGCTCGGTCGGCAGTCCTAGCGCTTCATCAAAGCCGTTGGTGTGCAAACTCTGCGTCCCGCCCAAGGCGGCCGCGAGGGCCTGCAGGGTGACACGAACAACGTTATTCACGGGCTGCTGTGCGGTGAGGGTGGAACCCCCCGTTTGCGTGTGGAAGCGAAGCATCTGCGAACGCGGATCGGTTGAGCCGAAGCGTTCACGCATAATCGTCGCCCACAGGCGACGGGCCGCACGGTATTTCGCCACTTCTTCAAAAAGATTGTTATGTGCGTTAAAAAAGAAGGAGAGTCGCGGGGCGAAGTCGTCGAGGGCCAAACCGGCCGCCAAGGCGGCTTCGACATAGGCCACGCCATTGGCCAAGGTGAAGGCGATTTCCTGCACCGCCGTGGATCCCGCTTCACGAATGTGGTATCCGGAAATCGAAATGGTGTTCCAGTTCGGCATCTCTTTGGCGCAATACGCGAAAGTATCCACGATGAGGCGCATGGAGGGCCGCGGAGGGTAGATGTAGGTTCCGCGCGCCACGTATTCCTTCAGAATGTCGTTTTGGATGGTGCCACGCAATTGCTCACCGCGCACCCCCTGCTCTTCTCCGACCAGCTGATACAGCAACAACAAAGTAGAGGCCGTCGCGTTAATGGTCATCGACGTGGTTACCTGATCCAGCGGCAGGCCCGACAGCAAGGCACGCATGTCCTCAAGGGACGAGATGGCGACGCCGACTTTTCCGACTTCACCTTCCGAGCGCGCATGGTCGGCGTCGTAACCCATTTGAGTGGGAAGGTCAAAGGCGCAGGACAAACCCGTCTGGCCCGCATCTAACAGAAACTTGAAACGTTGGTTCGTGGCCTCGGCGGTGCCGAAACCGGCATACTGGCGCATGGTCCACAAACGGCCGCGGTACATGGTGGGGTGCACGCCACGGGTGTAGGGGTACTCTCCCGGTTCACCTAATTGGGCGGCGGGGTCGAAGTGGCTGGTGTCTTGAGGTCCGTAAACGGGAGCAATGGTGATGCCCGAATCGGTTAGGCGTTCGTCAGAGGTGCTCACGCTCATCAAGGTTAGGCGGTGGCGAGAGGAGAGCACTCGGACGTGCCACGATTACTAGGTGAATACTGACCAGCGCCTCATTTTGTTGCTCGCGGGCAACGCAGGACGTGGCGGCATGCAGACGCAGATACGCCTTCTCGCGAGCGCGCTCCACCAGCAGGGCGCGACCGTAGCCATTGCCATGGGCCCGGGTGACTTTGCCCCCCTCGAGGGCGTGGCTCTGTACCGCCTTCCCGCGTGGTCGCGGCGACACCCGTGGAAATTTCTGCGGGCCACCCGTCGTCTCGTTCGAAAAGTAGACCCCGGGGTGATCCACGGACACGGACTTCGTATGGCGCTCATCCTGCGGACGCTCTCGGCGCCCGTTCGCGTGGTCACCTGTCACGGAATCGATCCCCGGCGCGCCCGAGCGAGCATCTACCGAACTCGACTGACCAAGATTCCGGTGGTGGCCTGCGGCACGGGACCGCAGGACCTCCTCGCTCGCTACGGACTCGAAAGTACCGTCATCAACAACATCGCCCCGGCACCCGGAGAAACTCATCGCCGTGAGGAGTTGCTCGCGCTTCTTCCGGAAGCGACGGGTCGAATCGTCGCCCTCTACCCGGCTCGATTTTCCGAACAGAAAAATCACCGTGGATTACTCAGCGCCCTGCGCGCGGCGCGCGAGGAACTCGGAACCCTGACGCCACTCATCTGGTGTGTCGGCGACGGACCCCTGCGTGACGAGATAGAAAGAGATGCGGCCAGCGATGAGTTTCCCTTGCTGCGCCTCACCCCCTATCTCCCCGACGCCGCGTCGTGGTTTTCCGCGACCGACTTTTTTATTCTCCCCTCGCGGTGGGAAGGCCAACCCACGGTGATTCTCGAAGCCGTACGTGCCGGTGTGCCGGTGCTCACCTCGACCCCGACGGGAGTTGACGACCTGTGCACCGGCCCGTGGGCGCAACAGGTGGCCCCCGCGGAACTCTCACGCGCGATAGTGCGCTGGGCCCGTAGCGGCGCTCCCCGCGTCCAGGCCTCCGCGACGCGCGACTTTCTCGCAGCCCATGAATCATCCCTGAGTGCGCAACAACATCTGCGCCTCTACGGCAATCTCGGTGGGCATGAGGGGAATATCTCCTCGTCACTGGCAAACTAGAAGCCAGTCAAGGAGTCATAGTGTTCTGTTCTCATTGTGGTCACGATCAAGGAAGTGCCGCACGGTGCCCCTCGTGCGGTACCAGCACGCCCGCGGCGAAAGACCGTGACGCCCAATGGCAGCTCCCCTATTCCGGCTGGTGGCAGCGGGTAGGGGCGAGCATTATTGATTCCGTCGTCGTGGCCGTTCCGGTCAGCGTGGTGACGCCCCGTTCCTTACCCCTGCTGACGCGTTTCGTAATTGAAATGCTCCTGCTGGTGGCGTACAACGTGCATTTTCTTTCCTCCGCGCAGGGTCAGACCTTAGGGAACCGCGCCGTACGCACACGGGTGGTCGACGCGCGTGGCCGCGAACGGCTCTCGGTCGCCCAAGCGGCCGCTCGTCCCTTGGTCATGCAAATTCCGGGGATGGCACTCCTGATCAGCGCCCATCGGCCACTGTCCGTCGTCACCAACTGGGCGCAACAGATTCCCGCGAATAGTCAGTCGATCAGCATCCCACCGGCCGTCAGCCACGCGATGACGCAGTTTCTCGGCGTGGCCGTTGTCTGTCTGGTGATTTCCCTGCTGGATGTTCTGTGGTCCCTCTGGTCACCACGTCGCCAAACCCTTCACGACAAAATCGTGGGCAGCCTCGTGGTGAAGGTTTCTACGCCTTAAGAACGGCGTGGGGCATGCAGAACTCGTCGTATTCCGCGATGATGATCTCGCCGGCATTCTCGCCACAGGCGGGGCACGCGGGGTCGCGACGAACCTTGAAGGTCCGGAAACTCTGGTCCAGGGCGTCGTAGGTCAAGAGTCGTCCCACCAAAGGGTCACCGAGGCGGAGAATAATCTTCAGCGCTTCGAGCGCCTGAATGGAACCGATGATGCCCGGCAGCACTCCCACCACGCCCGCTTCGGCACAACTCGGCGCTAATTCGGCGGGTGGTGGCTCGGGAATCATGCAACGGTAGCAAGGACCCACGTAGGGGTGAAAGACCGTTACCTGGCCTTCGAAACGGAAAATGGAACCGTGAACGACCGGAATCTTTTTCAACAAGGCGGCGTCGTTGACGAGGTAGCGCGTCGGGAAGTTGTCGGTGCCATCCACGATGACGTCGTAGCCGTCAATGATGTCGAGCACGTTGTCGGCACCCAGGCGCACGTCGTAGGTAGTGACCGTGATGTCCGGGTTCATTGCCTCGATGGTCTTGCGGGCCGAATCGACCTTGCGCATTCCCACGCGCTCCATGTTGTGCAGAATCTGACGTTGCAGATTGGACGAGTCGACCACGTCCATGTCGATAATGCCCAAGGTACCCACTCCGGCCGCGGCGAGGTAGAGGGCGGCGGGTGATCCCAGGCCTCCCGCACCGAGCAGAAGGACTTTGGCGTCGAGGAGTTTCATCTGACCTTCTTCGCCCACTTCGGGGAGCAAAAGGTGGCGGTGGTAGCGAACGCGCTGATCGGCGCTCAGCACGCGTGGCGTCGTCCAGACCAGACCATCGTCTTTCCACTTATTAAAACCACCGATGACCGACACCACGTCGGTGTAGCCCAGCTCTTGGAGAGTCTTGGTGGCGAAAGCGGAGCGCACGCCACCGGCGCAGTAGACGGCGATGGGAGCGTTCTTGTCCGGCAGACGGCCTTCGACGTTGAATTCGAGTTGGCCTCGTGGCACGTGAATGGCGCCGGGGACAGCACCCTGGTCGTATTCGTCGGGTTCACGGACGTCGAGCAGGGTGAAATGGTCCAAACGGGCGGCCACGTCGGCAGGGTCGATTTCGCGAATATCGGCCTTGGCCGCATTCAGAAGCTCTCTCGGTGTGGCCACGGTACTCCCTCTCTCTTTCTAAATCTTACCAGTTTGGTCATCTATTCCACACGGGGACTTTGCTAGGACTATGACGTGGAATTACGCGAAGCCCTCCGTCGACGTCGCATGGTGCGGAGCTTCCAGCCACGCCCCGTGGACGCCGCGGTGGTCGTGGGGCTCTGCGAGGAAGCTTTACGCAGTCCGACCGCGGGAAATTCTGCCGGCGTGCGTTTTACGGTGCTGGCCGGTGACGCCGTGTCCACGTATTTCGACGCTGCGACCGACGCTGCGTGGCGCGAGGAAAACCGGCGTGCCCCCGGTCTCATGCGGGCGGGAGCCGTGGTCGTGGCCACCTGCTGCCCTTCGGCATATACCGATCGCTACTCAGAATCCGACAAGTCGAAATCCGGACTGGAGGACCGAGAGAACTGGCCCGTCCCCTACTGGCAGACCGACACCGCCATGGCCACCATGAGCTTGTTGCTCTTGCTCGAAGAAGCGGGATTGCAGGCGACCATGTGGGGAAACTTTCGCCACGACCAACGAGTGCTCGACCTGATTGGTGCGACCGACGAACAACTAGTGGCCTCCGTCATTATTGGTTACCGCGACGAAGAGGGTGACTTTCGTTCACCCTCACTCCATCGCGCGACACCCACGCGGGCCGAGAGAGTTCGTCTCTTAACGCTCTGAGAGAGTACGCAGGTACTCCACGATGGTGCGAAAGCTAAAGGCGGTCGAACCCTTGGTGAGGTAGCCCTTGTTCCCGTCGCTCTCCGCGGGGGCGGCAATGTCGAGGTGCACCCACGGGCTATCGGACACGAAGCGCCGAAGGAATAACGCGGCCACAATGGTGCCCGCCTCACCGGCCTTGCCGATGTTCTTAACGTCGGCGACGTCCGAATCGAGGTAGGCGTCGTAGCTGTCCACCAACGGCAGGCGCCACAGCGACTCACCAGCCCTCGCTCCCGCGGCGGTGAAGTCGCTCGCCAACTCGTCGCTGGTGGCGAATAACGCCGCTACTTCGCTACCCAAGGCCACGTTTTGTGCCCCGGTCAAGGTCGCGACGTCCACGATGAGATCCGGCTGCGCTTCGGTGGCGAGGACGAGGGCGTCGGAAAGAATGAGTCGCCCCTCCGCGTCCGTGTTCAGCACCTCGATGCTGGTGCCATTGCGCGCCACGCTGACGTCGCCCGGTCGTGTCGCGCGTCCGTTCACCATGTTCTCGGTGAGTGGGGTGATGGCGCTGACCTTCACGGCCAATTTGAGTTGAGCCACCGCGGAAACAACTCCGAGAACGACCGCCGCACCGGTCATGTCGGACTTCATGCCGATCATTCCCGTCGGGGGCTTCAGGGAATAGCCACCGGAATCGAAGGTCACTCCCTTACCCACCAGGATGACGTGCGCCAGAGCGGCCCCCGGCTGCGGGTCGTAGCTGGCGTACACCAATCGAGCGGGTTCGTCGGAACCGCGATTCACGTCAAGGAAGGCACCCATATTTTCCTTGGCGATGCGCTGTTCGTCCCAGACGTCGACTTTCACGTGGTCCCGCGTTTCCAATTCTGCGAGTGCGCGGCG
>CAINHL010000102.1 GCA_903848885.1 uncultured Actinomycetes bacterium
GATCTTCGAAAATGCTACGCAGCAGGTTGTCGTGCTCACCCAAGGCCACGCGCATTCCCGCTTCATCGGTCTCCCAGCGTTTGGTGGAACCTTCAATATCGGTAAACAGAAAGGTCAGCGCACCTGACGACTGATCGGAAAGATTGGTCATGGGGAAACTCTAGAGTTCCGTCCACGTACTGACGTACTTATTCGGAGAAGGGTGAGGGAAATGCGACACGACATCTCGATTACCAGCTTGGCGGAGTGGCATTTTTAGCACCTTGACGAGCGGCCCAGGTCTTCACTCCCAGTCCATAAATCTTGACGAAGCCTTCGGAATCGGCGTGCTGGAAGGTGTCGGCAGCGTCGTAAGTTGCCAGCCCGTGGTCGTAGAGCGCCGTGTCACTGCGACGTCCCACCACGGTCATGAGTCCGGGGTGATCGAATCGAATGCGTACATCACCGGTCACGAAGCCTTGTGTTTCATTCATGAAGGCGTCGAGAGCTTCCTTGAGTGGGGAGAACCACATGCCGTCGTACACCAATTCGGCCCAACGAATTTCGAGACGCTGCTTTTCGCGGGCAAGATCTCGTTCGAGGCAGATGTCCTCCAAAGCGGAGTGCGAGACGATTAGCGCCATGGCCCCGGGGCATTCGTACACCTCGCGCGACTTGATGCCCACGCGGCGATTCTCCACCATGTCAATACGACCGGCGCCCACGGCTCCGGCGACATCGTTCAGAGTCTTGATGATTTCGTAGACCGACATCGCCACGCCGTCAATGGCGGTAGGGCAGCCTTGGTCAAAGGAAATAATGACTTCTTTAGATTCGGTGGAACGAATTGCCGTCAAGGTGTAGGGAGCCGTCGGTGGCTCAGCCCACGGATCTTCAATTTCGCCACATTCGATCGCGCGTCCAAATAGGTTCTCGTCAATGGAGTAAATCTTTTCCTTGGTCGCCAAAATGGGAATGTTCCATTTCGCGGCCGCATCGACCGAGTCGGCTCGGGTCATGCCCCAGTTGCGAGCGGGCGCGAGAACGGTGAGATCGGGAGCGAGGGCGTGTACCCCTACTTCGAAACGAACCTGGTCATTACCCTTCCCGGTGCAACCGTGCGCCACGGCGTCCGCCGAAAATTTGCGTGCCTGGTCCACCAGATGACGAACGATGACCGGACGGCTCAGCGCCGACACCAAGGGATATTTTCCTTCGTAACGGGCGTTGGCGACGATGGCCGCCGCACAGAACTCATTTGCCATCTCCTCGCGCGCGTCCACGATGACGCAGTCCAATGCACCGGCGGCCAGGGCCCGAGCCTTCAGGCTTGCCTGATCTTCAATATCGCTTTGACCCACGTCAACCGCGACGCAGATAACTTCCTTCGCCCACTGGGTCTCCAATAACCAACGAACGGCTACCGAGGTATCCAGTCCTCCGCTGTACGCCAACACCACACGATTTGCCATTACTTTTTCTTTCCTTGGGGCGAGGCGTTGACCTCGAGACCTGCCAAAATTTTCAGATCGTCCGCGAGACGATCTCCTCCATAGTTTTCCTTAGCGATGACCAAAATCGTGTCATCCCCCGCCACGGTTCCGAGCATGCCATTCACCTGACTGCGATCGAGCGCCGACGCCACCACGTGTGCGCAACCTGGAGGGGTGCGCACCACGATGAGATGTCCGGAGTTCTCGATACCAATCCCCCACTCACCCAGCATGCGCCGCAGGTGATCGAGCGGTGCGGGGCCCGTACTGGGTGCTTGGGGCAAGCTCAGACGGCGGGCGTTGCCGTCCCGTACTTTGACAGCACCAATCTCTTGAAGGTCACGAGTAACTGTCGCTTGGGTAGCGGCGATGCCCTCCGTAGAGAGGATGCCGACGATCTGCGCCGCTGTGGACACCACGCGTTCGCCAATAATTTCCGCCACCCGATGCTGGCGTTGAGATTTAGTCATTTCCCCTCCTGTATCCATCGAAGAATTCCGAGCATGGCTGTTGTGCGATGGTGCACTTGCGACCAAATCAGTGACCGGGCCGAGTCGAGAACCTGATCCGTTATTTCCTCGCCACGATGCGCGGGAAGACAGTGCAGAATCGCCACCGCGGGGTCAGCAAGAGCGAGAAGTTCACTATTGACCTGAAAGGCCTGCAGGTCCTCGCGACGCTGCGCCGCCTCGGCTTCTAATCCCATCGATATCCACGAGTCCGTGTACAGCGCGTTCGCACTCTCCGCGGCCGCAGGCGCGTTGTCGCACAGCGTCAAGGTTCCACCCCTAGCGGCCTGACCGGTGATTACTCGCACGTCGTCGGCGCTCAATTGATAACCATCCGGAGCACCCACGACGACGTGCACGCCGAGACGAATCAGACTGGACGCCAACGAACGAGTGACGTTGGTGGCGTCGCCGACATAGGCCACGCGCTTTCCCTGCAGTGACGAGAGATCTCCCTGACCGAAGAAATCAGCCAAAGCCAGCACGTCGGCAACTGCTTGAGCCGGGTGTGCGTAGTCCGACAACAGATTGATGAAAGAAATCTCTTCGGTGGCCGCCATCATGCGAGCGAAGACGCCGTGATCAAACACGCGTGCCGCCACGATAGAGCTGGTCTGCGCCAGGGTGCGCGCGACGTCTTCCGACGACTCGCGGACGTCGAGGCCGATTTCATCCTTGGTAAAAATACAAAAATGTCCGCCGAGTTGTTGCACGGCCGACACGCTGCTGGCGCGTGTGCGAAGGCTCGGCTTTTCGAAAATAAGCGACACGCCGACGTGAGCGAGCTCATCACCCTGCGGGCGGAGTCGCGCGAGTTCGTAAATGCGCTCAAGGTCCTTCTGGGCCGTGTCGCTGATGCTGATGAAGTGACGGGTCACGCGACCACCTCCGTTTGCGGAACAGTTCCTGAGATTGCGTCGCGCAATCCATGACTCCTTGATCCATTGGCAATAATCACTCTGGCCGCTCCGGCCTCGACGGCGGTCACGGCTGCTTCAATCTTGGGAATCATTCCCCCCGTGACGGCGCCAGACTCGATGAGAGAGCGCACCTCACCGACGGAGACCACCAGGAGAGCCGTTGAGGGATCATTCACGTCACGTCGAATCTGGTCGACGTCGCTCAGTAGCACCAAGGTGCTTGCGCTCATGGAGGCCGCGATCGCTCCCGCCACCGCGTCGGCGTTGCAATTGAGAAAGTCGCCATGGGAATCGACCGCGAGGGGGCTCACTACCGGTACGTAGCCCAGCGACAAGAAGTGCTCGAGCAGACCGGCGTTGACTTTGGGAGTCACACCGACGCGACCCCACTGTGGGCCCTTGGGTGAGGAAGTGAGGAGACCTTGGATTGCCCCGCTCATTCCCAGCGTCGCAATACCGCCAGAAGAAAGTCCGGCGCAGAGTTCGGTATTCACCAAAGAGAGTCCCATGGTGACTGCTTTCATGGTCAACTCATCAGTCACCCGCAAACCGTCGAGAAACACGCTGGAGGCACCATAGGCCTCCAGCACCTCATTAATGTGCGGTCCACCGCCGTGGACCACGATGACTCTTTCACCCGCCGCGGCGAGGTGGAGGAGGTCACTGGCGAGAGAACTGATGAGCTCGTGCGCGTTCGCACTCGCGATCAGGGCGTTACCACCCAGTTTTACAACCGTGGTCACGGCGCCACCGCCACCAGGGGCAGACCCATCGTTTCCGGAAGGCCACAGGCCACGTTCGCGGCTTGAACGGCTTGGCCTGCCGCACCCTTGGTCAGGTTGTCCAAGGACGACATCGCCACTAACCAACCCGTACGGGGGTCGACTTGGGCCGAGACGAAACAAAGATTGGATCCCAGCGCGTCTTTCAGGCTCGGTGGCTCGCTGGTGACCACGACGAAGGGCTCGTCGTCGTAGGCCGCATGAAGTATTTCCATAGCCCCTGCGGTGCTGAGTTCTTCGGTAGTCCGCGCATAAGCCGTCACTAACATCCCGCGGCTGACGGGTATGAGGTGAGGGGTGAAAAGAATTTCCGCACCGAGTTCTTGTTGCATCTCAATGGTGTGGCGATGGTGTAGGAGGCCGTACGCTTCCGCGTTGCCGTGCAGGCGAGGAAAATGTAGTCGATCGGACGATCCTCGTCCGGCACCCGACACACCGCTGAGGGCATTGACAATTACCCCATCACGCGCCATCAGCCCCGCGTCCGCAAACGGTCCGAGCGCCATCGCGGTGGCCGTTGGGTAGCAGCCTGGTGCGGCGATGAGGCGAGCCCCCACCAATTGTTCCCGGTGACGTTCCACCAAGCCGTACACGGCTGTCCCAAGAAGATCGGGGGCGGCGTGTTCGTGCCCGTACCACTGTGCGTAATCAGCCGACGAGGACAGTCGAAAATCCGCACCCAGGTCCACCACCCGAGCCCCCCGTGCCAGAAGTTGGGGAACCAGAGACTGACTATGTCCGTGCGGCAGGGCGAGAAAAACGAGGTCAGCATCCGCCGCGAGGGCTTCCTCTGTCGTGGCGTAGACGCTCCCCGCGTAGGCACCGGCCAGGCTGGGTACATGGTCCGCAATCTTTCGACCCGCCGCGGATTCACCCGAGGCGACGACGAGTTCAAATTCTGGATGATGCGCCAGCAGGCGCAAGATCTCCGAGCCGGCATACCCCGACGCACCAATGACCGACACTTTCATAACTGCAATTTTATGCATACGAATGGTCTTTAATGCAAGTTTATTTCAAGAATCTTTCGGTCCCAGCATGTTCCAGAGCACGCTCGACAGAGCATTTACCGCAGAAATACCGTATTGGCGCGTGGGATTTTCCCTGGTCATGATGACCGCCACGTAGTCACGACCCTCACCTTGGACCCAGCCCATACTGTTAATTTGCCACTGGGTACCCCCCTCGGGATACCAGCCGTTCTTGACCGCAATGGCCGCCGCGTGTCCCGGAACCGTACCCACGCCCCAGTTTTGCCACGGTGACACGTGTCGCATGAGCGACAGGATGAATTTCTGATTCTCCGAGCTGACCACACGCGACGGTTCCGTCAAATTCTCTAGAACCAGCATCTGATCGGCAGCGTTGGTGGGGAAAATTCCCCAGCCGGGAAAGGGGTAGTGGGGGCAGGTTCGGCAGTAACTGGGCCCCGTCGCCACCAAGCCCAAGCGCTGGGCGAAGGCTTCCGCCCCCCTGACATCTCCTCCCGCGAGCCAAAGAGAGGTGGCGGCATCGTTATCGCTCACTTCAATCATTCGGGTCATTAATTCTCGGACCGTCAACTGCAGCACCGGTGCAAGGGTGGTGCTCGTGGTTGACGTGCTTGTCGAGGTGGTAGTCGACGTGGTCGTTGAGGTGGTGGTTGACGTGCTTGTCGGAGCGGGAGGCAGGGTATTTGGCGTCACGACGTAGGGCAACGTTGCACTTAACGACAAGGGTTGTGCCAAGGACAGCACCTCCTCGGCGATGAACACCTTGAAC
>CAINHL010000103.1 GCA_903848885.1 uncultured Actinomycetes bacterium
ACGGGGTGTTACTAACAGCGTGTAGGTTTTTTATCCAACCGCAACCCGGGAGCCCACCATCATGAGTGACAGCAACATGCGCCGATACGAAGATCTCAAGAAGAAATTCGGGAAGCGCGGATGGACGCGTACCGTGTCGCTGCGCAACCTGCCCTTCGACGAAGTCATGTCACGCCTCCTCGAAGTCGAGGGTATGAGAATTATTAAGACGCACACCGATGGCATCGATGACGGCGTCGTGGCCGAATTTAAGTGGAAGGGTCACAAGACCAGCATCTTCTTGGACAACTTTTACCCGCACAACGTGTGGCACTCCGAAATCATCGTGGCCACTAAGGGCGACGAGGCTGACTTGGCCCGCGCGGTGGCGTTGGTGGAAGGATTCAATCGAGAAAATCTCACCGTCGACGATCTCTTTCGTGACGGTCCCGGATCCAGCGATAACGCCTCGCCCTTTTAGTGCTGCGGGCCGTTGTCCTGCACGAGTTCAATGAGTGTTCCGAAGGAGGTCTTCGGGTGCACGAAAGCCACGGTGGTGCCACGTGAACCCGGACGGGGTGATTGATCAATCACCCGTCCACCCGCGGCCTTAACGGCCTCGAGGGCTTGGGCGCAATCCGCAACGCGGTAGCCCACGTGGTGGAGGCCCTCCCCGCGAGTCGCCAAATACTTGGCGACGGGCGAGTCATCACGCGTCGGCGTGAGTAGTTGCACGTAGGAATCCGCCACGCGCAGCAAAGCTTCAGCCACGCCGTCGGACTCAACGACTTCCCGGTGCTCCACCGTGGCCCCGAAGACGTCGGCGTACCACGTAATGGCGGCGTCGAGATCGTGAACGGCGATAGCTACGTGGTCAATTTCGGTCAGTAACAGTTCCACACGATCTCCTTAGGCGTGACGACGGAATATGGTGAGACGATCTTCGCCCACGCGCTCACGTAGTGCGTGATCGGTGATCCCCAGTCCTTCTGACTCCGCGAGACAGAGCACACCAATCTTTCCTTCGTGGCGGTTGTGGTGTACTTCGAAAGCCGCCTCGCCCGTTCCCTCCAAAGGGAATACCGCCGACAGCGGTGGCACGACGAGACCTTCACAGATTCGCGCGTTGGCGTCCCAGGATTCGCGGTAGTTCGCGAAATGCGAGCCCTTAATGGTCTTGAGCTTCATCCACAAGTGGCGGTTGTCGTATTCAATCATGTAACCGCTCGTGGCGGCGCAGGTCACGATGGTCCCCCCACGCTTGGTGACGAACACCGAGGCGCCCATGGTCGAACGGCCCGGGTGCTCAAAGACGATGTCCGGGTCGGCGCCCACCAGGCCGCGAATGTCCTTGCCCAAGCGACGCCATTCGGCTTCGTTCTGGGTGTGCGGGTCGCTCCAGAATTGGTAGTTCTTTTCTTTCCGGTCAATCACGTGCTCGCAGCCGAGTTCGCGCAACATGGCCGCCTTCTCGGGGCTGGACACCACGCCAATGGGGGTTCCGCCCGAGTTCAACACGTGCTGCACGGCATAACTACCGATACCACCCGACGCTCCCCAGATCAGGACCTTGTCACCCTGGGTGACGGGTGCACCGTTGGCCGAGACCAGCATGCGATACGAGGTGGAGTTGCACAGGCCATTGACGGCTGCTTCTTCCCATGAGAGGTGCGTGGGCTTCGGCATCAGCTGATTGGCCTTGACGATGGAGATGTCGGCCAACCCACCGAAGTTGGTCTCGAAGCCCCAGATACGTTGGTTGCTTCCCATCATCGAGTCGTCGTGGCTGCTGGGGTCTTGATCGTCGAGGTAGTTACAGTGCACCGTCACCACGTCGCCGATCTTCCAATTGCGCACCGCGCTACCCACACGCAGAATCACACCGGAAGCGTCGGAGCCGACCACGTGGAAATCTTGAGCGTGACGCTGGCCCCACACCGACTCCTTCCCGAGTCGATCCAGGAAGCCGAAGGTAGGCAAGGGTTCGAAGATGCTGGTCCAGACGGTATTGAAGTTGATCGACGAGGCCATGACCGCCAAGTAGACCTCGTCCGGAGCAATCTCGGGCAGCGCGACCTCGCCGACATGAAGACTCTTGCGCGGGTCCTTATCTTCACTGGCCACGCCTGCGAACATGTCGGCGTCTTGTCGGCGGACAAAGACGGCGCGGGTGGAGGTGGGCATCGGCAAGGAGGCCAAGACGTCGGCGGTGGCACCCGCCCGGACGGCATCAAGGATTTCGCTCATAAATCAGAGGTTACCCGCCGGTAATCGGTCGTCGCGTCAAGCGGTACTGTAATGAGCAGTCCGCGACTAGGCGGTTTACAAGGAGTTCGTATGACACGCAGCGTTATCGTGGCCGGAAGTCGCACCGCTATTGGAAAGTTATCCGGGGTCTACACCTCGCTCAGCGCGCAGGACTTGGGCGGCGTCGCCATCGCCGGTGCCCTCGCGCGTGCCGGCGTGAGTGGCGACATCGTCGAAGCGGTTCTCATGGGTCAAGTCATCCAAGCGGGCCAGGGTCAGATCACTGCCCGACAAGCGGCTGTCAAGGGGGGCATCCCCATGAGCGTGAACGCCACGACCATCAACAAGGTCTGCCTCTCCGGACTGCAAACCATTTACATGGCCGACCTGCTCATTCGCGCTGGTGAGGCGGAGGTCGTCGTGGCCGGTGGCATGGAATCCATGACCAACGCGCCGTACTTGCTGCCCGGTGCGCGTGGTGGTTACCGCATTGGTGACCAGAAGGTCATTGACTCCATGATGTTCGACGGACTCACCTGCGCCTTCGACAACTGCGCCATGGGACTGGCCACCGAGCGTTACAACAACGGATCCATTTCGCGCGCGCGTCAGGACGAGTTCTCGGCGCGTAGTCACCAACTCGCGGCAGCGGCAGCGGCAGCTGGAAAGTTCGATGACGAAATCGTCGCCACCCCCGTGCCCCAGCGCAAGGGTGACCCCGTGATGGTCACCGTGGACGAAGGTGTCCGCGGCGAGACCACCGGTGAATCACTCGGTTCTTTGCGCCCCGCCTTCGACAAGGAGGGCACCATCACCGCCGGTAACGCGTCACAAATTTCTGACGGTGGCGCCGCGGTGCTCATCATGTCGGCCGAAAAGGCCGCCTCACTGGGCCTCACGCCGCTCGGCGAGCTCGTCTCCTACGGCCAAGTGGCCGGTCCGGATGCGTCTCTGCTCTTGCAGCCAGCCAACGCCATCGCGGCGGCGGCGCACAAGGCACACCTTGATCCCCGTTCGCTCGACCTCTACGAAATCAACGAGGCCTTTGCGGCCGTGGGTTTAGCCTCAGCCGACTTCCTCGGACTCGACGAGAACAAGATCAACGTCAACGGTGGCGCCATCGCCCTCGGTCACCCCGTCGGTATGTCCGGTACGCGGGTGGCACTCACCGCGCTGCTCGAACTACGTCGTCGTGGTGGTGGCACGGCTGCGGTCGCGCTCTGCGGTGGTGGCGGTCAAGGTGACGCCGCCATCTTGCGCTCGCTCTAAAGAGTCGGCACAAAAGAGTCAACAAAACGGTAACGCCGGTGCCCAATGGTTTCGTCGTCGGGTAGCTCGAAGACGAAGGCCCCGGCTAGCGGATACTCCTTCGGAATGAGATCGTTCACGTTCACGTCGCTGATCAGTTCGACGAGGTCGCGAACTGTCGGAAAGTGCGCGACGAAAATAAGGGACTGCGTCACTGGATCAAAGGTGGAGAGCTCGAAGAGCGCGTCGCTCCCCGTCACTTCGCGGCGACCGTTGTAAATCAATTCCGACGTTTCGAAACCTACGCACAGTGGTGTTTCTTCAAAACTTTCCCGAAAGGTCTCGCACGTCCGCACCGCCGCGCTGACCAAGGCGACCGCTGGGCCGAAGCGACCAAGGCCCACGGGGTCGTTGGCCGATGCACGAAGTTGGTGGCATTGGCCTCGGCCCGCAACCGTCAAGCGTCGGGAAAAGTCGTCCGGTCCGGGAGCGGCCTGCGCATGACGGACCACCGTGAGATACCTCATGCTCCCATTCTCCCGTAATTACACGGCTGAAATTCGCTGTTACAGATGGCCGTTACCCTTGGCAGATGTCGGAAAAAAACACTAGCTATCTCTATCCCGTGATCACGACCGTGACTCCTAAGCGCTACCAGCACGGTTTTTGGGTGGTGTACTACCTCAGTTGGGGCGTCAGTTCATTCTTCCAAGGTTCGATCCCCGCGCATTCGAACTTTGCCTACCTCTACAGAGATCTCTTCGATCGCCTGCCCTTCGCCCTCTTCGGGGCTGCGTTCGCACTCGCCATTCTCCGCCGCCATCGCTTCAGCATTCGCGCCGCTTTTCAACGCCTCTTCGAGACCTATTCAAAATTTCATCTGGCGATGGCGCTGCTGTTCATTACCGCGTCGGGACAAGTTGTTTTGCCACTCTGGAATCTCCTTACTGATCGCAGTTCTGCGTCATGGATGTTTGCGCCGAACAATCCCCACTACACGGCACCCATTGTGGTGACGCTCGTATCGCTCGTGGGAGCGGGAATCTTGGCACCGCTCTCGGAGGAAATTACCTTCCGTGGTTTCTTATTGGATTTCGAACGTAACAAGCATCGCCGACTTCTCGTCGCCATCGGAATGTCGTCTTTTTGGTTCATGATGATGCACCCCTCCTACGAGTGGGCTGACGTCTTCGTCTTTGCCTGCATTCAGTCCGTGTTCTACCTCAACACCAACAACATCGCCTTTACCATGCTCACGCACGCGTGGTGGAATTTCTACGTCGTTGCACCGAGCGTGTGGTACTTCCTATTCCCGAGCCAGGTCATCTCCTACAAGATGACCAGCTTGAACCAGATCATCGCTCACGGCTGGGGGCACGTTCTCGCCTGGCTTCCCTGGCTGATCATCAGCGGGGTGTACCTGTTTTGGCACAAGCAAATGTGGCGCATCCACACGCCCGCGACGAATGTGCGGGCCATCACTCGCCAAGAAAGAAGGAAGGAAAAGAAGAACGAAAAGAAGTGGCGAGAGTACGAAAAGGCTTTAGCGTGGGGGAATGCACAACGCGCTCAGTTACCTTCAAGCAATCGTTATGGGTCTCCTGCAGGGGATCACCGAGCTATTTCCGGTTTCCAGCCTCGGCCACAGCGTGCTCTTCCCCGCACTCCTGGGATGGAAATTTAATCAATCGTTTTTCCTAGCCTTTATCGTGGGTCTCCACGTGGGCACGGCCGTCGCGCTCTTGGTCTACTACCGCCAGACCTGGAAGGATCTCTTCCTCGGTACGTGGTCGCAAGTGCAGCGAAGCCGCCACGACGGGCTCGGCAGTCTTATTCGCTTGAACGACAACTCCATTAATCGCCATTATCGCCAGATGGCCCTGCTGGTGATGGGGACGATCCCGGTAGCCGTCGTGGCCTTGGTGGCGCAGAAGCATCTACGCGCCTTATTCGCCAAGCCCGAAGCCGCGGCTCTCTTTCTCTTCCTTAATGGACTCATCTTGCTCGGAAGCGAACTGCTGCGACGTCGACGTGGTCGTCACGCGGTGACGGTGACCTTGGATTCGGTATCCCCGCGACGCGCCCTGGCCGTCGGGTCGGCGCAAATTCTCGCCCTCTTTGCGGGAATTTCTCGCAGCGGCGTCACGATGTCGACCGGGCTGTGGTTCGGCTTTAGTTACGAAGAAGCCGCCAACTTTTCCTTCTTGTTGGCCACCCCCGTCATTCTCTTGGCGGGTCTGGCCGACCTTCCCAAATTGATGGGTCCGGCGGGAGATGGCATACGGCTGCAATCACTGGTCGGCGCAATCGTGGCCGGCGTGGCCGCGTATCTGGCCGTGCGCTTCTTGGCTAAGTGGTTCACCACCAAGACCCTGTGGCCCTTCGCGATGTACTGCTTGGTGGTGGGTGGCGCCTGCGCCATTCGATTCGCCTAGTTAATCGGCGAGGGTGCGACGGCCGTCAATGGCCCGACCAAGAGTGAGATCGTCGGCAAACTCTAAGTCGCCACCGACGGGCAGCCCGCTCGCGGGTTGCGAGAACTTCAGACCGTCATGGCGCAGCAACTTGGTGAGGTACAGGGTCGTCGCTTCGCCCTCCACCGTGGGGTTTAAACAGAAAATTACCTCGGTCACTTCTTCGTGGAGGCGACGAATGAGTTCGCTCACCCGCAAGCGATCGGGCGTGACCCCTTCCAGAGGATTCAGCACGCCGTGGAGGACGTGATAGGTCCCGTGGAACGCGCCGGAGCGTTCGACCGCGGCGACATCACGAGGGTCCTCCACCACGCAGATGATGCTGGGGTCACGTCGGGTATCCGCACAAATGGGGCATACACCACCTGATTCGGCGATGTTGCAGCAACGCTCACAGAACGAGAGCTTCTCGGTCATCTCGCCGAGCGCGGTGCTCAAGCGACGCACGTCCTCTGCCGGCTGACGCATGAGCCAAAAAGCAATGCGCTGGGCGGACTTGGGGCCAACTCCGGGGAAACGGCCCAGTTCGTCAATCACGCTTTGCAGCGACGGCGGATAATTCACTTAGAGTTCCTCGGCGCCCGGGAACACTTCATTCATGAGCAGCATCGACAAGGACGACGCCGACTCGTCATTCGGGGTGAAGGTTTCCATGGGCTCCTCCTCAACGGTCGCGGTGGGGCGCGGTGGCGTGGCGAAAGGAGCGGCGGGAGCCGGGGCCGGACCGGTATCCATGGCCGCGTCCACCAGCCATTGAAATTGATAGTTCATCTGGAATTCGTGTTCCAACGCGCCACGCAATCCACTTTGAATTCTCTCGGCGTTCGATCGCAGGGACTCGCTCGGCACCGCGAAGGTCACTACTTGTCCGTCTAAGGAGCGCAGCGCCGCTGAAGCCAGGAAGATTTGCGCCGAGCGGCTTAAGCGCGGGACCACCTTGGCGGCGAAGCGTTGCTGAAATTCGTCAAAACCCACGGGGCCCGCGGCGACCGGTGCGGTGGCGACCGGTGCGGCTGTCGGTGCGGGGGTGACCTCGGCGGCGGGGGTGACCACGGGCGCGCTCACGGTGCGCTGCACGGCGCCAATCGGCCGTGCGGGCGGTGCGACCACGGGCGCCGGGACCGTGACGCCATTCGCCACGCTGCGCTCGAGCTTGGTGAGACGTTCTTCTAAGGCTGCAACTTCGCGATCGAGTTCGGGCTTCGTCAAGCGCACCAGCGCCACTTCCAACAGCATCATGGGCACCGGGGAGCTTTTCATTTCGCGCAGGGTGCGCCCGATGGTTTCCAAACAGCGAACCGTCTTGGCCAAACCGGCGCCTTGACCCCAGGTCGACAAGCGCTCGCGATCCTCACCCATGGCGTCTGCCACGTCGGGTGCCACTAAGAGCAAGAAGCATTGGCGTAATTCTCCGGCGAGAGATTCACCCAGTTGTTCCGGGTCCCATCCGTCATGATGGAGTTGATGCAAGGCGCTCAGCACTCCCACCGAATCACCCGCACCGAGAGACAGCAACACTGCGTCGAAGACGGGACGTGCTGCCGCTACCGAACCGGTGGCGGCCACTTGATCCAAAGCACTGAGCGCGTCACGCGCCGAACCGCGGCCTAAACGAACGGCGGCGTCCAAGGACGCCTCATCGACCCCCAGGCCCGCGGCGTCACGAACGTCATGCAACAACGAGCTCAGAGTGGCGGCGTCCAGCAGACGAAATTCCAAGTGCTGAGTACGTGAACGAATTGTCGCCACCACTTTGTGGGGGTCCGTCGTCGCCAACACGAAGACCACGTGCGGTGGTGGTTCTTCCAAGGTCTTCAAGAAAGCTGCCTCGGCGGCCTTCGTCAGCATGTGGACTTCGTCGACGATGTAGACCTTCCAACGACCCGGAGTCCCCGTCCAGGCCCCCGCGATGATTTCGCGAATGTCGTCGACCGAGTTATTAGAGGCGGCGTCGAGTTCCACCACGTCGAGAGAAGTGCCTCGCGTAATGGCCAGGCAGCTCGCGCAGACGTTGCAAGCGTCACCCGCTACCGGGTTTTCGCAGTTCAGCGCTTTGGCCAGAATGCGCGCCGTGGTGGTTTTACCGGTACCACGAGGACCGGAGAAGAGGTAGGCGTGAACGATGCGGTCTTTCTCCACCGCACCCTGAAGGGCCCGGACCACGTGCTCTTGGCCGCGCATCTCCACGAAGCGTCCCGGACGGAAGCGGCGATAGAGGGAGGTGACGCCGTCGAGTGAGGTGGGAGTTTCTGCCATGCGAAGGATGCTACCGGTGTCCGCTGACGTTGCCGAGGTCTACAGCGATGGCCAGGCGATCCGCGGCACCCGGCACCACCCGCTGAGAGCTGCTGGCTTCCGCCCCTGACTCGGTTCACGAAGGACCGTCGCGCGGGACCCGACCACCGCTGTAGACCTCGGCCCTCTCAGAATACCAACCGAGGGGGTGCCCATCCTCGGGTAGCCTTGCCACCCGAACCTTGTTTGTTGAGGGTTCACGGAGGAGTGCGAGAGCGGCCGAATCGGCACGATTGGAAATCGTGTGACCTTCACGGGTCCGTGGGTTCAAATCCCACCTCCTCCGCCAGCAAAAGAAAGGCCCTGATGTCGAATCGGGATGAGCAGTTCATGGAGCAGGCTCTCGTGGCCGCTCGCACGGCCGCCGCCCAGGGTGACGTTCCGGTCGGTTGCGTGGTGGTCGTGAACGACCACGTGGTGGCCGTCGGCGAGAACCGTCGTGAAAAAGATTCCGACCCCACCGCCCACGCCGAAATCGTGGCTCTACGTCGAGCCGCGGCGGCTCACGGATCATGGCGACTCGACCAAGCCACCGTCTACGTCACCCTTGAGCCCTGCGTCATGTGCGCCGGGGCCCTCCTCAACGCCCGCGTCCGACGAGTGGTCATCGGAGCCCTTGACGAAAAGGCCGGCGGCGTGGGTTCTCGCTATCACCTGTTGGCCGATCCGCGCTTGCTCCACGAAGCTGAGGTCACTTACGACGTCCTCGCCGAGGACTGCGCCCGCGAGCTGAGCAACTTCTTCGGTGAGCGTCGCTAAATCCGTCTTCGAAGACGCCGAGCAAACGAACTAGGCTCTCCGACGGACAGGTGCTAGAGCGGCCGAATAGGACGGTCTCGAAAACCGTTGTGGTGCAAGCCACCGTGGGTTCAAATCCCACCCTGTCCGCCATCAGACGAATACAGAAGTAGACGGTTCGGACATACAGAAGTCCGAATTTGATCTGCTCGACGAGGTTTTTTCGGTGATCACTCGCCGAAAGGTGCTTCGGGAGGTGCGAAGGCACTTTCGTAAGAGTCAGTAGA
>CAINHL010000104.1 GCA_903848885.1 uncultured Actinomycetes bacterium
GAGTTCGAGGTCGTAGCCCTGGCGCGTGCCGTCACGGCCGATGGCCGTCAGAAGAATTTCCCCCGCTCCTCGTTCCGCGGCTTCGATGGCCCACGCCACTACGTCGCGTTGCGTAGCGATACGTCCTCCGGCGCTGTACGCCAGGCCATCATTCCCAGCATCAATGGCCACCACGACGGCTTGCGCGCCAAAGCGATCCGCAATTTCGGTGATCAGAGAAGGTCGACTCAGCGCCGCAGAATTCAGTGAGACGCGGTCCGCCCCCGCTTCGATAATCGCGCTGGCGTCCGCCACCGTCCGAATCCCCCCACCGACGGTGAAGGGAATGGTCACGACAGCCGAAACCTTGCGCACCACCTCCACCATGGTTGACGAGCCCGTGGGTGTTGCGCTGATATCTAAAAAAACCAACTCGTCCGCACCGCCGCGGCTGTAGTGTTCGGCGAGTTCTGTGGGATCACCCACGTCCGTGAGACCAATAAAATTCACGCCCTTCACAACCCGTCCGGCCGTGACGTCGAGACAGGGAATCAGGCGAGCGAAAGACATTGTTCCAGGAAGCGCAGACCCGCGGGACCACTTTTTTCGGGATGGAACTGCACGCCGAGGAAGCCGTCGCGTCGTACCGCCGCGCACACCCCATCGGAGGTGGCACATTGATCCGGCGAGTTCACGACGTAGGAGTGAGCGAAGTAGAACGTCTCTCCCCATTCGGTGACCCGAGCCCAACCGAGGCGCGGCACGGGCAGCGTCGCGAGGCGCTCGACCGTGCCGACGAGCAGCCCGAGGGTGTCGACACCACCGTCTTCCGAACTGCTGTGCATCGCTAATTGCATCCCGAGACAGATCCCCAGCATCGATTTTCCGGCACGAAAGCGGGCGGTGAGCGCTGCCGCTGCCCCGGTGGCGGAGAGGTGATCCATGGCGCTGCGCGCGGACCCCACGCCCGGCAATATCACGAACTCGGCGTCACGAATATCGTCCGACGCCGAACTCACCACGCTGTCGCGACCGAGGAGCGTAAGTGCGCTTTGGACAGAACGGGTATTACCCGCGCCGTAATCCACCACCACGACCTCGCTCACAGAGAGCCCTTGGTGGAACGAATCAGTGAGCCGTCCATGGCCATGGCCTGCGCCAGGGCTCGACCGACGGCCTTAAACGCCGCTTCCGCCACGTGGTGCTCGTTGTCACCCGACGCCGTGACGTGCAGAGTGATACGCCCTGTTTGTGCCAGCGATTCGAAAGCGTGAGCGGCCATTCCGGGGTCCGGTGAAATGTCCAACGTGGCACGGGCGCGACCCGAAAGGTCCACCACCGCGTGGGCCACGGCCTCATCCATCGGTACCCGCGCTTCCCCGTAGCGGGTTCGACCCCGTCGATCCCCTAGCGCTTCATCCAGCGCTTCGCCGAAGGTACGCATCATGTCCTCCACCGTGTGGTGTGCCCCGGTTTCTAGATCGCCCACGCCTTCCAGTCGCAGGTCAAGACCGCCGTGAAAAGCCAGCTGCTGGAGCATGTGGTCGTAGAAACCTTGTCCCGTGTTCACGTAGACCTGACCTTGACCGTTAAGGCGCAGGCGGACGCGAATTAAGGTCTCCGCCGTGGCCCGTTGGTGGCGGAGATACGCATCCGGCAAGGGCTCACCGGTCAACACACTGCGCAGCGTCTCGAACATTACGGTGTTGTCGATCTCATCGCGAACGCTGATGCGTAGTCCACCGTCGAAGGCCCGCAGGACCACGCCGAAGGGAAGAAGTCGATCGACTACTTCTTGAGGCTGGTCCATGGGAATGAACAGAAAATTAGTGAACGACGGCAGAGCGACGAGTCCGATTCCCGCCAAGGCCAGTCGAAGTCGTTCACGTTCGGCGATCTGCTCGCCCACATTCAAAGGAACGGCCAATGCCGCTTCGGCCAGACCCGCCGAAATCGACGAGACCGAGAGTGGGGCCTGACGAGACGTGATGAGGTCGGTGAGTTCGGGGTTCGCAATGGCGTATCCCACCCGCGCACCCGCCAGCCC
>CAINHL010000105.1 GCA_903848885.1 uncultured Actinomycetes bacterium
ACAGACCCGCCGCCCCCAGACCACTCACGTGAGCCACCGAACCAGTGATGTCATGGTGAGCTAGTACGTGGTCGAAGGAGAAGCTCTCGGACAGGTCCCAGAGGGCCTTCGACATGGGGGTGCTAAAGCGACCGTTCCACAAGGTCATTGTTCACCTACGGCGTGATCAAAGAGCCGGGCTCGTTCAAATATCTCTCGCAATACCACCGAGCCTTCACCTACGGTGAGTCTCGAATCCTTTCGAACAATCTCGTCGACCGCTTCCGGACCCAGCTCGGCACGAACGGTGGCGAGTGCATCGGACAAGCCTTCCACCATGGAATCGAAGGAGACTCCACGCGACAGAATTGAATATATGCGCATCGCGTCGGAGAAGGATCCCTGTTCCGTGACCACCAGCGCAATTTTCACCAGAGCAGATGCGATCATCGTGTCGCCGCTCGCACTCCATTTTTCCAACAATCCCGCGTAATTTTCCCAGCGCGATGACTCGTCACTGAGCACTTCGGACAATTCTGCGACCAGGAGACCGTGAAAGAACACATTGCCCGAGGCCACAGCCAGCTCTAACGCCTCCGAGGTCAGAACGTTTGCCATTTCGAGATCTCTGTTGACTAGATGAAGCGCATGGGCCGCCACACCCAAAGCGCGCACCGAGGGCATCGGCGACCTGCGCGCGATCGCCGAGCGTGCCTCCACGTCGTCAAGCTCGATCGGGCGCTGAGTAATCGCGTCGACGTAAAGACTAAACGCCGAGCAGAAGCGATCTTCCTCATCAACGGGATCATGAGCTGCCGCATCAATAATCCCGTAGGCCTTTTCGAGGTCTCCTTGCAGCAGGGCGCTCGCCGTCAGGTCGGCGCAGGCCCAAATGAATGGTTTGTACTTTCCACTGCGCGATGCCGTGAGGGACGCCTCTCCTCGTTCCTTTGCTTCTTCGAGAAGACCACGAGCCCACGCACTGTCAGCGGCCATGGCGAGCAGCAGGGGAATCATGCGGTGTTCGAGAGACAGGGCCAAATCCACCATTTCGCCCGGCCACTCGTAGGTCTCCGAGCGAAGCGCGAATCGTGCGATTTCATGCGAGCAGGCGGCGATGATGATTGCCTCGTCGTGCATTTCTCGTTCTTGCGCCCAGCGAAAAGCAGCACGTACATTGGAAATTTCGTGGTTGATGTATGTGTAGGCGTCGACCTCACGGTCTGAGCGGAAGATTTTGAAGTAGTTCTCGGCCTGTTGGGCGTAGTGGCGGGCGTGTCGATCACGTGCGGAAAGGGCGAGACCGGACTCGGCCAGGTATTCCTCAGCGAACTGACGAATAGTCTCGAGCAGAGAAAAGCGCACTACCCCACCGACGCGTGAGGTTTGCACCAGCGACTTGCGCACCAGAGAGTCGATCAAATCGAACATGTCGAATTCGTCCAGCGGACCATCGGGGCTGTCGTAGACCTCGGCTAACGAGGCGGCGGTGAAGCCGTCGGAGAAGGTGGCGGCGTATTGGAGAACGAGCTTTTCGGTATCGTCCAAAAGGTCGTAGGACCATTGAACGGCGGTACGCAAGGTTTGGTGGCGATCCGAGCTGCGCCGAGTACCGGTGAGCAGACGGAATCGCTCATTGAGCCGGTCGCGAATTTGCTCAGCGCTCATCGAGCGGATGCGCGCAGCTGCGAGCTCGATGGCCAAAGGAATGGCGTCAAGTCGACGACAGATTTCTACGATGAGGTCAATGGAACCTTCGGCGACGAACTCCGGAGCCACCGCGCGGGCGCGTTCGACGAAGAGCTCGGTGGCGGCTGAACCAGGACCCGTATCCAGCGAGGGAACCGGCCACATCCACTCGCCCGCCACACCCAGAGCTTCACGGCTGGTGGCCACGATGCGTACGTTCGGGCAACGACTCAGCAGAGTTCCCACCAGGGGAACGATGGCGTCGAGAAGATGCTCGCAATTATCCAAGAGCAGCATGATCTCTCTCGTCGACAAGAAATCAATAAGGGCCGACTCCCAGGTGCTGCCGGCTTGTGGCGAAAGAGAAAAGATGGAGGCGATGGCTTCGGTCAGACCCGAACCATCCGCGATGGGAGCGAGCTCCACCACCCAGATACCATCGCGGTATTCATTAACGACTTCGGCCAGAGCTTGGATAGCGAGTCGCGTCTTGCCCACTCCCCCGACCCCTACCAGCGTCACCAAACGGTGAGTGGAAACCATTTCGCGTACGGTGGCGATTTCGGTCGTTCGCCCCACAAAACTGGTGGCTTGTTGGGGGATATTTCCCAGAACGCTGTCCATGGTGCGCAGGTCCGGGAAATCGCGCGCGAGTCCGTCGGCGACCACCTGAAAGAGATTCTGCGCCTCGGAGAGGTCTCGCAAGCGGCAAGGTCCTAGGTCAATCCACTGCGTGTTGGGGAGCAAGTTGGCCGTCGATGCGGCGAGGAGAATCTGCCCACCGTGCCCCGCACTCATCACGCGGGCCACGCGGTTTAAGACTGGTCCGAAATAGTCGCCCTCGCGTTGCTCCACCTCACCGGTCGCAATTCCCATGCGCACCGGCAAGTTCAATAGACGTTGGGCGACAATCGCCGCGGTCACTGCCGCGGTAGGAGATTGAAACACGCAACACATCCCGTCACCGGTGTGCTTGAAGACCTTGCCGGCATGATCTTCGAAAATGCTACGCAGCAGGTTGTCGTGCTCACCCAAGGCCACGCGCATTCCCGCTTCATCGGTCTCCCAGCGTTTGGTGGAACCTTCAATATCGGTAAACAGAAAGGTCAGCGCACCTGACGACTGATCGGAAA
>CAINHL010000106.1 GCA_903848885.1 uncultured Actinomycetes bacterium
GCAGCCTTCTTGGTCGGAGCGGCCTTCTTGCTGGCGGCACCACAGATGGTCTCGACCATCAAGCGGGTGACGACGTAGGGGTCGACATTGGCGTTGGGGCGACGGTCTTCGAGGTAACCGCGCTTCTCGCGAGCAACACCGCCGGGAATGCGCACGGACGATCCACGGTCGGAGACGCCGTAGGAGTAGGTGTGCCACGGAGCGGTCTCGTGAGCGCCGGTCAGGCGGTCCTTGATGCCTTCACCGTAGTTCTCGACGTGCTCGAGCACGCGGGTGCCCAAGGCTTCGCAACCGGCAATGATGGCCGCCCAACCACCGGCGGCGCGCATCTGCTTGGTGGAGAAGTTGGTGTGGGCACCCGCACCGTTCCAGTCACCCTTAATCGGCTTGGCGTCGAAGGAGACGTCCACGCCGAAGTCTTCGGCGATGCGTTCGAGCAACCAACGCGCGACCCAGAGCTGGTCGGCAACTTCGACGGTGTTGAGAATTCCGACCTGGAACTCCCATTGACCCATCATCACTTCGGCGTTAGTGCCTTCGATACCGATTCCGGCACGCAGGCAGGCCAAGGTGTGGGCTTCGACGATGTCACGGCCGGGCATCTTGTCGCCACCGACACCGCAGTAGTAGGGACCCTGGGGTGCGGGGTAACCAACTTCGGGCCAACCGTAGGGACGGCCGTCCTGGAAGAAGGTGTACTCCTGCTCGATACCGAACATGGGCTCGAAGCTCGCGTACTTCTTGTCCGCAGTCACGGCGAGGTGACGGGTGTTGGTGGGGTGTGGGGTCATGTCGGCGTTGAGCACTTCGCACATCACGAGAATGTCGTTGGCACCACGCAGCGGGTCGGGGCACGACCACACGGGAACGAGCACGCAGTCGGAGAACGAACCAGTGGCCTGGTTGGTGCTGGAACCGTCGAAGCCCCAGATCGCCGGCTTCTTGCCGTCAGCGACGATGCGCGTCTTGGAACGCAACTTGCGCGTCGGTTCAGTTCCGTCAATCCAGATGTACTCAGCCTGGTAGGCCATGGCCACTCCCTTTTCGTTCGATGTTGCGATTGCCAACCCTTCTATTTTGCCGTATGGACGAGGGCTCGTGCCCCGACTTTGGTTAACGGCGCGTGAAATCACCTCGAGAAAGAGCTGGCCTTCACCGGTAGGCTCGCGAGGTGGCCACCGTGAGAATTGCCCTCGCCCAAATGAACGCCCTGGTGGGCGCCGTGAGCCACAACGCCTCAACCATCGCTGACCTGCGAGAACGAGCCGCCGCGCGAACCTGCGACCTAGTGGTGACCCCCGAATTAGCCCTGACGGGCTACCCGCCGGAGGACCTGCTCCTGAAAGACGGATTCATCAACAAGGTGGCCTTCGCCCTCGATGCTCTGGTCAGCGCTTCTTCCCCCACGGCCCTGGCGGTGGGATCCCCCATCGCCGGACTCCCGCTGGACCGCCACGCTGATTCACGAGGTGACCAAGGACGATTGGCCAACGCCCTCGTGCTGGCCGCGTCTGGATCTCGGATTGCCGTGGCGACCAAGCGTCACCTGCCGAACTACGACGTGTTTGACGAACAGCGCTACTTCGCCGCCGGTGTCGGCCCGCTGACCTTGCACGAATTCAAGGGAGTACCCGTTGGCTTTCTCATTTGTGAGGACCTGTGGCTCGGGGATGGCCCGGCAGCCCA
>CAINHL010000107.1 GCA_903848885.1 uncultured Actinomycetes bacterium
CGAAGCCCCGCATGGTGATTTGTGTTCCGTCGGGAATTACCGGGGTGGAGCAACGAGCAGTCATCGAAGCAGCCGAATTCGCCGGAGCGCGAAAGGCGTACATCATTGAAGAACCAATGGCCGCCGCTATCGGGGCAGGACAGCCGATACTCGAACCGACGGGAAACATGGTGGTCGATATTGGTGGCGGCACGACCGAGGTGGCCGTTATTTCTCTCGGTGGAATCGTGACCAGTCAATCTATTCGCGTGGGCGGGGACGAATTGGACGAAGCAATCGTGGCCTTCGTGAAGAAAGAATGCCAGCTCGCGCTCGGTGAACGAACGGCCGAAGAAATAAAAATTCAAATGGGTTCGGCCTATCCCCTCGAGCACGAATTTGCCGCGGAGATCCGGGGCCGCGACTTGGTCACTGGCTTGCCCAAGACCGTGGTTATTACGACCCAGCAGATCCGCGAAGCCATCGAAGAGCCCGTGCAGTCCATTATTGACGCCGTGAAGGTCACTTTGGACCGAACACCGCCGGAATTGTCTTCGGACATTATGGAACAGGGCATTGTTTTGACCGGTGGTGGGGCATTGCTGGCCGGGCTAGCCGAACGACTGGAATACGAAACGAATATGCCTATCGTTATTGCTCGCGACCCCTTGAACTGCGTGGCGTTGGGGTCCGGTCTGTGTCTCGAAGAACTTGAGATCTTCGAGCGCATGCTGAAGACCTCGCCGTCTCGGTAACCATGGCGTCGTTTCGGACACGACGTCGTGTGACGACGGGCGTCGTCGGCACGCTGATCGTTGTTGTAATCCTGTTCGTCAGCGGCGGGATCGTCTCGAGTTTTCGCACTATCGCCGGTATCGTTGTGGAACCTTTTAGCTGGACGATTAATGCGGTGGCCACACCCATCGGACACGCCTTCGCGGGGGCGTTGAACTACAGCGAAGTGGTGGGCCAAAACCGGCAGCTGCGTAGCGAACTGGGACAAGCGCGCATGGCGGCGAACCAGCAACAAGCACTCGAACGTCAAGTTACTGAGCTGACCTCGGTGGCGAACGTGCCTTTCGTAGGAACTATTCCCATGGTGACTACCAGCATTACCCGAAATTCTCCGACGAACTTGTCGGCCACCTTTGACATAGCGAAAGGGAGCGCGGACGGAATTTTGCCGGGGATGCCCGTGGTGGCCAATGGGGGCTTGGTCGGCAGTGTGGCTTCGACGACACGCCACGGTGCGACGGTTCGCCTGATCACTGACTCCATCAGCGTGGTGGGCTGCACCTTTGGATCGGGGAACGCGAACATTGTGGTCAGCGGTCACGGCGTGAACGCGCAGCTGGCAGCCAGCCAGATTTCCCTCTCGAATACTTTGCAGCCCGGAACGGTGTTTACCACCGACGGATTGAGCGGTGGTCTATTCCCACCGGGGATTCCAGTGGCGACGGTGTCAAAAGTCTCCCTCGCGCCCGGCTCAACCGATTATGACTTGACCTTTGCACCGTCAGCCGATCTGCGCCATCTCTACTACGTGGACGTTCTGTTATGGGAGCCCGCTACGTGAACCGCAACCTCGTAGCGGTCATTGTGGCCAGCGTGGTTGTCACTTCGCTGCAATTGACCATCGTGTCACCCCTGCGAAGTGCGGGCGTGGTGATCATGGTGGTGTGGCTATGGCCCATCGTGCTGGGTCTCACGGGAGTTACCTCGTTGGCAGTGGTAGGCGGCGTCGTCAGCGGTGTTTTGTTTGATGCACAGTGCGCAACACCATTTGGATTGTCTGCCATCGTGGGTGGTCTTTTGGGCTACGTGTCGGGTCGCTTAGGTGACGAAGGGATCGGTAACTTTGGTGGCTCGGCGTGGTGGACCGCACCCGTGGTGTCGGCGCTCGGTGGTTTTATTGCGCCGCTCGTGTTTGCGCTCCTGGCCACGATGTTTGACCAGTTACAGGTCTGGCACGGCAGCGTGGGGACGATGATGGTCGTCAACGCAATCGCCTTCGGCATCCTCGGCTATCCGGGGAACCTAATATCGCATCGATTGATTCGCTTCTCGGGACGACTTCGCTGATGAAGGGTCGTAACTGGCGGCAACGCTCAGCGGGTCGTCGCTTCTCCGCCGTCTGGAAGCCCTGGTACAGCGTATTGCCGACCCGAGGTCGTGGGGTGCGCATCAACGAACGACAGGCCGTGGGAATTCGTGACCTCGTAGCCGAGCCGTCAGCAATTTCATCGCGCCCAGACCGTCGATGGATCGTGGTCGGGGTGGTTTTCGCTTCCTTGACGATGCTGCTGGTCGCTCGGGTGTACACGCTGCAAATTCTCAACAGTAAGACTTCAATAGCTCAGGTTCAGTCCAATTCACTGCGTGTCAGCGACATTCCCGCGGCGCGCGGCGAAATTCTTGACCGCGCGGGCGTCGTACTCGTGGGGAATCAGCTGACGACAGAGGTGACTTTGTCGCGGGTGGAGGCACGGGCCAATCCCGCCATGCTGGGATCGCTCGCCACCTTGTTCCACGAGCCCTTGTCGCAGCTCCTGGCGTCCATTAACAACGTGAATTACAACTCGTATCAGTCAGTCCCGATCCTCGCCGCC
>CAINHL010000108.1 GCA_903848885.1 uncultured Actinomycetes bacterium
CCGCGACATCCGAGCCCGCACCCGGCTCGGAAAGGGCGAAGGCCGCCCGGGTTTTGCCACTCGCCAAATCGGGGAGGTAGCGCTGCTTTTGTTCTTCGCTACCGGCAATCATGATGGGACCCGTCGGCAGGCGGGTCAGCAGCAACATAAGTCCCAGCACGTTGGAGTATTTGGTGACTTCTTCAATGGCGATGGTGAGTCCCATAATGCCCGCACCGGAGCCGCCGTATTCCTCGGGAATACACAGCCCCAAGATGTCGGCGTCGCGGAAGGCGTCAAAGATGTCCTGGGGGTAGTCGCCGGAAAGATCAATTTCGCGGGCGCGGGGCTTGACCTTGTCCTGGGCGAAGCGCCGCATGGTCGATTGGAGGGCGAGCAACTCGTCAGAAAGGGCAAAGTCCATAGTCGAAACCTACCGGACTTCGCCGCGTCGTTGCCACGTAGGGGCCGTTCGAGGCTGTGCCAAGATGACACGGTGACTTCCTTTACCCGCCCCGAACACCTCGCCGCTTTGTCCCAGAATTCCTTTGACGTGGTGGTCATCGGTGCCGGGATGACCGGAGCGGGCGTAGCGGTCGATGCCGCCCAACGCGGCCTGCGCGTGGCGCTGATTGACGCCGGTGACTTCGCCAGCGGTACGTCGTCGAAGTCCTCGAAGATGGTGCACGGAGGGCTTCGCTACCTCCAACAAAAAGAGTTCCGTCTGGTCTACGAAAACCTGCGTGAGCGTCAGCGACTTATGAAGAACGCACCGCACTTGGTGCGCATCTTGCCCTTCTTGATTCCCCTCTTCGGCAAGGACGGCGTCATCTCCTCGGCGGTCACCAAGGGCTACTCCGCCGCCCTGCGTCTCTACGACCTCACCGGTGGCTGGCGCATCGGCAAGCGCTACGAACAAATCACCAAAGAGCAAACCCTCTCGCACCTACCCACCTTGCACGTCGATCGCCTGGTCGCCGGTTTTCTCTACTACGACGCCCGTGGCGATGACGCCCGCGTCGCTCTGACCTTGGTGCAAACCGCCACCCAAAAGTTCGGCGCCACCGCCGCCAACTACGTCCGCGCCATCGGCGTGACCCACAACGACGCCGGTCGCGTGAGTGCGGTCCACTGCCGCGACGAACTAACGGGCCAGGAGTTCACCATCACTACCGCCAGCGTGGTCAACGCCGCCGGGGTCTGGGCCGACAGCATCTTCACCATGACCGAGCGCCGCGAGTCCTCGCGCATCACCCCGGCCAAGGGCGTGCACGTCAGCGTCCCCCACGACAAACTCCCCGCGGACGTCGCGGCGGTCTTTCCGGTTCCGGGCGATCGGCGCAGCGTCTTCGTGGTTCCCTTCGAAGAAGCGGGTTACACCTTCGTCGGCACCACCGATACCGCCTACGACGGCGATCTGAGCGACCCCCAGGTCACCCCCGAGGACGTCGAGTACTTGCTACGTGCCATTAACGGTTCCACCTCCATCACCGTGACCCCCGAGGACATCACCGGGGTCTGGGCGGGACTACGTCCGCTGCTGGCTCCCGAAGAGGGCGCCAGCGTTTCTGAGCGCACCGCGGACCTGTCGCGTCGTCACAAGGTAATCAATTCGCAC
>CAINHL010000109.1 GCA_903848885.1 uncultured Actinomycetes bacterium
CATGCGAAAACCCGCGTTGAAGACAGCCGCCAGGGTTCGACTGGCGCTGGCACTGATGGGAGCGCTGTCCTTAAAAGGACCGCCGCCAGGAATTTGGTTACCCGAGTACAACTGCGCGCGCAAGACGGTGGGATCCATCCATACCAGTCCGGCAATATAGCTGGTGTGTTGGCTGTCGGGACGCACGAACGCGTCGTACATGGTAGGTATCCCGGTACTGGTACGCCGACCCAGCGCGTGCCACACTCCTTCACCCGCCATAAACGACGTGGCGGGAGGAACAATATTTTTCGGAGCTGGTAGGTGCCCGCTCGCCGGAATGTGATTCAGTACCGGACCGCTGCCGAAAGATCCCGTCGGAGGCGCGCCTCCCACTTTGGGTTTATTGATGTTGTAATTGACGTTTTCGAAGAAGGTCACAACGAAACCCAGACCATGCTGGCGACCCCATTCCGCAAAACGTGCTTGTGTGGAAACGCCGTTGGACGGGTCCGAGAGAGCGAAGCCTAAGGTCACTCCGTAGTAGCCGAACATTAAAACAGTGACCAAGGAAAGCGCGAGGATGAAACGTCGTCGTAGATACATGGCCCGAGTGGGTGGACGGCGGCGTGGTATTGCGTGACGCGGAGCACCCGACCGGCGGGGACGAGAAGGCGGAGTCGACGTCATGGTGCATCCATTCTGCCATTTCTCCGCTCGGGTATTTGTCCCGGGGCTTATTCTGCGCGGCGTAAGGGCGTCAGCGAGAGCACTAATTGTTTATCCCCGAATTTGTCGAACGAGACCGTGGCGCGAGTACGCGGACCAGACCCACTGACCGTCTGCACAGTTCCCATACCGTAACGATCGTGGATGACGCGCTCCCCCGCGACCAGCCCTAACAGCTCCGCTCCGGTCGACCGTGCAGGCGGGGCGGTGCCGGCGCCAATCGCCCGCCCTTCGCTAAAGGAGCCACCGCGACCTTCAAATCCATGGTCCTCATCACGAAATGACGAGCGACGCACGGGGGCCGTCGAAGCCAAATCGTTGATTAATTTTTCGGGGATCTCTCGGAAGAATCGACTTTCGATGTTGTCCTGATGCTGGCCCCAACGAGTGCGCGTCCACGCATGGGTGACTGACAGGAACTTCATCGCCCGCGTGATGGCCACGTAACAGAGTCGACGTTCTTCTTCGAGTTCTTCGGGGTTGTCCATGGCACGCGAGTGGGGGAAATTGCCCTCTTCCAAGCCCGTGATAATCACTGCGGGGAACTCCAGTCCCTTGGCTACGTGAATGGTCATCAGCGATACCGTTCCGGCCGCGTCGTCCAAGTGGTCGGATTCGCTGACCAGGGACATCTGTTCGACGAACTCCAACAAGGTTTCGTATTGGCTCGCTGCCGATGCGAGTTCGCCAAGGTTTTCCAAACGCCCCTTCGCTTCATCACTGTGCTCGGCCAGCAGGGTCTCTTCTATGCCCGTTTCACGAATAATGGCTTCAATCATTTCGCCCGGGGGTAGGTCATTGTTGAGGGCCCGTAACTGTTCCAGTGTGGCAAAAAAGTCTGTGGCTCCCGTCAAAGCCTTCCCGGTCAAACCCGCTTCTTGGGCGTAACCCACGGCTTCGGCGAAGGAGAGATTCCTCTCCGCCCCGAAGCTAGAGATCTTCCCCTGCGCCACGTCGCCCACCCCGCGCTTGGGTTCGTTGATTACGCGGCGAGCCGAGGCCTCGTCGCGGGGATTCACAATCAGTCGCGCGTAGGCCAGAGCGTTCTTGATTTCTTTACGCTCATAGAAACGTTGTCCGGAAATAACGCGGTAAGCGACACCAGCGCGGAGCATTTCTTCCTCCAAGACGCGACTCGCCGCGTTAGTGCGATAGAAAACCGCCATGTCGCTCCACTGGAGTCCATGCACGTCCCGGAAGCGCCGCACTTCGCTGGCCACCCACCGCGCTTCGTCGTATTCGTCCTGCGCTCGATAGCGGCGAATTTTGTCGCCGGGCGAACCTTCGGTGAATAATCGCTTGGGGTGGCGCGCCGTGTTCTGCGAGATCACCGCGTTGGCCGCGTCCAAGATTACCTGCGTCGAACGGAAATTCTGCTCCAGCATGATGGTGGTCGCGTCAGAGAAGCGCTCCGAGAACAAGAGAATGTTACGTATGTCCGCAGCGCGGAATCGATAGATCGACTGGTCCGAGTCGCCCACCACGCAAATGTCGCGGTGTTCTTCCGCCAGCATCGTGACTAATTCGTTTTGCACACCGTTGGTGTCTTGGAATTCGTCCACCAACACGTGACGGAAGCGACGACGGTAACCCTCCAGGACCTCGCGATCGAAGCGCAACATCCTTACGGCATTCAACAAGAGGTCGTCGAAGTCCATGGCGTTGGCCTGGAGGAGGCGTGCGTCGTAGAGGCGAAATACCTCCGCCACGCGTTGGCGCTGGGGGTCGCTCCCCCCGTGGCCAGCATTGGCGTATTCCGTGGGGGTCATCATCTCGTTCTTGGCTCCCGAAATGGCCGCATAGACGCTGCGCGGACTTACCCGCTTGGTGTCAATTCCGAGCTCCTTCATGATGCGCTCGACCGCCGTCTCCGCGTCACCAGCGTCGTAGATAGTAAAACCTCGCTCGTAGCCGAGGACCTCGGCGTGGGCGCGCAACATGCGCAGACAGGCGGAGTGGAAGGTGGCCACCCACATGCGGTCCGCATCCGGACCAACAAGATCGCGCACGCGCGTCTTCATTTCCTGGGCGGCTTTATTAGTGAAGGTAATGGCCAAAATCTCCGCCGCGCGGGCGTCGCCCGTCGCCATGAGGTGCGCGACGCGACGCGTTAACACGCGCGTCTTGCCCGAACCCGCCCCCGCCACGATTAACAAAGGACCACCACGATGCGTGACCGCATCGCGCTGAGGTTGAGTAAGGCCTTCCAGAAGCCACGCGGCGTCGAGCGAGGAACTCACCGGCACGGGGTCGTTACCCCACAATGCCTCGTCATCGAATCGAGACGACGTCACTCCCACTCAATGGTGCCAGGTGGCTTACTCGTCACGTCGAGCGCCACGCGGTTGACACCCGGTACTTCACGAATGAGTCGATTCGCGATGGTCTCCACTAACTCGTAGGGCAGACGAGCCCAGTCGGCAGTCATCGCGTCATCGGAGGTCACCGCCCGGATGATGATGGGGTACGCGTAGGTGCGACCATCTCCCATAACGCCCACAGTACGCACCGCCGGTAACACCGCGAAGCTCTGCCAGAGTTCGCGGTACAGCCCGGCCTTTTTAATTTCGTCCACCACCACGTAGTCGGCTTGGCGAAGAATCTCGGCACGTTCGCGCGTCACTTCACCCACAATGCGCACACCCAGGCCCGGTCCGGGGAAGGGCTGACGCCAGACAATTTCGCCCGGCAGTCCCAGTTCTTCGCCCACGCGGCGGACTTCGTCTTTGAAGAGAGTGCGCAGGGGCTCGACCAGCTCGAAGGAAAGATCCTCGGGAAGTCCCCCCACATTGTGGTGGCTCTTGATCGTGGCCGCATGGCCGGAGCCCGACTCAATGACGTCAGGGTAGAGAGTTCCTTGGACTAAGAATCGAGGACCGTCGCCACCGGCACCGAGCTCGCGCGCCACGGCTTCAAATTCACGAATAAAAAGTTCCCCAATAATCTTGCGCTTACGTTCGGGATCCGTGACCCCCGCCAAGGCATCGAAGAAACGATCCTGCGCTTTGACGTGAATGAGGTCCACGCCAAACTGACGCATGAAGGTCTCTTCGATTTGCTCACCTTCGTTCATGCGCATCAAGCCCGTGTCGACAAAGACGCAGGTGAGTTGTTGACCCACCGCTTTGGTGACGAGGGCTGCGGCCACGGCAGAATCCACGCCGCCCGACAAAGCACAGAGAACTTTCTCGCTCCCCACTTGTCGGCGAATGATCTCGACCTGTTCGTCAATGATTGAGCTATTCGTCCACGCAGAGTCGAGTTCCGCCGCACCGTGCAGGAAGTTTTCAATCAGTTCTTGGCCACGATCAGAGTGAACGACTTCCGGATGAAATTGCACCGCGTAGAGACGACGAGCAGCATCTTCCATCACCGCGACGGGCGCTTCGGGCGACGATGCGGTGATGACAAAACCCTCGGGGGCTTCGGCGATGGCGTCGCCGTGACTCATCCACGCGTTAGTGACGTCATCCCAGTGTGCGAGTAATGCACTTTCGCCCCGGCGGGTGATAGCGGTACGGCCATATTCGCCGGCCCCAGTTTTGGCTACCACTCCCCCGAGTTGCTGGGCCATCAATTGGGCTCCGTAGCAAATGCCCAACACGGGGATTCCCAGAGCGTAAATCTCGGGATCCAGGGACGGAGCGGGAACCTCGTAGACCGACTTGGGACCACCCGAAAGGATGATGGCCCCCGGGTTCTTTGCCCGCACGTCGGCGGCCGAAATTGTCGACGGCACGATTTCGGAATACACGTGCGCTTCTCGCACACGACGCGCAATCAGTTGCGCGTATTGCGCCCCGAAGTCAACGACCAGAACGGACGAGGTCAATGACCCATCCCCACACCTTGGGCCCGCTGCAGTTGCTTGCCTTCGGTCTGGAGTGACGGGGCCAACATAATCTCAGCCTTCTGGAACTCCTTGAGGGTTTCGAATCCGCAGGTCGCCATCGAGGTGCGCAACGCACCAAAGAGGTTGAGTCGACCATCGTTCTCGGTGGCGGGGCCGAGAAGAATTTCCTTCAGCGAACCACGAACTTGGGTGCGCACGCGTGCGCCGCGCGGCAAGGTGGGGTGGAAGGTCGCCATGCCCCAGTGGAAGCCTCGTGCCGGTGCTTCGTGCGCACTGGTAAGCGGTGAACCGATCATGACGGCGTCGGCACCACAGGCAATGGCCTTGGCGATGTCGCCGCCCTTACTCATGCCGCCGTCGGCGATGACGTGAACGTAGACGCCCGTCTCGTCAAGGTGGCGCATACGCGCACCGGCGACGTCCGCAATAGCGGTGGCCTGCGGCACACCAACACCGAGGACGCCACGAGTGGTGCAGGCATTTCCGGGACCAACACCGACGAGAACACCGATAGCTCCGGTACGCATGAGGTGGAGCGCGGCTTGGTAGGAAGCACAACCGCCCACGATGGTGGGGATTTCGTATTCGCGAATGAATTTCTTCAAGTTCAACGGCTCGACGGTCTTGCTGACGTGTTCCGCCGACACCACAGTTCCCTGAACGACCAAAATATCCAGACCCGCGGCCGCAATAGCCTGGGCCATCCAGTTGGTGCGCTGTGGCGTGACCGACGCGGCGGTGATAATTCCCGCCGCCTTCATCTCACGAATGCGTTGCGTGACCAGTTCAAGTTGGATCGGCTCGGAATACATTTCCTGCATTCGCTTGGTTGCGACGTCGTCGGCGAGCTCACGAATTTCATCGAACAAGGGCATGGGATCTTCGTAACGCGTCCACAAACCTTCGAGGTTCAGTACACCGAGTCCTCCGAGGCGGCCCATTTCGATGGCCGTAGCGGGCGAAATCGCACCGTCCATAGCTGATCCCAACACGGGAAGTTCAAATTTGTACGCGTCGACTTGCCACGAAATGTCGACGTCCTCGGGGTCACGGGTGCGACGTGACGGGACAATAGCAATGTCATCAAAGCCGTAGGCCTGTCGGGCCGACTTATAAATGCCAATTTCGACTTCCGCCACTGTGTCCTCCGGGATTCACTTTTACCCGCTCGCGACCGAGCGAGCGATGGGTCTAATCTAATCGCCCACCAGCCCTGTGGGACTCCCGAGTTGCTTCGTCACCACGGTCAGCAACTCGTTGAGGATGCGAGCGGTCGCCCCCCACACCACCTCACCGGGGACTCGGAAGAAGTAGATGGGAAAGAAACCTTCCGGGTCCGCATGGGGACGAGATCCCGCCCGTCGCCATTGCTCCTCCACGAAGTTCCCTTCGTCCATCAACCACGAGAGGGAGACGGTAAAAACTCGTTCGACTTCCGCGGGGTCCGCCCGAAGTTCCGGCTCCGAATCCAAGACCGCCACTACTGGCCAAATCGCCGAGCCCGACGCGAAGGTGAGGATGGGTGTCAGCCAACCCACAGGGGTGGCGATGGTGGTATCGAGCCCCACCTCCTCGGCCGCTTCACGAAGGGCGGTAGTAACAGGGCTTTCTCCCTCATCGGAGCGCCCACCGGGGAGCGCAACCTCCCCACGGTGGTGGCGGAGGTGTTGGCCTCGTCGGGTCAAGATGAGGTGGACCTCACCCTCACGCTCAAAAAGGCCCACCAAGACCGCGGACAATCGCGTGATGGCGGCGGGCAGCGGTTCATCGCTGATGCCCAGATCCGCCACGTTGGTCGGGATGGGCCGCTGTGAAAATAACTGGCGGTGCGCGCCCAGCGCCGATTGAACCACCTGCAGCGTCAGGGATTCTCGCTGACTCGCCGAAAGTTTGGCCCAAGGCGCGGGGCGCCCGGGGCGTATTTCATCGGGTACGGGGATTACTTGGGGGTACCGGTGACCAGGAAATCGTGGAGTTTCCCGTCCGGACGTACTCGTCATTTCTCCCCTTTAGGCTGGCAGGCGTAATCCCGTTGGCGAATGCTACCGATTCGTCGTCCCCCCACTAAGGAGTACCCATGACATCACTCGCTCGCTGGACCTTTCGGGGTCGCTGGATCGTTCTCATCTTGTGGGTAGGCCTGCTCGTGGGAATGTCCGTAGCCTCCCGCTCAGCCGGGTCGGCCTACTCCGATACCTTCACCCTCCCCGGGACCGACTCCGTTGCCGCCTACCAGCTCCTCTTAAAGGCCGCCCCTGCTCAAGCGGGTGACACCGATCAAGTTGTCTTCCAGAGCACTTCGGGTTCAGTCACCGATCCCGCCAACCGAGCCATCATCACCGACACGCTGAACAAGATTGCCGCCATCCCCGGCGTCGCCAACGTGACCTCACCGTTCTGCCCCACTGTTGCGCCCTGTTCGCATTCGCGACAGATTTCTTCGAACGGCACCATTGCCTACGGCAGCTTCAACTTCTCGAAGGTGGCGTTTCGAGTGCCACCAGAAATCGTGAAGAAAGTATTGAATGTTGGTACCACCACGCAAACTTCGAAATTGCACATCGCCTTTGGTGGTCAGGCCATCGCCAGCGCGGCCCAGCGTAAGGGAAGCCCCGACGCCATCTTTGGCTTCCTGGGAGCCTTCGTCGTCTTGCTGATTGCCTTCGGGTCTTTCTTCGCGATGCTTCTCCCGATTGGGGTAGCCCTCGTCGCCTTGAGTATCGCATCGGGAGCGACGATCTTGCTCAGCCACGTGGTGGGGATTGCAGAATTCTCGCCCATCCTCGGCTCACTGATTGGTGCGGGAGTAGGTATTGACTACGCCCTCTTTGTCGTGACTCGCACTCGCCAAGGCCTCAAACGCGGTATGAGCAGTGAGGAATCGGTCAGCAACGCTTTGAACACCTCCGGAAGGGCCGTGCTCTTTGCGGGCTCTACCGTGGTGGTGGCCTTGCTCGGAATGTTTGTGCTTCATCTCGGATACCTCAACGGGGTCGCAATTTCCGCATCCCTCACGGTGGCCATCGTGATGCTGGCGTCAGTGACCTTGCTCCCCGCGCTCTTGGCCTTTATTGGACCTCGCGTCCTCTCACGTAAGGAACGCCGCCACCTCGCCGCGAACGGTCCGGAAGGTGAAGTCACCGCCGGCGGATGGTTGCGATGGAGCCAATTCGTGGCCCGTCACCCCGTGCGTTTAGCCCTCGTGTCGGGTGTGGCCATCTGTGCCCTCGCCGTCCCGTATTTCTCGTTGCACCTCGGAAGTGCCGATGCGGGAAGCGACCCTGCGGGAAGCACGACGCATCAGGCCTACGAATACCTCAGCCAAGGGTTTGGACCCGGCTTCAACGGACCCTTGCAGATTGTGGTTCCCTTCACGCCGGGGCAGGCCACGGAGTTAGGTAACTTCGCGGCCGCCCTTCACCACGTCAGGGGCGTCGTCTCGACAACACCGCCCATCGTGCTGCCCTATCACGTCGACGGACAGCAAGTGGCACTCATCCTCGCCACGCCTGCCTTTAGCCCACAGGACCAGCGCACGGTGGATCTCATCAACACCATCCGCCATCAGCTCGTACCGCAGTACCACCTGTCCGCTCACATCGGCGGGGCCACCGCGATCTTCGCCGACTTCGCCAGCGTTCTTAAGAGCAAGATTCCCCTTTTCGTGGGCGTGATCGCCTTTCTGGGTTGTCTCTTGCTGATGATCGCTTTCCGCAGTGTCTTGGTGCCGCTCACCGCCGCAGTCATGAACCTGCTCGCCGCCGCGGCTTCCTTTGGTGTAGTGGTGATGGTCTTCCAATGGGGTTGGGGTAGCTCTCTGCTGGGTGCCGGTACGGGTCCCATCGAGTCCTTCCTCCCAGTCATCATGATCGCCATCCTCTTCGGACTCTCCATGGACTACCAAGTCTTTTTGGTCTCCCGCATGCACGAAGAGTGGGTCGCTACTCAGGACAACGAGACAGCTGTCACCAACGGCCAGGCCAACACCGGGCGCGTCATTACCGCGGCCGCGCTGATCATGATTTGCGTGTTTCTCTCCTTCGTCTTTGGAGGTCAGCGCGTCATCGCCGAATTTGGTGTGGGTCTAGGCGGTGCCGTGCTCTTGGATGCCTTCATCTTGCGCACCATTTTGGTTCCGGCCCTCATGCATCTCTTCGGCCGTGCCAACTGGTGGATGCCGGCCTTTCTCGAGAAGACTCTGCCCCACCTCGCCGTGGAAGCCCACGACGAACAGCCAATGATCTAGCCACGCACTCCTTCTTCTCTCACCCCCTGTGGGAGACTGGAGCTATGGGGGCGTGGCTGCGAATGAAATTATGGACACGCTCCGGCATCATGTTGCTGGCACTGGTCACCATCAGTTTGTTTGTCTGGTCACACATTTGGTTCGCCCCGCATCCCACCCAGATGATGACCTGCAACTGCGGCGACCCCGTGGAGCAGGTCTGGTGGTTCGGCTGGTTCCCCTTTTCTTTTTCTCACTGGATTAACCCGCTGCACTCGCAATTTCTCTTCGCCGGCAACGGTGGCATCAGCGCCACGAACAACACCAGCTGGATCACCATGGCGCTCGCACTGTCACCCGTGACCGCCATCTGGGGACCAATTACGTCGTCCAATCTGTCCAACCTCTTGGCCCCCATTCTCTCGGGCATGGCCATGTGGTGGTTCTTGCGACGTCTTACTCGCTATGACCTCGTGAGCGCCGGCGGGGCCCTGGCCTACGCCTACATGCCCTTCGTGATGCGTAACGCCATGTTGAGCCATGTCAACTTGACCGTATTGGCGTATCTCCCCCTGGTCGTGGCGTGGGCCCACGACCTCATGACGCATCGACGCTCGCCACGTTGGGTGGTCACGGCCATTGGACTCGCGACCGTGGCGCAATTCATGTTGGGCCAAGAGGTATTCGTCATCGACCTCTTCGTGATTGGTGCTATCGCGGTGGTGTGGTTCATTCGCGAACGACTGCAGAAGCGTCCTTTGCACTGGCCACTCGACCTTCGCACAGCGGCGTGGGCTATCGCCCTCCCCACCGTATTGCTGATGTACCCGGTCTACTTGTACTTTTACGGACCGCAGCACTTGCAGGGACCCTTCTGGGGGCCGACACGCCTTGGCCTTCGGAACATGGTGACCATTCAGGCGGGCGCCCTCGCGAAGAGTGGGGAACTCAGCGACGTGGGCTACGGCGGTCCGCAAGGTCCCGGGGTGGATTACATCGGCTGGGGGCTCTTCGTTATGTCACTCGTCACACTGCCGTGGTGGTGGCGACGTACGGTGGCGCTGGGATCCGTCACGGCGGCGCTGATCGTTCTACGACTCGGTGTCATCAATATCCACCAATGGGCCACACTCCCCATCATCAGCAGCATCGTCCAAGCACGATTCGTTATCGTGATTTATTTCGCGCTCATTGTCACCATTGTCTGTGGCCTGGACGCAATTCTGCATCGATACGGCACCACCGCCCTTCGACACTCGTTACTTTCCGTCGCCCTCCTGACG
>CAINHL010000110.1 GCA_903848885.1 uncultured Actinomycetes bacterium
AGTTCGATTCGCAGTGGACGCACGGCACCATTTATGTCCTGGGTGGCTCTCAACTTCGCCCGTATTTCGCTCGAGAATGCCAACTACCAACGCGCCGTTCAACTCATGGCGTGGACCCTAAAGATTTGCCCCGACGTAGAGCAGCCGGTGGGTTATCGCTGGGCCGCTGAGGAACGCGGATTTGTCAAAACCATCACGGAGGTGGGACGCGCCCAGCTGGGTGATGTGGAATTCGACGCCCTCTTTGCCAGTGGCCAGCGTATGAATCTAGAACAAGCCATTATTTTGTGTAAACAACCAAGTTAGGCAGTTAGGACGTCCAGTTCTGCGTCGTGAGGAAATATCTCGCGACTGAAGCGCACGCAACACAGCTGCAGCGCGCGAGTTCTACTCCGGCAACGAGTTCGTACGCACCGTGAGCCGCGCCACCTCATCGGCAATCCACCGATTCTGGGCTTCACGCGCATCGGGACCACTCGCACCCGGTGAGCGACGAGCGCGCAGACTTTGGCCCGCAGCAAACATTACGGACGAAACGGGGAGGTCGTGGGCGACGGCCACTTCGTACAAAGAGCGTCCTGTCGACACGACCTCCGCCACCAATTGGCCCACTTGCTCGTGCGCCTGTCGGAAGGGAACGCCCTTTTCTACCAAGAGTTCGGCGATGTCGATGGCCGTCAAGAGCTCGTCGTCTGCTGCCGCGGCAGCCTTCTCTGCGTGAAAGTCAATAGATTCGTAGGCGCCCGACAGGGCTACTAACACGCGGAGAACGTTCGATACGGAATCGAAAAGGGGTTCCTTGTCTTCTTGGAGATCACGGTTGTAGGACAGCGGGAGCCCTTTCAGCATCACCAGAACCGCTGTGAGGTTGCCGACCATTCGCCCGCTCTTGCCGCGAGCAAGTTCGGCGACGTCACTATTTTTCTTCTGCGGCAACATCGACGAGCCGGTCGTAAAGGCATCGCCCAGAGTGGCAAAGCCAAATTCCGAGCTCGTCCAGAGAACCAACTCTTCGCCCATCCGCGACAAATGTACGCCCAGGAGGGCGATATCAAAGAGGGCCTCCGCCACAAAGTCTCGATCGCTCACCGCATCCATTGAATTAGCGAAGGGCTCGCGGAATCCCAGAAGTTGCGCCGTCACGCTCGTGTGAATAGGAAGGGAAGTTCCCGCGATGGCACCGGCCCCCAATGGAGACACATTCAATCTCGTTCTGGTGTCGCAGAGTCGATCGACGTCACGCAAAAGAGCGCACACGTGTGCACCCAGATGATGCGACAACAAGACTGGCTGGGCCCGCTGCAAGTGCGTGTATCCCGGAAGATACGCCGCGGGATTCGCCGCGGCAAGCTGTCGCAGGCTCTCTACGAGACCGAGGGCGGTCTGAGCTATTTCTGTCAGGGCATCACGGGTAAACAAGCGCAAGGTCGTGGCGACTTGATCATTGCGACTACGTGCGGTGTGAATTTTTGCGCCGACGTCTCCCGCAATCTCCGCAGCGCGACGCTCGATGGCCATGTGGATGTCCTCGTCAGCCTCTCCACGAAGGAAGGTGCCGGCGGCAAACTCCACCCGAATTTCCTCCAGGGCAGCAAGCAATACATCGACTTCGTCCATGGTCAACAGACCCGCCGCCCCCAGACCACTCACGTGAGCCACCGAACCAGTGATGTCATGGTGAGCTAGTACGTGGTCGAAGGAGAAGCTCTCGGACAGGTCCCAGAGGGCCTTCGACATGGGGGTGCTAAAGCGACCGTTCCACA
>CAINHL010000111.1 GCA_903848885.1 uncultured Actinomycetes bacterium
GTGGGCCGCCCGGGTCTCGATCCCGGCACCTTGGGATTAAAAGTCCCCTGCTCTACCCGATGAGCTAGCGGCCCGGTGAAGCGAGGGTGCAGTAACGCAAACTCATAACTCGGACAACACAGACTAGCGCACGAGATTTATGACCTTCTCGTGCCCCGAGTGGGAAGATGTCCGGATGAATGCCGCCTTCGCTGGTCTTGTCACCGGGCTCTCGCTGATCGTAGCTATCGGTGCGCAGAACGCGTACGTCATGCGGATGGGACTGACCCGGCGTTACGTGGGCCTGGTGGTGACGCTGTGCGCGGTTTCCGACGTCCTCCTCATTGTGCTGGGTGTGGCGGGAATCGGCGGCGTGGTGCACTCGGCGAGTTGGGCGCTGCAACTCTTGCGCTGGGTTGGCGTGGCCTACCTTCTCTACTTCAGTTTCTCGTCGTTTCGAAAGGCACGGCATCCCGAGGTGCTTATTCCGACTGACGAAAGGTCTCCCGCCGAGCGATCAGTGCTGGCTACCACTTTGGCTCTCACTTTTCTCAATCCCCACGTGTATATCGACACCGTGCTGCTCCTGGGGTCCATCGGAAACCAGTACGGTCACGCCAAGTGGTGGTTCGCCGTGGGGGCGTCGGTGAGTTCCGTCCTGTGGTTTTCCACTCTGGGGTTTGGGGCACGTTTCGCGGCACGCTATATGGCCCGACCGCTGACGTGGCGAATTCTTGATTCGCTCATTGGCCTGATCATGTTGCTGGTGGCCGTGAAATTACTGGTGACCCCACTGCCCGCGTGAGAGAAGCCCGCTCGCGGAGCGATGCGGCAGGGTAGTTTGTGGGGGTGAGCGAAATTTCTAACGAAACTGTCAGCACTATTGAATCGACTTTGAACTTGGTGGACCAGGCACTCGATCGCCTACGCGCCGGTACCTATCGCTCCTGCGAGGTCTGCGCAGCACCCATCACCGACGAGGAATTGGCGAGTGACCCACTGCGCACTTCCTGCGTGGCGCACCCCAAACTCGTATAAAACAAAAATTCCCCCAGACCGCCGAAAGGCGACCCGGGGGAATTGATGACAAGAAGTTACTTTTTGGTAGCCCAGAAAATTTCGGCGATACCGGCAATCTCGCTCAACAAACGATCGGCCACGGCCACGTCGTTCGTCTTCTTGGCTTCGCCGGCCGACTTGGTGGCCTTCCAGAAGAGGTCGTGCAAGTTCGGGTAGCTCGCGAGGTGCTCGGGCTTGAAGTAGTCGGTCCAGAGAACCCAGAGGTGGTGCTTGACTAATTCGGCACGCTCTTCTTTGATGGCGGTAGCGCGCACTTTAAAGTCGGCATCCGACGACGCGGCGTACTTCTCCATGCAGGCCTTTACTGACTGGGCTTCCAGGGTGGCTTGCGCCGGGTCGTAGATGCCGCAGGGCAGGTCGCAGTGGGCGCTGACCGTAATGGTCTCGACCGAGCGGTCGAGGAAAGAATCGAGGCGAGAACGCAGACTCATGATGATGCCTTTCGGGTAGTTCGAAACGGATGTTTCCGTAGTTTCTAGGCTAGCGACTCGGGGGCGTTAGCGTTCTTCCTATGTTCTCTCGGTGGCTGCGCACCCTTTTCCTGCGGGTAGAGATTGACGGGGTGTCGATGATGCCCACCCTGGGGCCAGGCCAACGGGTCACGGCCTCGCGGCGCTGGCGTCCTCTCCGAGAAGGCGACGTGGTGGTCACCAGCGACCCTCGCAAGCCCGAACGTTTCTTGGTCAAACGCTGTGTGCGCCGGGAGGGTTCCTTATGGGAGCTGCGGGGCGATAACGAGGAGTACTCCACTGATTCACGTAGCTTTGGACTCGTTCCCGCACGGCAACTTCGCTGGGTCATCTCGCCGAGGTCGCTGCGCAACCTACGATGACGTCGTGAGCGAACAACGACCTCTCGACCTTGGCGCCTTCTTGCGCGAGCAACGCGCGGCCGCGCAGATCTCCCTGCGCAAGTTGGGCGAGCTCGCGGGCGTCTCGGGCGTGTACCTCTCGCAAATTGAAGGGGGCTTGAAAAAGCCGAGCGCTGACATTTTGCAAAAAATTGCCAAGGGCTTGCAGATTTCTGCCGAGACCCTCTACGTGCAGGCCGGAATTCTCGATGCGCATCGTCACTCATCGACTGAAGCGGCTATCTTGTCGGATCCTCGTCTGAATGACGCGCAACGACAAGCCCTCTTAAGCGTTCTCGCATCCTTCTTGGCCGACGATTCTCCCGAAAGCACTTCGTCGAACGACAGTTAGGCTACGAGCGTGGCTCGCTTCGCGGTTCTCTCGTATCACACCTCACCCTTAGCTCAACCCGGCACTGGTGACGGCGGGGGAATGAACGTCTACGTCCGTGAACTCTCCGCTTCGCTTGCGCGACTCGGGCACGAGGTGGAGGTCTATACCCGCCGCGACAGTTCGGCGCTCCGCGACACCGTCGAGGTAGAGCCGGGTTTCCGCGTGCATCACGTGACCGCGGGTCCCAGTCGCGGCTTGTCGCGTGAAGAGCTCCCAGACTACGTGGACAACTTCGCCGACGCCGTCGCCGCCGCTTTTCGCTGTGGCGGCGTCCCGGATGCCGTGCACGCTAACTACTGGCTCAGTGGGCTCGTCGGGCATCGTCTCAAACACGAATTTTCCGTTCCGCTGATTACCACCTTCCACACTCTGGAGAGGGTGAAGGCGGAAACCTTCCAGCCCGAATCTGATCGCCGGGCCGAACACGAGCAATCCACCATGAACTGCAGTGACGCCGTGTTGGCCTCCTGCGACGTAGAAGCACGACAGATTGCCGCGCACTACGACATTGACCCCTCACGCATCCACGTCGTTCCTCTGGGTGTCGAACACGCCTTCTTCGCCCCGGGTTACCGCCCCCAGGCGCGTCGAGCTCTCAATCTCAGCGCTGAAGGTGCGCTCTTGCTCTACGTAGGGCGACTGCAAGAGCTCAAGGGCGTGGACGTCGCGCTGGAGACCTTCATCGAAGTGCGCCGTGAATTTCCCAACGCCATGTTGGCCATCGTGGGCGGCCCCAGCGGTCCCGCAGGCATGTCGACAGTGGACCGTCTCCACCAACGAGTCGTGGAAATGGGCGTGGTGGGTGCGGTGCATTTTGTGGCCCCGCAGCCGCACGAGCTGCTCTCGACGTGGTTCCGTGCCGCGGACGTGACCCTGGTTCCTTCGCGTGCCGAAAGTTTTGGCCTCGTGGCCTTGGAGTCAGCGGCCTGCGGGACTCCCGTGGTGGCATCCAACGTTGGTGGGCTCACCACCTTGGTGAAGTCGGAACACAACGGCGTCATCGTGGATTCACGCACGCCGAGTGACTGGGCCGCGGCGGTGGCGTGGACCTTGTCCCCTGAGCGCTCAACTTCTCTGTCGACGAACGCCGTCTTATTGGCACGGGACTACACCTGGAAGGCGACCGCCCAACGCCTGCTCGTCCTCGTGACCGCCATCGCCGACTCGGCTTTGGTGGTCTGCCCGTGACCAGCACTCCCATCGCCGATGACGGCGCCGCCGCCACCCTGAGCGCCACCATCACGCAGTGGAGCGAGCCGTGGTTCGCCTCCGGTGTCCTGCGCGCGTTGGAAACCACCGGTGAGCCAGATGAACGCGGTCACTATCGGTGGTTAATTCGCTTAGCGGGGGAAGAAAAGGAATTCGTCACCTTGTGGGTGACCTTACGCCAGCGCACCGTCCACTTTGAAGCGCAGGTCATGCCCGCGCCCGAAGAGAAGATCGAAGACGTTTTTCGTTTTCTCCTCACTAAGAATGCCGATTTGTACGGACTGCACTTGGCCTTGGGTCCCGAAGCGGCCGTGTACCTCGTGGGACGGGTGCCGGTAGGGGACCTCAACGCCGAGCGTCTGGACGAACTCTGTGGGGCCGCCCTGCACTACGTGGACGAGATCTTCCCGACGGCTATGACGATGGGATTGGGCTCTTTGTACCGGCGGCGTCGGCGAATTGGCACGTCCTAGCCTCGGTCACTAGCGTAGAGGCGTGACCTTCCCCCTCGTCATTATTGGTGGTGGCCGTATTGGTGGCGCCTTTGTGAGCGGCCTCGTGCGAGCCGAGCACTGGACCGTCAAGGACCTCTGCGTCATTGAACCATCGTCCGAGCGACGCGTCGAACTCGAAACTCTCTTCCCTGGCCTGAAGGTGGAGGCCGCGTTGTCCTTGGACCACGTGGGCCCCACCACCGGAGCGATTCTCTGCGTCAAGCCCGAACAGGCCGAAGCCTCCGCGAAGACCGCCGGACTGTGCGGCGTCACGCGTCTGCTCTCGGTGGTCGCGGGTCTGTCGACCGTGCGAATCGAAGCAGCGATGCCGGGCGAAGTTGCCGTGGTGCGTGCCATGCCGAATACCCCGGTGCTGATTGGTCAGGGCGCCAGCGCCATGGCCGGCGGATCGCACGTGCACACCGAAGATTTGGAATGGGCCGAAAAAATTCTGGGCTCGCTCGGAGTGGTGGTTCGATTGCCCGAGCGTCATCTCGACGCGGTCACCGGTTTGAGCGGACCCATGCCGGCCTATCTCTATCTCGTAGTGGAAGCACTCATCGAAGCGGGAGTTCATCAGGGTCTGACCCAAGAAATCTCACGCCAACTGGTGATCGCCACCTTCGCCGGAGCGGGCGCCTTGCTGCAAGCGTCGGGTGAGTCGCCCGAAGTTCTCCGGGCGCAAGTCACCTCACCGGGGGGAACCACCGCGGCGGGAATTCGCATGCTCGAAGGCCGTGCCGTGCGGGCCAGTTTCTTAGAGGCCGTGGCTGCCGCCACCGAACGCTCGCGTCAATTAGGGCGCTAACAGAGAATCGCTAGCGTACAGACGATGTCGAGCGCCCTCATACGTTCCAAGCAACTCAGCGAGCCCACCGTGGCGCGCTTACCCATCTACCAACGCATCACCGATGAGTGGATTCGTCGAGGCAACGTTCGCATCGATTCGGACACTCTGGGCCA
>CAINHL010000112.1 GCA_903848885.1 uncultured Actinomycetes bacterium
GAATCAATTCCAAGGCCTGGGTCGCGTCGAAGTGGTGGCACATCACTAACTTGCCGCCCGAGGTGGTCTGGACAATCATCACGGCCAAGCAACCAGTGGCGTGAAAGAGCGGCACGTTCAGCATGTAGGCGGTCTGCAGGGCGGGGCCGTCCTCGGCGGGAGCGGCGCCGTAGCGCAGGGTGTTGCGGGTACCGGAATAAAAGAGATTAAAAAGGTTGGTAATGGCGTTGCGATGCGTCCCGACCGCCCCCTTGGGGCGTCCGGTGGTGCCGGAGGTATAGAAAATCGTGGCGTCGCTGTCGGTGTCAATCTCGATGGCGGGTGGGGTAGCGTCATCGGTAACCTCGCCCAGCACCTCGGAAAAACTACGAATTTTAATTCGCGAATGCCCCTCGCCCAGGCGCGGTTCGTGGTGGCGATTCTCGGAAATAACTATCAACACCTCGAGGTCGGGGAGCTGGTCGAGGTAGGGGCGTAAGCGCTCGAGACGGTCTTCGTCCACCACGGCGATTTTGCTGCCGGAGTCCGAGAGTCCGTAGTGGAGTTCTTCGCCGGTCCACCAGGCGTTCACCGGTACGGTCACGGCACCGGCGCACACCGATCCCCAGAAACTAAAGATCCACTCGGGGAGGTTGCGCGCGGCGATGGCGATACGGTCACCGGGAAGAACGCCCAAGGCGATGAAGCGATGCGACATGGTGGCGGCGATGCGGAAGTGCTGGGCGAAGGTGTAGCGCTCGTCCTCGTAGACGATGAAGTCCTTGTCGGCGTGATTCAAGGACAGATCCAACATGGTCTTGAGTGAGGCGGGGGCGTTCTTCCAGACGCGATTGGTCTCGCCACGAATGGTGGTCTCTACGACCTCAAACATTTGTCCGGCTGCGGTGAGCTGCGCGTCGGCATCGTGAATACTGAGAACGTCAGTCATGGGGGGACTCCTGGGACGTAGGAATAAAAAGTTGTTCGCGGTAGAAAGTCAGCTCGGCGATAGATTCACGAATGTCATCCAAGGCGCGGTGCGCCGAGTCTTTTTCCGAACGTCGAGTAATGATGTCGGGGTACCAACGCTTGGCGAGTTCTTTGATGGTGGACACGTCCACGTTGCGGTAGTGAAAAAAGGCTTCGAGTTCGGGCATGTATTCCTGCAAGAAGCGCCGATCGGTACCAATGGAGTTTCCGGCGAGGGGGATAGTCCCCGACTCGGCGATGTGCTGACGCAGAAAAGACAGCGTGGCTTCTTGGGCCGCCGCGACGGAAATGTTCGACGCCGTAATTTGCTCCACGAGTCCCGAGCTCGTGTGCATGGCGGTCACGAAGTCGCCCATTTCGGCCAATTCCGCGGCGCTCGCGTGCACCACCAGATCGGGTCCTTCGGCAATTACGCGGAGGTCATCGTCGGTAATCACGGTGGCGATTTCGACGATGACGTGGCGATCCGGCTCGAGGCCCGTCATCTCTAAGTCCATCCATACCAGCACGCAGGCGAGGTTAGTGAATTCTCAGGGCGTCCAGGTGCGTACAGGGGTAAACTTGCCTCCCTGTGAATATCCCTATCCGACTTGAGGGCTCGTCAGCTCAGATGCCGTCCTACGCGCACCCCGGTGACGCCGGGTTGGACCTCGTCGCGCACGAGTCCGTTACCTTGACGGCGAGAGGGGGTCGCGCCCTCGTCGGCACTGGTTTTTCCATGGCCCTGCCCGAGGGATACGCCGGATTCGTCCTGCCTCGTAGTGGTCTGGCGACCAAGCACGGCGTGACCTGCGCGAACGCCCCCGGGCTCATTGACGCGGGCTACCGCGGGGAAGTGCGAGTCTCTCTCGTCAATCTCGACCCCACGCACGACTACGTGGTGCAAGTGGGCGACCGCATCGCCCAATTAGTTATTCTCCCGGTGCCCACTTTTACCCTGGTGCAGAGCGAGGAGCTACCCGCCGCCACCCGTGGCGACGCCGGCTTCGGGAGTAGCGGACGATGAACTGGCGCGCCCTCGATCCCCTCGATAGTGCTTTCATCACCCTCGAGGTGCCGAGTACTCCCCTGCACATCGGGGCCATCATTGAGTTAGAGACCAACGACGATCTCACGCCGAACGAACGTTTCGAAATGATCCGTGCGAATATCGCTAGTCGCATCCACGAAATTCCCTCACTCACCAAAAGGGTGATTCGCGCACCTTTGGATTTAGCCTGGCCCGTATTGGCGGACGATCCTGATTTTGATGTCAGCGAGCACGTCATCCGTCGTGCCTTGCCGGCCCCTGGGGACACCGACCAACTCAATGCCTTAGTGGGGCGTGTCATGGCCCAGGAACTCCTTCCGGACCGCCCCCTCTGGGAGTTCAACGTCATCGAGGGCCTCGAAGGGGGGAACATTGCCATCGTGATGAAGGTCCACCACGCTCTGGCCGACGGTGTGTCGGGCGCGCTGACCTTCGCGGGGCTCTTTGACATCACCCCTGACGTGCGTGAGCCCGCTCCGGCGTCGACGGAACCCGTCGGCGCCCTGCCAACCTCGTTGGACATGCTGGGACACACCGCTATTGACTTGCTCAAACGCCCGGGCGCCCTCTTGGACGTGGTGGCGGCTGGATTGTCGCGAGTGGCGGACGTCCTCGACAAGGTTGCCGGCACCGTGCAGGGCAAGGGCGACGAATTCGCGGGAGTCGCTCTCCCCAATGTTCTCGAAGCGGCACGAACCTCTTTGAACGGAACCCCGAGCCACTCGAAGGTATTTACTCGCCTGCAGACTCCGCTCGCCGACGCCAAACGTGCGGCCAAGACCCGCGGGGCCACCGTGACCGACTTCATCATGGCCTGCTGCTCGGGTGCGCTGAAGCGGTTACTCGACGAACGTGGCGAAACGCTGACGAAAGATTTAATCGCCTTTGTTCCCATCAACGTGCGACGTCAGGGTGCCGAAGCGGAAATGGGAAATCAGTTTTCGGCCATGCTCTCGGGTCTGCGAACTGACCTCGACGATCGCGAAGAGCGTATCGCGGCTCTGGCGCAAGCTAGCAAGAAGCAAGGTTCGATCAACCGTGAGCACAACGCGGCGCTGTTGATGAACTTGGCCTCCGCCGTCGGCCCGACCGTGACCAGCTTTGCCGGTCGCGCTCTCTCGGACATGGGTCTCTTTGACGTCCTCCCTCCGATCGCCAACGTCACGGTGAGTTCCGTCCCTGGACCACCCATCCCTCTCTATCTGAGTGGCTATCTCGTGACGAGCGCAGCCCCCCTCGGTCCGTTGATGGCGGGCTTAGCCCTGAATATCACGGTCTTGGGCTACGTGGATTCCCTGGAATGGGGCATCTTGGCCTGTTCGCGCCACGTGCCCGACATTGAAAAACTTCGCACGTATATTCAAGAAGAGGCCGACTATTACTTGTCAACACCCGCACCGCGGGAGTTGGACCCAAAGTAATCACACGCTATTATTGGAGTACACGCGGACTTAGCTCAGTTGGTAGAGCGCGACCTTGCCAAGGTCGAGGTCGCCGGTTCGAGCCCGGTAGTCCGCTCCATTGCTGTGACAGCAAAAATCCCGGTGCCCCTTTCGGAGCACCGGGATTTTTTTGTACGAAGTACTACTCGCCGCGCTGGGCCTGCTTACGGCCGAGAAGGCTGTAGACCAAGAACGACAAGACGAAGCCCACGGGGAACGCGATGTCACCGAAGTTTCCGTTGTGCTTAGGCACAACACCGGTGTAGTAGCTCTGGTTGGCAAAGAGCCAGATCGAGAGTGACACACCGACGGCAAAGGCAATGGGACCGGCGTAGTTCTCGCGCTTAGCAAAGAGCAGGCCTTCGATGGAAGAGCCCTTGCGCCACAACTTGTCAGCGGCAATAACACCCAACCATGGCCCAATCCAGTAGGCCATCACCAGGAGGAAGTTTTCCAGGTTGTTGGCGGGGTTGGACATCGCCCAGTGAGCAAGGAAAAATCCGGCAATACCGAAGAGTCCAATGGCCACGATACGTCGTGCACTCTGACCCAGCTTGAGTCCCACCGTAAGGAAGGACATCGATCCCGAGTAGATGTTCAAGACGTTGGCGCAAATCGAACCAATCACGATTCCCGCCAAGACGAAGTAGCTGAACCAGTGGGGCAGTAGGCCAGTGAAGTCACCAACGGGGTTGGTTCCCACACCGTAGGAGTGCATACCGGCGGTCACCGCAGCTGCGCCGACAATCTCCAAGACCGATGCCGACACGAAAAGACCACCAGCGGCAAAGAGGCCCGCCTTCTTGGGATCCGTGTTAGCGGGAAGATAGCGGGAGTAGTCCGCGGAGAAGGGGTTCCAGCCAGCGGCGTAACCATAAATGGCACCGACGTAGACGAGGAACGCTCCGGGGAAGTACGGGTGACTAGCAACACCGGTGTGGGCGTGCGTGAACACGTACACCGTCGACACACCGAACACAACGATCAGGTAGGGAAGCAAGTAGCGCTCCACCTTGTGAACGAGGTTGTGTCCTACGGCTGCGATAACAATCTGTGCCACGGCCACGATGATGAGTGAAATCCACGTGTTCCAGTGCGTCAGGGTTGCCAAGGCGAAGGCTCCGGAGGCACTGTTGACCGCGAACCAACCAATACCGGAAGCACCGGCGTTGAAGATGGAAGGTAGGGCGTTCCCAAGCTTTCCGAAGGCGGCCCGACCAATCACCATCTGCGGCACGCCGTAGCGGGGGCCATCCTTGGTGAGCGAGTACTGGGCAGCTGCTCCGAGGGTGTTGCCGATGATGACACCGATAACTGCCTGCCAAAAGCTCAGGCCGAAAATCACCGCGAGGGCTCCGACGTAAATCGTGGCAAATTCCAGGTTGGGGCTGGCCCAGACCGAGAAGAGGTGCGATGCCTTCCCGTGTCGATCCTTTTCTGGAATTGCTTCAATACCACCGGGCTCTACAGCCAGTGTTTTATCTCCATATTCGCCTTCGCGAATCTCAATATTGGACATGCAAGTGTCTCCCCATTATCTAGGTACTGTTTTTGCTGGCCTCCGTGACCGCCCCTTACGGTAGTAAGAAATCTCTAAATTTTGGGGGATGGTCTCGGAGGGTCCGTAGGTGACCTCATTTTGGTCCGAATCAACTATTAAAAGTGCCCTGTCCGTGCTCCCAATTAACCCGAAAGGTGCCGGCGGGTCCACGTAATTCCACGGTGGGCGAGAAGGGATCGATTAACTCGCGAATTCCAGCGTGCGAAGAGGTAAAGGCATTCTGGGCGAGATTCCATTCGTGTTCTCCGTAGTGAGCGAGACGATCGGAAAGGACCACGAAGCCCGAGGTGGCGAGAGCGACGTCGAGAACGAGTCGCCGCTGCGATGCGGTGAGATCCGTGTGTACCGGACGTAGAAGAACGCAATCGGGATCGAGGGTGAACCAGCGACCGTGGAGGGGTGCGCGGAGTATGGAGGGTTCGATGGCGTTGCGCGCCGCGACGCTGCACTCACGCCACCCGTCGAAGAACTGTCGCGGTTGGTAGAAGGGTGCGACGTCTTCGGACACCCGCATGGCGTCGACGATGCCCACCGCCGAGAGCAGTGGACACCCACAGGCCACCAGGTACGATTCTTCGCCAATGGCGGACCGGATGGCTTCGAGACCACGGCGCAATGCCTGCGCCCTGGTCACTGATGGGTCGAAGCGAATTCCCGGTGAGGACGCGGCGTGGCAAAAGTCAATTTTGAAATAGCGAAAGCCCTGGGACAGCAAGGTACGAAAAGTATCGGCGAGATATTCCAGAACCTCTGGTCGAGTGGTATCGAGAGCGCCGATTTTTCCGCCCCAACCGCCATGCGTGAGTGCGGTCACGGGCCGATCATCCGGGTGGCGAAGTAACCAGTCGGGATGCTCGGTGGCCAAGGAGCCGCCGAGTTGGGCCAAGAAGGGGGCGGTCCAAATACCGGCCACGCCCCCTGCGCTCGTGATGTCGCGGGCGATAACGGAAAGGTCTTCTCCCCAGTTGTCGTTGACGCTGGTCCAGCGACCAATCTCTTCTTGCCACCCGTCATCAATCTGCACCACGGTGATGTCGTGCTCGCGGGCAAGGGTCAGATTCTCGCGAATGTCATTCGGCGTGATGGCTCCGAAATAGTCGTACCACGAGCACCAGGCAGATCGGAGGGGGCGTGGATCGCGAGCGCGCATTTCGCCACCCGCTAGATCGGCGTAGAGCCCATAGAGAGCACCGGGTTCGCCCTGGGCGTACCACACAGCTTCGAGCGTGATGGAGCGGGCGTCGCCGAGACGTACTTCGTCGAGTAACCACTCCGCTACGAGATCGTTACCGTCAATGTAGAAGCGCGTGAACTGATTCTTCGCCCCGAGAGCACCGATGATCCCTCGGTCATGGACGAGAAAGGTGTCGCCCGCTATCTGTTGTCCCGCCGAACTTCCGTCCGCCAACATTTGGTGCAAGAACCAGCGTGGTGCGTGGGCGCGTTCGGGACGCAGGTCATCGAGGCGTGCGCGTCGGACAGTAGACCACGATTGAAATCCGTGTTCGAGCACCTCGGTGACGCCCACCGCGGCGCCGGCAATACGCGCACGGACGCGGTCGACAGCGCTGTCGTGGTCCAGGGAGACGGTCAGGTCGAGGCGTGTGCCGGCGGACCAGTTGCGCGAGGAGATATCCACGGTGGCGTCGAGGACGTGGCCTTCAGAGCTGAGAACGGTCGCGGTAATACTCACGCATTCATCGTGGCAGTTCAGGGAGGCGCGTGCGAGTACCTAGGCTGAAGACGGAAGGGACAGTATGAACACCACGCCGCCACTGAACGTTCTCTTTATCACTCTCGATCAATTTCGGGGTGACTCCTACGGAGCCGCCGGGCACGATCTCGTGAAGACCCCTCACTTGGATCGCCTCGCTCGTGAGGGGGTACGCCTGTCGCGTCATTATTCTCAAGCCGCCCCCTGCTCTCCCGGCCGCGCCGCGCTGTATACCGGGACCTATCAAATGAACAATCGGGTGGTGGCGAACGGCACACCACACGATCACGCGATGGACAACGTGGCCTGGTTGGCGCGCCGCGCGGGTTACGACCCCACCTTGTTCGGATACACCGATCAAGGCCTCGATCTCGACGATGCGGTGGGTCGCGATGATCCGCGGCTTGACAATTATGACGGCATCCTGCCGGGATTTTCGGTGGGCCTTTATATTCCCGAGGACCAGAGTCCTTTCGTGGAGTGGCTGGCCGCCGAAGGCTTCGTGGTGGGCGAAGGTTGGTACGAAGCCCTGCGCGGTGAGTC
>CAINHL010000113.1 GCA_903848885.1 uncultured Actinomycetes bacterium
CTCAATACGGGAGGACTACGTGGTTCCTTTGAAGAGCAGTTTTCGCCGCTCGATCTAGGGGCACTTTCCTCTGTGGTTGTCCCCCACGGCCGAGTGAGCTACGTACCCAGCGCCTGCATGCTGGTGCGCCGTGACGCGTTGGGTCAGGGCTTCGACGAGGAACTGCGACGTGGCGAGGATGTAGATCTCGTCTGGCGCCTCCACGACGCCGGCTGGCTCGTTCGCTACGACGCGTCGACCACGGTGCAGCATCCACCACGCGATTCGTGGACTGAGTGGCTGGCCCAACGTCACGGCTACGGACGGTCCGCCGGCCCCCTTGCCCTGCGCCACCCCACCCGACTCTCGCCCGTGGGTGGCGACCTCTGGACGACGGGGTCTCTGCTCGCGCTTCTCTTGGGCCAGAAGAAGCTGGCGGTGACTATTTCCGCAATGGCTCAGAGACTCCTCCGCGAACAATTGCCGGAAGAATTCGCCCGCAACGATCAGCTGGTACGCGACATCGTCGTGCGCGGTGTGTGGCAATCAGCGGGGCCCTTGGCGCGGGGCGTGGTGCGCGCGTTCGGCCCCCTGCTTTTCGCGGCCGCCGCGCTCAAGATTCTTCGCCGACCGGCTCTTGTTCTTTTGGTTGGGGGAACGCTCTGGCGCTTCCGGGGCTCACGTCCGAATTCGGCTCTGAGTCTTCCCTTGGCGATGGTCGACGACGCCGCGTACGCCACCGGCGTATGGCGTGGTTCTTGGGAAAGTCGCACTCTCCTTCCCGTCACGCCGCGCATCACTGGTTGGCAGCGAGCCGCGAGTGGGCTTCGTTCACTCGTACCCATGAGAGAGCGGCCCACGTTGTGACCTCGCAAATGCCGCACGCGCGTGGGACGACTCTCCGAATTTCTTGAGCGCAGCCTGAAATCACCCGAGCGTGCGCGTCACTTCTCGCCCCGTTTCTCCCGACAAGAAGTGACGCCACACGTACTTAGAAGCGAACAACCCCGCGAACGTTTTTGCCCTCTTCAAGGTCGAGGTAGCCCTGGTTGACTTCATCAAGGCTGTATTCCTTGGTGATGATTTCGTCAATGAAGAGCTTGCCTTCGTGGTGCAGACGCAGCATGCGAGGGATCTGCACGCGAGGTGCTTCGGAACCAAAAACCGTTCCCTTGATCTCCTGGTTGTACAGGGTCAGCATGGCGAGGTTGAGGTCAACCTGCGTTTGGTCGAACGGGGCAATTGCCGTCGCCACGATGGTGCCACCCTTGGCCAAAATCGAGCGAGCCTGCTCAATGAGGTCACCGGTCAAACGGCCTGGGGTCAAAATAACCACGTTGCAGTTTTGTCCCGAAGTCAGCTCACCCAAGAAAGTGAAGGCTGCGTCCAGCGTTGAGGGTGCTCCGTGAGTGGCACCAATCAACTTGGCCCGCTCCACCTTCGACTCGTTGGGGTCAATAGCGATGACCGCACGGGCACCGGCGTGGATGGCGCCCTGAATGGCACCTGCGCCCACTCCACCACAACCGATAACGGCAACAACGTCGCCGGGCTTCACTCCACCACGGGTCACGGCCGAACCGAAGCCCGTCGCGAGGCCGCAGGAAATCAAGGCCGCAGCACGAAGGTCATACCACGGGTCGATCTTTACCAAGGACGCTTCGTGAGTGACGATGTATTCGGAGAAAGTTCCCAATTGTGCGAAGCGGTTGAGGGGCTCACCTTCGTAGTGGTGACGCCAGGTGCCGTCGGAGATCATGGGACCAGCCAGCGTCTGCGCGCCGAGGTCGCAGATGTAGGGCTGACCGGAAGCGCACGACAGGCAACGTCCACACGATGGAATGAAAGAGACGGCAACGTGGTCACCAGGAGCAAGTCCCACCACGTTCTCGCCAACAGACTCCACGATGCCGGAGCCTTCGTGTCCGCCAACGAAGGGGAACATCGACTTCACACCGAAGAAGCCGAGGACTTCCGGTGGGGCCGTCATGTCGCCCGTGCGACCGTGCTCGTCAGAATGGCACATTCCGGCGAAGGCCATCTTTACTTTGACCTCGTGAGCCTTGGGCTCATCGATGTCGATCATGGTGGTGATCCACGGTCCATTTTCTTCCGTGGCAATAGCGGCTTTAACCTTCATGTTTCCCCTCAGTCCGTGGCAGAAGTACCACGACTAGGACTTTAGTGATTCCGCAGGCCCGAGGGATATTTCACCAGTGTGGACTGCGCCCACGGTCACTTACATGCGTTCGGGCGCGTCAATTCCTAGAAGATGCAGTCCCACCGCCAAGGTGCGCGCTGTCAACTCGCAGAGGGCGAGCCGCTCGCTGCGAAGCGGTTCTTCCGCACTGAGGACGGGACACGACTCATAAAAGGACGTGAATCGCTGGGCGAGGTCAAAGAGATAGGTGCACAGGCGGTGCGGAGCGAGCAGGGCGAGGGACTCGCTCACGGCCTCGGGGAAGTTCACGATGCCCAGCAGTAGGTGCCGCGCGGCCGCGTCGGTCACCGCCAAGGTTTCTGGCGCCGTCCATGGAGCATCCAGACGACGGAAAATTGAGCGGATGCGTGCGTGGGCGTAGCAGAGGTAGGGACCAGTGTCGCCCTCGAAGGCCAACATGCGATCGAGATCAAAGACGTAGTCACGTTGACGCTCGGTGGAGAGGTCGGCGTATTTAATGGCGGCGCGGGCGATGGTGACGGCCAAGGCCCGACGCTCCGCCTCGTCGAGGGGCGTCGCGCGCTCCACGAGTTGGGCGTCGGCACGGTCGACCGCCTCACTGACCAGGTCGCTGAGTTTGACCGTGTCACCGCTACGCGTCTTAAACATTTTTCTATCGGTACCTAAAACGTTGCCGAAGGCGACGTGTTCGCAACGCACCGTCGCGGGTAGCCAGCCAGCCAGGCGGGCGGTGGCGTAGACCATCTCGAGGTGCTGGGACTGCGGTGCTCCCACCACGTAGAGAATTTCGTCCGCGTGTACGTGTGCGACGCGATCACGCACGGCAGCTAAGTCCGTGGCCGCGTAACCAAAACCTTCGTCGCTCTTCTTGACGATGAGCGGGAAGGGTTCGCCCTCACGGTTGACAAAACCCGGGGGAAATACACACTGCGCACCGTTAGATTCCACCAATAGTCCGGCAGTATCGAGGTCCTCCACCACCGCGTGCAACATGTCGTTGTAATACGACTCCCCCACTGCTTCATCGGCAGTCAGCAGAACGTCCAAGGTGCCGTAGACCTGACTGAAATACTCCACCGATTGATCCACCAGTAATTGCCAGAGCCGTCGCGTTTCCTCGTCACCGCCCTGCAGGGCCACCACCCGCGTGCGGCTGCGATCTTTGAAGGCATCGTCGCCATCGAACTTGATACGGGCTTCGCGGTAAAAGGAATTCAAATCGCCCATAGACAAACTGGCCAGGGCTGACTCTTCGCCAAGATCACACAGATGCTCAATCAGCATCCCAAAGGGAGTTCCCCAGTCACCGATATGGTTCCGAGCGATGACGACGTCGCCGTGGAATTCGTACATGCGACGCAGTGCGTCGCCAATGACGGTAGAGCGCAGGTGGCCGACATGCATTTCTTTGGCCACGTTCGGGGCGGAATAGTCAATAACCACTCGACGAGCCGTCGTTGATCGCCGCGCGCCCATCCGAGGGTCGGCCAGGAGTTGATGCACCTGCGCCGAGAGAAATTCGGTCGTCAGAGTGACGTTGAGAAAGCCTGGTCCGGCGACGTCGACGGTGGCGACGTCGGCAATGTTGACCGAACGCAGGATTTCCTCGGCCACCTCACGAGGTGGACGACCGAGCCGTTTGGCCACGGACATCACGCCGTTGACTTGATAGTCGCTCCGGTCCGAGGTGCGTACGACGGGATCGGCACCCTTTTCCAAGAGATCAAAGGCGTCCTGAAAACGTGCGCACAAGATGTCGTAGGGGGTGGCCATAGCGTCCAGTCTCCCACTTTTTCGCGTGCGCTTCGGGCTCCATGTCCGTTTCGCTGTGTCGCTTTTGGTGGCAGAATAGAGCAGTGACCATTTCCTCCCTTAATAGTTTCGGATCAGAAAAGGAACTACGGATCGGGGAGAAGACGCTTCGCTACTTCGACCTCACCGCCACCGCCCTCGGTGACTTCGGTGTCAGTCGACTCCCCTTTTCCATCAAAATCCTTCTCGAGAACTTGCTGCGTCACGAAGACGGCGTCAAAGTAACCGCCGCGGACATTGAAGCCGTCGCGCGCTGGGCCGCCACGCCCGATCGCCACGGTGAGGCCGCCGGTGACGACGCCCGGGAGATTTCCTTCACCCCCGCCCGCGTCTTGATGCAAGACCTCACCGGCGTACCCGCCGTGGTGGACTTAGCCGCCATGCGCGACGCCATCATCGCCCTCGGTGGTGACGCCGACAAGATCAACCCCTTAGTACCGGTAGAGATGGTCATTGACCACTCGGTGATTTTGGAGCGTTCCGGCACGCCCGAAAGCTACGAAGAGAACGTGGCCATTGAGTATGAGCGCAACCGTGAGCGTTACGAATTCCTCAAATGGGCCCAGAACTCACTTCGCAACTTCCGCGTGGTACCTCCCGGGATGGGTATTTGCCACCAAGTGAATTTGGAACACCTCGCCCGCGTGGTGTTCGACGATAAGGGATTCGCCTATCTCGATACCGTGGTCGGCACCGACTCGCACACCACCATGATCAACGGGCTGGGCGTCCTGGGCTGGGGCGTCGGCGGTATTGAAGCCGAAGCCGCCATGCTTGGTCAACCGACGTCCATGTTGATTCCTCCGGTTATCGGACTCAAGCTCACGGGATCGACCCGCGAAGGCGTCACCGCCACCGACGTCGTGCTCACCATTACCGAGTTGCTGCGCCGCAAAGGTGTGGTCGGCAAGTTCGTTGAAGCATTCGGACCGGGAGTGACCTCGCTCTCACTCGAAACGCGCGCCACCATTGGCAATATGGCTCCCGAGTACGGCGCAACCTGTGCCATTTTCCCGATCGACCAAATCACGGTGGACTATTTGACCTTCACGGGCCGATCCCCCGAGCAGGTTGCCCTCGTTGAGGCCTACGCCAAGGCCCAGGGCCTCTGGCACGACGCCACCAGCGAATCTCCCGTATTCACGGACATTGTCGAGCTGGACTTGTCCAGCGTGGAGCCCAGCCTGGCCGGACCGAAGCGCCCGCAAGACCGCGTCAACCTCTCGAGTGCGCGCGGAGCCTTCCGCGACGCTCTCGGTCGCGAGCCCAAGACAGTTCCAGGTGTGGACGCCGCGGAAACTCTGCGCGACGGTGCCGTCGTCGTCGCCGCAATTACCAGTTGCACGAACACGTCGAACCCTTCGGGACTGGTCGCAGCCGGACTTCTGGCACGCAACGCCGCAGCCAAGGGTCTCTCGGCAAAACCCTGGGTGAAAACCTCCTTGGCCCCCGGGAGTCGCGTGGTCATGGACTACCTCGACCGCGCTCAACTCACCGCACCTCTCGAAGAGATGGGCTTTTATCTCGCCGGTTTTGGCTGCAC
>CAINHL010000114.1 GCA_903848885.1 uncultured Actinomycetes bacterium
ACGGTCGTAGACCTTCTGACCCACCATGGCGACGAGCTCGTCTTTCATTCCGTCGAAGACGCGCGTTTTGGATTTGAATGCTTCCTGCGCTTGGGTGCACCACCAATGAAATTCGCTGCCACCCGCGCCCCAGTGCTTGCGGTCCCATTGAGAAATGGTGGTAGTGACGTGCCCGTCATCGCTGGTTACTTCGTCACGACGTAGAGGTAGCTGCCAACAGACTTCGGGCTTGAGAGGAATGTAGCTTTCCCCGGTGTCCATTGAGAGCACGTGGAGCGCACATCCCGGCCCACGATGGAAATCGGGTCGATTCAAAAAAATGCAGGCGTCTTTGACCAGGCGCGTCGTACTCTCGCCTTTTTTGTTGGTGGTGACAATCCCGTTCTTGGCCTTGGACTTGAACTGCCACTGGTCGTCAGTGAGCCGCTTGGCGGCCTTCTCCACCCGCTTGACGTCCTTAGCGTCCACGAAATGAGCGCCGTAACTGCAGCACCCTTGGACCAACTCCTCCGCCGGGCCGGTCAGTACACCTTGGCAACCACGACCAAAAATGCAGTTCCAGCCACTTTCGAGGAAGGTGACGTCAAAAACGTAGGTCTGTTGGAATTTTTGGTCATCGAAACTCACCCATTCGTGGGCGTCGTCGGGTATTGAACTCATAGCTGCGAATTTAGTAGGCGCACCGCGTGCGACACGGTACCTCTACACTTTTCTTCATGACCACGTTCATCTCTCCCACACTTACCATCACCGACGAGGCACTGAGCATCGTGAGTGAGGCCCGTCTCGGCGAAGCTCAGCACGAGACCCTCGCACTATGGATCGAAATCAACGGCATCGCTGCCGCTGCGTACACCTACGACTTGTATTTCTCCGACGCTGCGGATGCGCAGGACACCGATGACCGCTTCACGGTGGGCGACCTCACCGTCGTCGTGCCGAGCGACTCCCGCGAGCGACTCGCGGGTGCGCGATTGGAGTTCTCGCACGACAACGGTGGTGGCTTGGTCTTGGTAAACCCCAACGCCCCCACCCCGCAGGAGGCCAACCCCGGCATCCCCGCCGAAGTTTTGGCGAAAGGCCTCACCAGCCCCATGGCAATCAAGGCCATCGACGTTCTCGAAAACATGATTAACCCCTCCATCGCCTCGCACGGCGGACGGGCCGATCTCGTGGCCTTGGATGACGAGAAGAATGTCGCCTTCGTCCGTCTCTCGGGAGGATGTCAGGGTTGCGCCATGAGTCGCATGACCTTGTCCTCGGGTATCGAAAAGACCCTCAAGGAAGAAATTCCGCAGTTGGTAGGCGTCTTGGACGTCACCGACCACGCGTCGGGTGAGAACCCCTTCTACGAGAAGTAGAAATTGGAGGGCCGTGAATGCCCCCAACTAGGCTGTATCTATGTTGCGCTTCTTGACGGCTGGTGAAAGCCATGGTCCCGCATTAACGGTCATCGTCGAGGGACTTCCCGCGGGAATCGCCATTACCGTCGAATCCATTGGTGATGAGCTGGCGCGCCGCCGCCTGGGATACGGCCGAGGACCGCGCATGCGCTTCGAACGTGACGAAATCCGTATTACCGCAGGCGTTCGCCACGGACGCACGCTGGGCTCACCCGTCTGCGTGGAAATTGCGAATTCGGAATGGCCGAAATGGGAGCAGGAGATGTCGGCCGCCCCCGGACAGCCCACGACCAAGCTGACCCAGCCCCGTCCGGGTCACGCCGACTTGGTGGGAATGCAAAAGTATGGCTTCGACGACGCCCGTGACGTCCTGGAGCGGGCGAGTGCGCGTGAAACAGCCGCGCGAGTGGTCGCCGGTGCCTTGGCGAAGGCGCTTCTTCGTTGTCTTGACATTGAAGTGGTCTCTCACGTGGTGCGTATTGGGGCGGTGGCCAGCGAGAGCGAACACCGCCCGGGCCCGAAGGATCTCGGCACGATTGACGACTCGGAAGTACGTTGCTTTGATGAGGCCACCGCCGCTTTGATGATTCAAGAGATCAAAGCCGCCGCCAAGGATGGTGACTCCCTCGGTGGCGTGGCCGAAGTGATCGCCTTTAATGTGCCCGCGGGTCTGGGTAGTCACGTGCATTGGGACCGCAAGATGGACGGACTCTTAGGACAAGCCCTCATGAGCATCCAAGCCGTGAAGGCCGTCGAAATCGGTGACGGCATGGCGCAGGCCACCCAGCGCGGATCGGTGGCGCACGACGCCATCGCCACGGGTGAAAGTGTCACCAGCGGTGGTTACATCCGTCGTAGTGACCACGCCGGAGGCTTAGAAGGTGGCATGACCTCGGGAGCTCCATTGATTGCTCGCGTCTCCATGAAGCCCCTGTCGACCCTCAACCGACCCGTCCTCGAAACCGTAGACGTCGCCACCCAGGAATCCACCGTCTCGTTCAAGGAGAGAACTGACGTGACCGCGGTCCCGGCATTGGGCGTTATCGCAGAAGCCATGGTGGCAATTGTGATTGCCAACGAGGCTCTTCGTAAATTTGGCGGTGACAGTGTGGCCGAATTCGTTCGCAACGCACAGAGCTACCTTGCCCACCTCGGCGAAACACCGAGCGCCGCGCCGCGAGTCTGACGATGGCCACGGTCGTACTCGTCGGAATGCCGGGTGTCGGCAAGACGACAGTCGCTAAGGCACTGGCAGCACGTACCGGTAGCCGATCAGTCGACACTGACGACGTGGTGATTGCGACGCGTAAAAAATCTATCGCCCAAATTTTCGCCGAAGACGGCGAAGCAAGTTTTCGTCAAAGCGAAATGGCGGCACTGGCCTTTGCCGTCGAATCGGTTGACATCGTGGCGACCGGAGGCGGAATAGTCACGACCCCGGAAGCGCGCGAGATTTTGCGACACGAATTCGTGGTGTGGTTGGATGCCCCCTCGGAAGTGGTGGCCACCAGGGTGAGCGGGAACGACCGCCCCCTGCTCCGCAATGCCTCCGCGGAATCTCTCGAGATTCTTTATCACGAACGACGCGCACTCTACGAAGAAGTATCCACTATTCGTATCGAGGCTTCTGGCTCGGTGGAAGATGTTCTGGCCGCGATTCTTGTCGACGTTGAGGGTGCGTCATGAAGGTAAGGGTGGAGCTCGGCGAACGTTCCTACGACGTGATGGTTGCCGAAGGCGCACGTCATGATCTCACCGCGGTCATCGCCGACATTCTCCCCGACGCGCGACGAGCCCTCATCGTGACCAGTGACAGCTTGCGTCATCAGCCATGGTTCGACATCACCACGGGTATCGCGGAGTCACTCGTTCTCGTGCCCGAGGGTGAGGCGGCCAAGAATTTTGAGGTTGTGGCGGACATTGTTGACGCCGCCTCGGCCGCGGGTATGTCGCGCCGCGACGTGATCGTGGCGGTGGGTGGGGGAGCCACCACCGACGTCGCGGGTTTCGCGGCGGCGACGTACCTTCGGGGAATTGCCGTCATTCACGTGGCCACCAGCCTGGTCGCTCAAGTGGACGCGGCGGTCGGAGGGAAGACTGGAGTAAATACAAAATTCGGCAAGAACCTGATGGGGAGTTTTCACCAACCACGAGCCGTTCTCTGCGATACGGAAACACTGGCCACCTTGCCGGCACGCGATTTCGCTGCCGGTGACGGCGAGGTGGTGAAGTGCTATTTGCTCGAGGGGCGCTCGGTTTCGGAATTTCTTGCCGCGTCCCTCGAGGAAAGAGTGCTGCGCGCGGTGGCGCTCAAGGCGCGAATCGTGTCGCAGGACGAGCGTGAGGGAGGGCTTCGTGCCCTGTTGAATTATGGACACACTTTGGCGCACGCCCTCGAAGCCGAAAGTTTGGCGGGGCGCGATCTTGACCTTGAGCACGGTGAAGCCGTCGCTATGGGTTTGGCCTACGCGGCGCGATTAGCCCGCGCGCTGGGTTACGCCGATGATGAGGTGGTGCGCCAACACGACGAACTCGTGGAAGCGGCGGGTTTGAGTATTCGAATTCCGGCGGGTGTCCGAGTGAATGATCTCCTTGAAGCCATGGCCCGTGACAAAAAAGCGCACCACGATCTCACCTTCGTTCTTTGGACACCTGAGGGAATTCGCACCGTGTCCAATGTCCCGGTGGCGACGGTGCGAGAAGTCCTTCTAGAGTGCGGAGCACAACTATGACGTCCATCCTTCTCCTCTCCGGCCCGAACCTCGACGAATTGGGTATTCGCTCTCCCGAGATTTACGGCACCACAAGCTTGGATCAGCACGTCGAGCGCAGCACCGCGCTCGCGCAGCAACATGGCTTCACCGTGGTGCACCTCCAGTCAAATTTTGAAGGCGAATTAGTCGAAGCTATTCACGCGGCGCGAGGAGTCCACGACGCCATCATCATCAATCCGGGCGCTCTGGGTCACTACTCGTGGTCCTTGCGCGACGCGCTGGACGCTTTCCCAGGAACGCGTATCGAAGTCCACTTGTCCAATCCCGCGGGTCGTGAAGATTTCCGACGCACCAGCACCTTGGCCAATGTGGTGAACGGCACGATTGCCGGATTCGGGTCGCAGAGTTACGACTTGGCCATCGAGGCCGTCGCCCGCCTTCTGTCGGCGTAACACGGCAATCATCGGTCGACGCCTAGACTGGCCTCGATTCTTTTCAGAAAGGTACGACCACAATGGGCGTCATTTCCAGCAACGACATCAAGAACGGTATGACCATCTCCGCCGAAGGTGGATTGTTCACGATTGTCGAATTTCAACACGTCAAGCCCGGCAAGGGCGGCGCCTTCGTGCGCACCAAGCTGCGTAACGCCCGGACGGGTGCGGTTATCGAGCGCACCTACCGTGCGGACGAGCGTCTCGATCAGGCCATCATCGACAAGAGTGATGTGTCATTCTTGTACCGCGACGGTGAGGACTACATCTTCATGAATACCGTGACCTACGACCAGATTCCCGTAACGGCCAAGGCTCTCGGTGACGCCGTGAACTTTCTGAAAGAAACGGGCACCGCCATGTTGATTACGCACAATGACGAGATCATTGGTGTGGAAATGCCCCCGTCCGTGGAACTGCGCATTGCGGAGACCGAGCCCGGTATCCAGGGTGACCGCGTGTCGGGTGCACGTAAGCCCGCGACCCTCGAGACGGGCTTCGTTGTCCAGGTACCGCTTTTTGTTGGACCCGACGAGGTCATCAAGGTCGATACTCGCTCGGGCGAATATATGACGCGGGCCTAATGGTCAGCCAACAAGGCGAGGTGCGACACCGCGCACGTGAGCGGGCCTTCGAGGTTCTGTACGAACAGACCATGAAAGATCGCACGGCCGAAGAAATCGTCGGCGAGGTTTCTTCGCCACTTGATACCTATACGGTCGAATTGCTGAACGCCGTGGAAGTTCACGGTGATTGGGCGACCGAACTCATCGCCACCTGCTCCATCGACTGGACCGTCGATCGAATGGCGCTCTTGGACCGATTGATTATGACCTTGGCGCTGAGCGAATCACGCCTCACCGCGGCGCCACCTCGTGCGGTGATTATTGATGAAGCGGTGGAATTCGCCAAGATTTTTTCTACCGATGGTTCCCCCTCCTTCGTTAATGGTCTGCTCTCGGCCTGCTTCGATTCGCTGGCCATCGAGAAGTAAGGTCGTGTCATGAGCGGAATGGGGAGTGCCTATTCGCTGACCAATTGGTTCGTTACCAACCTCTTTCGCTCCCAAATGTGGCACCAATTATGGTGGATTGTCCTTTGCGGTTTTCTCGTAATGCCACTCGCGGACGTGTGGGCACGACGCTTCGTGCCCTCGGCGATAGCGGAGCCGCGATCGCGTACCCTGCTCCGACTGGCGTTTGGTCTCTTGTGGATTGTCGATGGTGTTTTGCAGTTTCAACCCGCGATGCCACTGGGAATGGCCGACCAGGTCGTGCGCCCCGCCACCGAAGGAACACCCGGCTGGCTGCATTATCTGATGTCGGCTTCAGTGGGAACGTGGGATAGACATCCCCTCTCGGTGGGAATAGCCGTGGGCTTTTTGCAATTAGCCATTGGTGCACTTCTGCTCGTCACCCGCGGGCGCCTGTCTCGCCTCGTGGGACTACTCAGTGTCGGCTGGGGCGTAGTCGTGTGGGTGGTCGGCAACGGGATGGGCGGAATCTTTTCCCCGTCGAGCTCGCTGTACTTCGGCTGGCCGGGGGCCATCGTCGTCTACCTCATTGCGGGGGTCTTCTTGGCCGGACCTCCTCGCTGGTTCCCCGAGGTCTTCAGCGTGGTGGCCCAACGACTCGTGGGAGCCATGCTGTTCGTTGGTTTCGTCCTCACCTGGACTGCGCATGATTGGACGTCGGGGAAAGACA
>CAINHL010000115.1 GCA_903848885.1 uncultured Actinomycetes bacterium
CACCACGCCCGCGTGGTGGGACTACCCGGCAGTGACGCCCTGAGCGCCGCGGAATTCTTTTCGGTGAAGAGCGACGTGGCCATCCCCGCCGCCCTCGGTGGCGCCATCACCGCGGACGTCGCTCGTACGATGTCGGCGAGAGTTGTCATTGAGGCGGCCAATGGTCCCACGACCGGAGACGCGGCCGTGATTCTTCGCGATCGTGGGGTCATTACGGTTCCCGACGTGCTGGCCAATTCGGGTGGCGTCATTGCGTCGTACTTCGAGTGGGCCCAAGACCTTCAAGGATTCATGTGGGAACCGGAACTCTTTACGTCGCGCCTCGAAAAGATGATGACCGACGCCTTTCATCACGTCTACGAGCGACACGAATTCTGGAATGTCGACCTACGACAGGCGGCCATCGCCACCGGCGTCGAACGTATTGCCGAAGCGACGCAGGTCCGCGGCCTCTTCCCCTAATGGAAACGCCTAGAGGTCGGTAGTACTAATGGGCACCGAGGGGCTCGGAACGCTGACGCTCACGGTCTTGCCCCAACTGATGTACTTCACCACGAATTGGACCTTTACTTTTCCCGAAGTGTACGAACCCACGGTCTCAATGGGAAGGTAGGGCGCAGTCGTTGAAACGTATTCGGTGATGACCGCTCCTGCAGGTGCACCGGATCCCTTGGGCGTGCCCGTGATGGCAATCACGCGGTGACCCAATTGTGTCGAGATGGCGCCCTTCTTCGGCTGGGAAATACCCAGGAGCTCCGTCACGACCGTACGAAACGACATGACTTTGCTCATCGGGGCGAAGTTGGCATCGGGGGCCTTCACGGACACCCATCTATTCGCAAACTTGGAATTCGTGACGCCGAATTGCATCGAGATGTCTTGCTTATTGCCCTTGAAATACACGGTGTTATTCACTAAGCGCAATTCGTTAACAATGGACGGCATCGTCAAGACTTGCTGACTCTGTGTCGCCGACGCCAAAGTCGTCAAGGTGCCCGTGGCTTTGACGTCGCTATAAAAGGTCTCCATGATGTTGCACGACTTAGTAGCCAGGGCGGCGCTTTGTGCGGCCGTAGCGATAGCGGCGGCCGATTGCGAGGTAAGGGCGGGACTGGAGGTGGCAGCACCGGCAGGCACCACCGTCACGGTCAGGGATAGCACGACGGCAAGGGCAGTCACTTTGCGAATCATGGTCGACTCAACTTTCTCGAAGAGTCATCAGCGTAGCCGTGAGGAGAATCTCCGTTATCGGGCCGACGATGCCGAACTGGCGATTCCGCCAAAAAAGTGAGGCCGATGTGATGTCCGTGGGGCGGTAACCACGTCCGCAGTAGGCAGGAGAGGGTCTGTGTAATAGTGAATCCAATGTCCACTGAGAATCTCCCGGCTGAACAGAAGACGCAACTCCCTGAGGGTACGGTCACGGTCTTGTTCACCGACTTGGTCGACTCGACCCTGCTGAATCAGCAGCTGGGCGACGAGGCCGCCCACGCTTTGAGTCAATCGCTCGATCGTTCATCTACCGAAATAGTCGCCCTGCACCGCGGCATCGTGGTGAAGGGACTGGGTGATGGCCTGATGGTGGCCTTCCAGTCAGCTCGTCGTGCGGTGGCCTGCGCCCACGATTTACAAGTCGCGCTGCGGCGTTGGAATCGAGAAAATCCTGGACAACTGGCCCAGATGCGCATCGGACTCCACACCGGTGAGGTTATTGAAGACAGTGGTGACCTGCACGGCGAGACGGTCATCATTGCCAAGCGCATCGAGAGCGTGGCGCCGCCGGGTGGCATTCTCGCCTCCGACACCGTGTTCGGTGTTTTGGGCACGGCGCGAGACGCGCTCATTGACCGTGGCGAGTTCGAACTCAAAGGAATCGCCACGCCCTGGCGGCTCTATGAGGTGCCAGTCGTCGATGAAGAAGAATCAACCGAAGCAGTAGCGGCAGGTGGCCTCACTCCTTACGTGGGGCGACTCCAGGAGCGCGCGATCCTGAAGGACCTCATTGACCGCACGTCCCACGGTGACGGTGGCACCCTTTTCATTGCGGGCGAAGCCGGACTGGGAAAGAGTCGCTTTATAAAGGAGAGTGTTCTCGCCGCGGCGACCAGCGGAATCCTCGTTCTCGATGGCCACTGCCTCGAAGGTGACGCTTCCGTTCCGTACCAACCGGTCGTCGATCAGCTCGAGCAGCTCTCGCGGCAATGGGACGCCGAACTTCTACGCTCCGTACTTGGTGACGATGCTCCTGAAGTCGCCAAGGTTATTCCGAATTTGCGCAAGATCTTTCCCGAGATTGGGGAATCTGCGGTCCTCAGTCCCGACCAAGAACGTCGCTTTTTGCTTAACGGCGTGGGTGAATTTTTCCGTCGCGTCGCCGGCAACACCCCTCTCGTACTGGTCTTTGAAGACTTGGATTACGCCGATGAGTCCACCTTGACCTTGCTGGCCAACCTTTCCCAAATTGCTAAGGCGTGTCCCCTTCTCCTCATTGGTACGTATCGGCCCGCCGCCGTCGTAGCCTCGCACCCTTTTGCCAAGGTCTTGACCGATCTCAATCGTCGCCGGCTCACCGCCGAAATTCGACTTCCTGCTTTGTCAGAAAACGAAGTGGAAGAGTTCGTCGCCGGTCTCGCGGGGTCCACGCCGCCAAAAGAACTCGTTACCCTTATTTATGGCGAAACGGAGGGTAATCCCTTCTTCGTTGAAGAATTATTCGCGCACCTCTTTGAACGTGGCGACATCTTCGATGACGCGGGCAACTGGCGACCGGGTATCGATATCGCCGATACCGAAGTACCGCGCAACGTACGTCTGCTCATCGAACAGCGGCTCGCTCAAATTTCGGACAACGCGCGTACGGCCTTGACCGCGGCGGCCACCATAGGACGTCTCACGCAATTTGAGGTGCTGCTGGAAGTCGTCGACCTCGGCGAAGACGATCTTTTCGATTCTCTCGAAGAGGCCGAATCTGCAAATCTGATTAGTGGCGAGAACGCAGCCGGCTTCGTTCACTACCGTTTTGTGCACGAGCAATTTCGACAGACGCTCCTCGCCAACCTCTCGGCCCTCCGCCGTCAGCGGCTCCACGGAAAAATTGCGGCCGCCCTCATCGCTCATTACGGAGACAACGCCGACGATCACGCGACCGACATCGCCTATCACGTGGTACGTGGAGGATCAGGAGCCGACCGCGATCAAGCGCGCCACTTCCTCACGCTGGCCGCGAACGCCGCCCTGACTGCCGTCGCCCCCGAAGAAGCTATTCGCCACCTGGATGCCGCTCTGGGCTTCGTTGATAGCGACGATGCGCGCGCCACTTTGTTGGTGATGAAAGCTCGCGCTCTGCGCAGCATCCCCGACCTTGATGCGGCATTCGCCGACTTGGCGGAGGCGCTGCGGATCAGCTCGGAGTCCGAACGGGATTACATTCTCGAACAACGTGCTCAATTGAATCTCGATCTCTACAACGGACGAGCCGCTTCGGCAGATCTCGACGTCGTGGTAGCGCACGCACGCGCAGCGGGTGACCAACTCCGCGAGCTTCCGGCGCTGATCGCACTTGCGCGCGCTCATTACGTCCGCAGCCTTGACGAACCGGACTACACCACCATCGCTCGCGACACCTACGGTGCGGCCATCGATCTCGCCGAATCCTTAGGTAATCGTGAAGCCATGGTGGAGGGACTCACCAAAACCGTGCACTTCACTGATTATTTTTTGGATTATGGGCCTACCGCCAAGGCCAATGCCGAAAAGGCCTTAGCTATTGCGCGCGACATCAGCGACGCGAGTCTGATTGTCGAAGCCGAAGTGGCAAATCTCCGATTCATATCCGGGGACGCCGCAATTGATCGAGCCATAGAGATACGCACCCGTCTCGAAGGCTTACGCGATCCGGTTCGCCTCAAAGAACACCATTACTGGCTGATGTGGGGCTTTTACCGAAGGGCTCGATTCGTCGAGTGCGTGGACTCCTGCGATCGCGGCATCGCCCTCGCCCAGCAATTGGGATCGCCACCCGTGCAATACGGCTCCATCAAGGCGCACGCCTTAGTCGCCATGGGAGCATTCGATCAGGTCGACGCAGCTTTATCTCAGGAAGTTACCGACGAGGATCACCCCTTCGGACAAGCCCATCATGGATTTGCGAAGACCATGTATCTCGCCGCCATCGACGCTCCTGGACCAGGTCTTCCCACTGCCCTTGCGGCCATGAAGTTGGGGGCCGAAACTATGCGCATCTGGCTCCAGAGCGGGGTACAGAATTACGCCGTTATCATGGCCGCGCGTTCGGGTGACCAAACCGGAACCGAATTAGCCCAGATTGAAGCCATCGCCGCGAGTTCCAAGATCCCCCTCTCGCCGCAGGCTGTGAGCGAGCGCCAGCTTGCGAATGGCGACGCCGCCGCCGCGTACGAAACTCTGGCAGGTTACGTTTCCGCGGTACGAGGCTACGACGACCCGCTGAGCTTCCCCTCCGTCATTGAGACCTTGGGGCGAATTTCATTGGCCCTCGAAAGGTACGACGAGTCGCTCGCCCTTGCGGACGAAGGTCTCCTCGTGACGGAGAAAACGGGGCAACTTCCCCTGTCGTGGCGCTTGCACGCCCTGCGATCACGGGCTCTCGAAGGGCTCGGTCGTCACGACGAATCTTCTGCAGCCAGCACGGTGGCCCAGCAGGAGTTCAGCATCTTGTCAGCACGCATCGATGATGTGGTTCTCCAGGGATGGTTCACACGTTCACCGAGCGTGGTCTGGTGATAGTTTCCAGCGAGAGTGGGGGGTAATGGTCAACGACCGAGTACTGCATACTAAGGATTCTTTGCCCGTCGGCGTTCTTCCCGGACGCCTCGACCTCTTGCGCCAGAGAATTGCTGATCACGTCACGAGCGGGCG
>CAINHL010000116.1 GCA_903848885.1 uncultured Actinomycetes bacterium
ACGGTCTGCTGGATACCCGGAACACCGATGTCGACTCCGTAGGTGCTGATGGGTCCCAATGGACCAGCGGAAGTCTTGGTGTTAACCAAGGAGACGTCCGCGAGCACCTCACCGGTCTTGACGTCCATCACAATGGCCACGCCCGTCAGAGCCTCCATGTCGTGCATCTGCTTGCCCAAAGCCTGTTCGGTCACGTATTGCAAGGCCGTATCGACTGTCAGCTCTAAGCCCTGACCCTGTACTGCCTTTTTGAGAACTTGCGTCGGGGCAACCGGAAGCGACACGCCCTTCGGCGAACGGTAGACGCGCTCGAGCCCGTCTTGGCCTGCCAGCAGTGAGTTGTACTGGTATTCCAATCCGGCCGAGCCAATTCCCGCGGCGTTAATTTGCCCGATGAGGGCTGTTCCTACTTGACCATTCGGCGTTTCTCGGAAGGATGCGGGATACACGTTGATCCCGTCAAAATTGTGCTCGGTGATGAAAGTTCCGTCTTTGATGGGTAGCGAATTAGTCAAGATTACGTACCCCGAATGCAGCGACAGCTTCCGCTCGAGAGTCGCCACGCTCATATGCAAGTGGCTCGCGAGCGCGCGCGCTTCCTTTGCGGGGTCTTTGACGCGAAAGTTATCGGCTATTACCTGGTCCGCGGGAGCGGAAATGGAGAGTATCTGACCGTAACGGTCATAAATCCCTCCTCGCAGTGACGGGATGCTTACGGGCTTCAAGATTTGGTTGCGTGACTGCTGTACGGAGCTGGCATGGTTGAGCAACTGCAAATGAATGAGCTGCGCCACAATCGCCACAACGACGGCAATGATGATTTTACGGAGGTAACCGAAACGACGATCGAAGTACGCGGGATTAACATCCCGCAGGGAATGTGTGCGGCGATGCTGGCTCACCATTACCTCGTCAGAACTAGCGAAGCGAACGGACGGACGGCACTACGTACTTATTGAAGTGCGGCAACGCAAGCGGCACATTCAAAGAGACGGTGGTTACTTGCAGCACCGAGCTCGGCGCGGCCAAGTGGAGGCTTCCCGCCGCCGACGATACCCGCGCGGGCGAGGACGCTCCGGAAAACTTGGCCACCATCATCGCGTAATTTGACTGAGCAGTGACCAGCTCTGACTGAACATTCGATACGTTCATTTGGTGAGTTGTCACGTCGATTTTGACCAGTACCAAAATCAGCAGGGCCGTTGAGGCAACGAGGGTCGCGCGAATCCTTGCTGGTTGGCGCTTCCAGATGGAATCTCGCTTGGTGACATCAGCGCGACGACGCGTCGTGGTGCTGCGCGAGCGTGTTGGTGCCACGACCGGTTGTCGCGAACGTGAGCGAGTCCCAGCGGAATAGGGAAATGAAATAACACTCATGCGGACACCTTTCGTCCATAGCGAAGGCGAGCCGATCGAGCTCGCGGATTTTTCGAAATTTCTTCGGTGTCGGCCATCACGGCTCCGTTTTTCTTGACGATCATGCGTGCCTGCGCTCCGCAGACGCAGCCCAGCGCGTACGGACAGTGGCAACCACCGGTGGCCGCTTCGTGGAGGAAGGCCTTGACGACTTGGTCTTCGCCACTGTGATAGGAGATGACGGCGAGCAAGCCGCCACCTTCCAGTACGGACAATGCTGCTGCGAGTCCGCTTTCGAGCTCGTGTTCCTCGTCATTGATTTCTACCCGCAGGGCCTGGAACACACGCGTGGCCACGTGACCGCGACGGCGGGCAGCCATCGGAACGGCACGCTCAACGGCTTCGACTAATTCGAAGGTGGTGGTCGGTTGACGTTCGAGAATTGATTTCGCGATCGATCCAGCGAAGCGCTGCTCACCGTGGCGGCGCAAAAGGTTCGCGAGTTGAGATAAATCTGTACGAACCAGAAAATCAGCAGCCGTCATGCCCTGGCTTGTATCCATGCGCATGTCCAAGGGTGCATCGCTACGAAAGGAAAAACCACGAGCGGCATCGTCGAGTTGCGGTGATGACACGCCGAGGTCCATTAAGACCACTGATACGGAGTCGGTGACCACGGTATCTAATTGGCCAAAGGTGCCGTCCACCACGCGAACGCGGTCACCAAAGCGAGCTAAACGTTGGGTCGCGGCCGCACGTGCGATGGGATCGCGGTCAATTCCCACGAGGCGACTCTTCGGAAAGGCTTCCAGGAGAGCTTCGGCGTGTCCGCCCCCGCCCAAGGTGGCGTCAAGGATTACCCCGTCCGTGAGGCCGGTGCACAGTTCTACGATTTCGTGCCGCAGAACAGGTTGGTGGTGAAATTCCATGCTCATCTGCAGCCCGCCGACCGATGACGTCGAGGGGGGATTCGAAGTCGTCGTGGAGAAGAGGGCGGAGGAGTTGTCTTCGCACGCTTCGGTCGGGAGGCTGCGCATGATCATCGATGCGTTCACCGGGGTGTGGTCGTGGTCGCCTTTCATTCGGAGAGACTGTCGGGGTCGAGGATCTCGGCGGCACTCTTGGTGCGCGCACGGTAGTGATCGATGTTCCAGATTTCGATAAAGGTGGAGCTGCCCAGAAAAAAGGCACTGTCCGTAATTCGTGCGAACTCACGGTGCTTTGCGGAAAGAAGAATGCGGCCTTGGCCATCCATGGTGAACTGGTCCACACCGTCAAAAAAGACGCGTGCACGGTCGCGCTCGCTGCGCTCCAGACTTTGGGTCAAAAGGCTGTGTTCCGCCGCGATCCGCTGAAAGTCCTCGGGGAGGTACATGGCCAGCGAACCTTCGTAGTGACGAGTGAGGTATCCACCTTCCGAAAAGGCAGGGCGGAACCGGGCCGGCAAGATGAGCCGACCCTTTGCGTCGAGCGTGTGCTCGAAGTTCCCATAAAACCCAGTCACAAAATTCCCTCCGGAGGAGAAGCCCCACTTCCCCCCACTTGCGGTTACTTTTCTACCACAATCCCCCACTACGTGCCACTCCGATGAGAAAAAACTTCCAGAGGGTCGGAAAACTAGAAATCCGGCCCGAAGGCCGGATCTGGAACACGTGGCTGGACCGTCTAGGGAGGTGTCAAAAAGAGCTGACGGCGCTGCCAGCCGCCCGAAGTACCCAAGAGCTTCCGCTCGATGTCGTCCATCTCCCCCACCACGCCCAGGCTTTCTCCGTGGTGGTGGTCCATGGCCTCGCCCAGGCCATCGGGGACGGAGCTCAAGAAATTCAGTAAATCGTGAGAGCCACGACGGTGCAGCACACAGGAGATGAAGGCCCCTTCGCGCACTCGCCACTGGGTGATGCCGACCACTTTCTTTTCGTCAACGAATACCTCACCAGGGCCGCTGCCCGCAAAGCACACGACACGGTGCGCGGGCTCCCCCCTCATTTCGGCGCTGGCAATCCTCCAGTCACCCTTCCGAAGGTCTCGCAGCACTGTGGCCCACCACGCACCGGCGCCCAGGGCCTGCTCGTTCACGTCTCTGCGATAGCGCTCATCACCCGCCGGTATCCAGAAGTCCACCCAGAGGTCGTCCGGCTGAATCAACACCACACCTCCACCGCCTCGGCGACGGCGAATCTCAAAGGGTAATTCTTCCTTAATGACAACGCGGGGCTGCGTCGAACCCAAGACGATGACGGGTTCGGCGACGCGGACAATCAGTGCGGTCGCCTGCGGAAGGGAACGAACGACGTCGTAGTCGTAGAGTTCCTCGATCTCGTCTCTCACGAGGCCTTGGGTAGAAAGGGCGCCCACAGCGGATCGATCTCGTTGAGGTAGCGCCAGCGCCATGAGATTCCCTCCGGTACGCGGGGCTCGGTGCGCAGCTTCCAACCCAACTCTTCGAGGAGTCGGTCACCCTTTTGCATGTTGTGACGACGACAGGCGGCGACCACGTTGGTCCACTCGTGCCGCCCCCCGCGACTACGCGGCACAACGTGATCGATAGTGTCGCCCACCCCATCGCAATAGGCGCAGCGGTGGGAATCGCGCGCCAAGAGAGCTCGTCGCGTGAGGGGTGGGGTGCGCAGCCGGCTGGGCAACTTAACGACGTGATGTAGTCGAACAATGGAAGGAATCGGCAGGCTGATATTTTCCGAATGACAGACGTGAGGATTCTGCGGAATAGCTACCGTCTCCGCCTTTCCGTTCAGCAAAAGCACTACCGCGCGTCGTTCGGTGACTAGCTGGAGCGGCTCGTAGGTCGCATTGAGAAGAAGAACACGGGCGATACCTAAAAACTACCGTGTGGCTATTGCGTGAGCGACCATTTCGCCGCGGCCAGAACGTCCTGCACGCTCCCCACGGCGTCGGCGTCACCGAAGGCAGTGGTCATTCGAAATTGCCAATACGCCGTGTCCGGTGTGGGCAGGAAGGGCCAGGAAGCCCACCACCCGCGTCGGCGCAACTTCCAACCGGCCCGCGCCATGATCCACGCGTCGTGTGGGTGCACCAGGCAGTAACGCAGCAGCCCAGGTGGGATCTTCACTGCGAAGAGTGTCGCTTGCGCAAGTAATCACGCAGACGTCGAACCTGACCGTCGGCGGTCGCATCGGCGTCGGGGCGCAAGGAGCGGGTGAAGTCGTGCCAGGAGGCACGACCAAACTTGCGCGCGTGACGCTCCACGACGACGGCCGAGACGAACATCAAGACTATTCCCAAAAACCCCAGTGGCACAGAACTCGAGAAAAAGGCCAACAAAATCACGAGTCCGATAATGAATCCGGCAAGGCCACGGCGCACGCGTCGTGCCGAATACGTAAACACGTCCGTTTCTCGAACGCTCTTGGCGAAGGAAGGGTCCTGTTGGGTTAGCGAATCTTCAAGTTCGGCCAGAATGCGCTGCTCGTGTTCCGATAACGGCATTTCCACCTCCCTCGCAGTTCATTTCAAGGTTAGTCTCTGTGCGAGTTTCCGTCAGGTCGGTCAGGGAGAGCGTCGTGCGAGTTTCTGTCATTTGTACTGGCAATATCTGCCGTTCACCTATGGGCGAAGTGGTCTTGCGTGAACTCCTATCCCAGGATTCTGAGCTTTCTGGCGTCGAGGTAACCAGTGCCGGTACGGCACGTTGGCACGTTGGTAAACCCATGGATACCCGCAGCCGGGCCGCCCTCGACCGCGCGGGCTACACGGCACCGGGGACGCTTGGCGTGTTCGCGGACACGCAGTATCTCGACGGCCACGACCTTGTCGTGGTCATGACCCGCGAGCACGTGTATGACGTCCGGTCGCGACTGCGGCGCGAGGACGTCGAAGTGATCTTGTTGCGCGATCTCATTTCTCCTCATCGCGGACTCGACGTTCCCGATCCCTACTACGGCGACGCGGATGAATTCGACGAGTGTCTCGCGACAATCACCCAGGGATGTCGGGCAGTACTGCTGCGTCTTCGGGAGATACAACGTGCGAACGCAGGCCAATCTCCGGCAG
>CAINHL010000117.1 GCA_903848885.1 uncultured Actinomycetes bacterium
CATCGGTGGCTTTCACCGCCGTGCATTCAGGAGTGGCTCGTTCCCTGGCGATTTCGGGATACGCCCTGCGTCGATCACAATGCGATCAGGCTCGCGACGAAATGGGTGGGTGGTCCTCAGCCACCTTGGATCAGGTCAAAGGGATCTCCGATCCCATACTGCGCGCGCGTGCTCGCCACGTCATCACCGAGAACCAAAGAGTTCGCGATGCCGTGGTCGCCTGTCAGTCCGATGACGCCCGCACTCTGGGGCGTCTGATTTCCGAATCGCACGCCAGCTTGCGTGATGATTTCGAAGTCTCGCTCCCGGTCATTGACGAATTGGTGGCACACGTGGAGTCACAAGGTGGAGTTCTGGGGGCCCGCATCATGGGTGGAGGATTCGGAGGCTGCGTCTTGGTAGCCCACGAACCCGGCGTCATCATCGAAGCGGCCGGGCATCAACAGTGGGCGCTCCGCGCCGAATCCGGAGCCTTCGAGCGTCTGGGCTGGCCCCGCTGAACGAGGGCTCGGGGCTTTTCACCACAGCGCTGCTCACCAATCCGTTCCCGTGACGCTCCGCACACATTCGGCGATACCGTAGACCCATGGCCGTTGACACCGAGTTCCTGCGTCGCAAGTACCAAGAAGAGCGTGACAAGCGCATACGTCCCGACGCCAACGAGCAGTACGTCGAGATCACCGGAACCTACGCCCACTTCATGGAGGATCCCTACACCCCCGTAGTCCCCCGCGCGCCGGTGCAGCGCGAGGCCGAGGTGGTCATTATCGGTGGGGGTTTTGCCGGGCTCACGGCCGGCGCGCGCCTGCGCGACCGAGGGGTGGAGGACATCACCATCATCGAAGGTGGTGGGGACGTCGGGGGCGTGTGGTACTGGAACCGCTACCCCGGAGCCATGTGCGACACCGCGGCCATGGTCTATCTTCCCCTCTTGGAAGAAACCAACTACCTCCCCACGCAGAAGTACGTCTTGGCTCCGGAGATTTACGCCCACGCCCAACGCATTGCCCGTCACTACCGCCTCTACGACCAGGCTCTTTTTTCTACTCACGTCAGCGCGGCGCGCTGGGACGAGACGCAGCAACGCTGGATCGTCACCACCCACCGGGGGGACGAACTGCGCGCGCGCTTTCTCATTACCGGCACCGGTCCCCTGCACCGCCCCAAGCTCCCGGGCATTCCGGGCATCGAGAGTTTCGCCGGGGAGTCCTTTCACACCAGTCGTTGGGACTATTCAGTCACTGGTGGCGGGCCCCTGGAGCCCATGACGGGACTGAATAACAAACGAGTGGGCATTATCGGCACCGGGGCCACCGCTATCCAGTGCGTGCCGCACTTGGGTCGTGACGCGCAGGAGCTCTTCGTCTTCCAACGCACGCCCTCGAGCGTGGACTTTCGTAACAACCACCCCGTCACCCCCACGAGCGTCGGCGAGCTCGCTCCGGGGTGGCAGGAAGAATGGCTGTTGAACTTTTGCACCCTGCAAAACATGGGCTTCGCCGACGTGGACTACGTGAAAGATGGCTGGACGGACATTTCCAAGCGCATTCGCGACCGGGTCATCAAAGAGGCGAAGGGCAACTTCACGCCGGAGATCATGCGCAGTGCCTACGAGGCCTGTGACGACGAGAAGATGGAAGAAATCCGCGCTCGCGTGGAGGACGTAGTGACAGACCCAGTTACCGCCGAGGCCTTAAAGGCCTGGTACCGACAACTCTGCAAACGACCTTGCTTCCACGACGACTACCTCGACACCTACAACCGTCCCTCGGTGCACTTGGTCGACACCGACGGATTGGGGGTCGAGAGGATTGACGCGACCGGCGTCTGGGTGAACGGCGTGCACTACGAACTCGACGTGTTGATCTTCGCCTCGGGATTTGAAGTGGGCACCGAACTCACGCGGCGCACGGGTTTTGAGATGGTGGGACGAAACAACCTGACCCTGACCGAGAAGTGGTCCGAGGGGATGGAAACACTCCACGGCCTGCACGTGGTGGACTTTCCCAATCTTTTCGTCATGCAGCCCAGTCAGGCCGCCAATTTGATCTCGAACATCACCCACAACCACGTCGAGAGCTCGCGGGTCATCGCCGCCGTTATCGACCACGCCCGCCGCAGCGGGGCCACGGTGGTGGAGCCGGACGCAGAGGTGGTCGACGCCTGGGTGGCGCAGTACGCGATGGCGACCGGCACGGTGATGAACAGCCCCGATTGCACCCCGGGCTACTACAACAACGAGGGTAAGGGCCCCGACGCTCGTCAATTACGAACGATGGGCAACTACCCCACCGGCGCTATTGGTTATTTCGCCTACATCAAGGCCTGGCGGGAGTCCGGCGATTTCACTGGGCTCACCTTCTCATAGTGATTCAGTAGCTCGAGAGCTCCGAAGAAGAGGCTTGGCAAAAGAAGTGGCGTCGAGTCGGACAACGTGTCGACATTGACGTCGAAGGTGAAACAAGCAACTTTTCACAACTCTTGAACTACTACTCGGATCCGCAACGTTCTCACAGGCTTCAGCAGAAAGTAAGGCTCAGGAAGCACCTACGCCCAGTCAATATAAAAAACGTCGGAGGGGCCATTGAGACCCTTGAGAGCGATGGTTGTCGGGCCCCGAGCGGGGAACGCCCCACCCAAACTCGAAAAAAGTTCTCGAGTAACCAGAACGTCTCCGCCATTGGCGCTCGCGGCGACGCGAGCAGCCACCACCACAGTCTTGCCGAAAAAGTCTCCGCCTTCTTCTTGGACGTTCCCTGAATGTATGCCGATTCGCACGGGAACTCGAACCCCGTCAAAGCCAGCGCTGAGGGCTCTTTGAATCCCTTGAGCCGCCGCCACGGCGGCGCCCGGGGCGGAGAAGGTCACCATGAAACCGTCACCTTGGCCCTTAACGATGGAGCCCCCGAACATGGCCACTTGCTGGCGGACAATCTGGTCGTGCCATCCGTGAAGCCCCATCCAGCGAGCTTCGCCGAGGGCTTCGAGCAGCACGGTTGAGCCTTCGATATCCGTAAACATGAGAACGACGACACCGCCGGCGGCGCCGGCGGTGAAATCAAGCGATTCGTCGTGGGCCATGTCCAACATGGAATCGAGTGAAGTGGTCAGCTCGTAGCCGAACATATCCACCGCCTTAACCGGCATAGAAGCGTGATAGTGAATAACTCGCCAGTAGGGGCCCTCGCGCCGATAGACCACGGTCATGCGAAGGTTGAAATCACCGGCGTCGGCGGTTGACAGACAGAGCTCACCGGCAACCCAACCCAGGCCACCCTCTTTCCAGGCGACGGTCCGTCGTACTTCAACTTTGGTGATGCTCATTTCCGAATGCTGCAATGCAGCGATCTTGAGATAGGACTCACGATCATCC
>CAINHL010000118.1 GCA_903848885.1 uncultured Actinomycetes bacterium
AAAGAGACGCACCAGCTCCTGGCCGCGACTCCCGGTCTGCGCTTTGTGGGGAATGTCGAAGGCCGCGACTTGATCCCCGCTCCCGTAGATGTCATCGTGACCGATGGCTTTACCGGGAACGTGGCCCTTAAGACTCTCGAAGGAGTCATGAAATTCATGATGAAGGTGGTGTTCGATGCCATCGGCACCGATGAATCAACACAGGCGGCTGGCAACGTTCTTTTTCCGCACCTCTGGCCGGTGGCGTCGCAGTTGTCGCCGGACTCGCACGGTGGCGCCATGCTGCTGGGTCTGGACGGGATTTGCATCATTTCTCATGGTTCGTCGAACGCCACGGCCATCATGAACGCCGTTCGCGTCGGCCACGAACTGCACCAGGCGGGGGTCGTCGACAGCCTGCGCGTGAGTATTCGACCTGATCAAGGCTAATAAGTAACTTTTGAATCATCCCCATTGGGTAGTCTGGTCGTACGGTAGTACAAAGGAGTTCTATGTCCGAGAGTCCCATCACCCGCGCAGAAATCGTCAGTCTGGTGCGAAGCAACCTGGCCGAAATCCTCGAGATTTCGCCTGAAAGCGTGAGCGAAGACGCCACCTTCGCTTCCCTGGATGCCGACTCCTTGGCGCTGATCGAACTCGTCGAGGCGCTCGAAGAGGTCTTGAGCTCGCGCGTGGCCGGGTTTCGCATTGACGACGAGGACCTCGAAAGCCTGTCGTCGGTCGCGGACGCGGTGAACTACGTCGCCAACAAGCTCTCGGCTGCCTAGGAGTTCTACTGCTCACGCACGACTTTGAGGCGTTGGCGCGCCACGTCGGAGTGAAAACTTCGAGCGAGGTGCTGCTCGTTGCCTTGACGCACTCATCTTTCGCGGCGGAGAACGGCGTGGAATCAAATGAACGCTTGGAATTCCTGGGGGACGCGGTAGTCGACCTGGCGGTGGCGGACGCCATTATCAAGGACTATCCCCAGCTCAATCAGGGCACGGGCTCGTTGACCCGCTCGAAGGTTGTTAATGAGTCCTCGCTCGCCGAAGCCGCCGAACGCTTAGATCTGGGACGCTACGTGCGGCTCGGTCGTGGGGAAATCAAAATTAAGGGACACGCGCGCCCTTCGCTTCTGGCCGATACCTTCGAGGCAGTGGTGGCGGCCGTGTATCTCGAGCGGGGTTACGACGCCGCTCGTGACTTCGTGATTCGTGAACTCGATGAGACCTTGCGTGAAGCCGCCGCCGCGCCCGACGAGGTAGATCCCAAATCCCGCTTACGTCACTGGGCAGAAGTGGCGGGGCTCGGAACGCCCTATTACGAAGTGACCAGCGAAGGCCCGAGTCACGATAAAGAGTTTGTTGCGGAAGTGCGAATTGGAGAAGTAGTTCACGCCTCCGGGCGTGGACGATCAAAAAAGGCCGCCGAAGTGGCGGCCGCTCTATCGGCCTGGGGGGGACGAGACAATGCCTGAACTACCTGAAGTAGAAACCGTGCGCGCGTCATTGGCGCGCGACATGGTCGGAAAAAAAATCAAAGCCTGCGCGGTCACGAATGGCCGGGCAGTTCGCCGTCACGCGACGGCGAAGGATTTCCGTGAGTACGTCGAGGGTCGTAGCATCAAGTCCATCACGCGTTTGGGGAAAAACATCGTCTTCGCACTTGATGACGGCGGAAAAATGGTGGCCCATCTCGGTATGAGCGGCCAACTCCTGCGGTCCAAGGGGCCAAAAGATCCCAAGCCCAAACACACGCACGTGGTCTTCACCATGAATCAAGGTCCGGAACTACGCTTCGTCGATCCGCGGACCTTTGGTGAATTATTCGTTTCGCGCCCACTGCCGGAGGGTGTGAGCCCGGAAGTTTCCAAATACGCGCGTTTGTCGATTGGTGGTGACGGCATGGCGACGAGGCTGGCCGTCCCAGAACTAGCCCACTTGGGCCTGGATCCTTTCGAGGACGCCATCGTCTGGGACCGATTAGCTACTATTTTCCGCTCACGCACGACCGAGATGAAGGCCCTCATTACCGATCAAGACGTGCTGGCGGGTATTGGGAATATCTACGCGGATGAAATCCTCTACAACGCCGGAGTTCTCTACTCTCGGCCCAGTGAATCACTGTCGACCATCGAAATTCGACGTGTCCATCGGGCTATGACGGAGATCCTTTCTGAGGCCATTAAGCACCACGGCTCGACCCTGGACGACGAACAGTTCGTCGACCCAGACGGCAAGCCGGGGGAGTACCAGAAGTTTCATCAGGTCTATAACCGCGAAGGTCAACCCTGTGGACAATGTCGTGCGCCCATCGAACGTGTGGTCTCCAAGCAACGCTCGACCTTCTTTTGTCCGAAGTGTCAGAACTAGGCGGTATTTCACACCCTCAAAGATTGGTAGCGTCGCATCGTGTTTCTTAAGCGACTAACCATGAAGGGCTTTAAGTCCTTCGCCGACACCACCGTCTTGGAATTCGAGACGGGCGTGACCGCCGTCGTGGGTCCCAACGGTTCGGGAAAGTCCAACGTCGTGGATGCGGTGACCTGGGTCTTGGGCGCGCAGTCCACACGCGCGTTGCGCTCGTCAAAAATGGAAGACGTTATTTTTGCCGGTACGTCGACTCGTCCGGCCCTGGGTCGTGCGGAAGTAGCGCTCACGCTCGATAACGCGTCGGGAAAACTCCCCATTGACGGGGCCGAAGTCACTATCTCGCGCACTTTGTTTCGCAGCGGCGAATCCGAGTACGCGATCAACGGCGCTACCTGTCGATTGTTAGACATTCAAGAATTGTTGAGTGACTCCGGCGTGGGGCGTCAGCAGCACATGATTATCAGTCAGGGACAACTGGCTTCCATCTTGGACTCACGTGGCGAAGATAGGCGTGCGGTCATCGAAGAAGCAGCCGGCGTTTTGAAACATCGCCGTCGCAAAGAACGCGCCGAACGACGCCTGACGACGACGCAGGAAAATCTCGAACGTCTCGGTGATTTGATTCGTGAAGTCCGTCGTCAAATGCGTCCGCTGGAGCGACAAGCCGTTGCGGCGCGCAGCTATTCCGACATTGAAGCGGAGCTTCGTGACGTGCGTCGCTTCCACTTCTCCCAGCGCCTCTCCGCCCACCTTGAACGCCAACGGGCGCTGGTGGAGCAATTGGGGCAAGCCACCCAGCACGAGCGCAATATTCGCAACGAGATCGTCACGATCGACGCGCAGGCCACCACCGTGGCCGCCGAGATGGCGTCGCGTCGTGAAGAACTGCTGGCTTCGACCTTGGGCCAACTGCAAGGTTTGTCCGAGCGCGCCCGTGGCACCTTGTCTCTGGTCGCCGAACGTGAGCGTTCGCTGCGTAGTGCACTCGCCGCCTCGGCGGACGAAAACGTGATCGCAACTTTGGAAGCCGATGCGGCCAAGCTGGCTGCTGATTTGTTGCTGGTTGCCGAGGACGAGCGGACGCTCACGCAGCAGCGTGAAGAACTCCAACGCGCCAGCGCCACCTTGGAAGCCGCTGAATCACAGTACGAAGCCACCTGGGGAGCGGCTGAGCGTAACAATCCGGAATTTGAATTGGCGCAGGTGATAGAGCGCCGTGATCTTTTAGAACGCAGCGTGGCATCCGCCGAAGAAACCCTCCGCCGCACTTCGGAACGTTTGGCCACCACCGTGCAGCAGTACGAGACGGCCTTGGTCACGCGCGAAGAGAATCGCAGTGCCGTGGGCCAAGCCGAGGTGGATGCGGTGGCGGCACGTTCGGCTGCCCGCGAAGCCGTGGCGAATGCTGAGCGAGTCGAATCACAGCGTACGAGTGCCGAAGCGCACCTGCGAGAAGTAACTGACCAATCCGCTCGCGCACACGCACGCGCCGAGGCCCTCTCGCGCGCGTTGGAAGAGTTATCCGGAAGTGGATCGCGCGCGGTCATTGAAAAACTTGACGGCGTTCTCGGCTCCTTCCTCGACGTTATTGAGATCGCCCCCGGTGCCGAACGTGCGGTGGAGTCAGCCGCCGGGGCCTCCGCGGCCGCGGTGGTGGTGGACGGTCGACGTTCGGCCAAAGCCGCCCTGGAAGCCCTGCGTCGCGAAGGTGGCGCCGGATTGGTTCTCCCGGCTTTTGATGATCCCGCCGATATTCCCGTTACCCCTGCGGGTTGTGAGTCGCTGCGCTCTTTCGTGAGCCCCCGTGGAGGAAATGTTGAGCATGTCGGCCGAGTATTGGACGCCTTGTTCCGTCGAGCTTTCGTGGCGGCAAGTTTCGATGTGGGAATTGAAGTTGCGGCCGCGCACCCGGACCTGATTATCGTGACGCGCGACGGTGACCGTTTTGCCGCCACCGGTTGGCGCGTGGCGTCGGGTCGCGCCCTGGTTACCCGCGTCACCGTTGAGGAAGCCGTCACGGCAGCTGAGACCGCCAACGAAGCCGTCGGCCCGGCCCGTCGTCGCTGCGATGAAGCAGATCGCGTCGCCGTTGCCGCTCGTGCGGCCGTGAATGAGACGTCGACTTCTTTGGCCACCATTGAATCGCGCTTCACGCAACTCACCCGCGACCAGAACAACTGTGATGAGCGGGTGGTGGATCTTGATCGCGTGCGAAACACCCTGGCCACCGAAGCGACGGGGTTGACGCACGAGCTGGAAACCGTGACTGCCGAACTCGCGAGTGTGCGTGAGGCCATTGTGAATCTCGAGGCCCAGGTGGCTGAATCTGCCCAACAAGCAGAGTGGGCCCACGAGGCGCGCGCGACGGTGGACGCCCACCGCATTCGGGTTACTGATTTGGCCACGGTACTCACGCGACGCGAAGCGGAGTTTGCTGAGCGACGTCGACTCACCGAGCAACGTCGCACCGAAGTGGAAGCACGTCTCGAAGGTCACAGCGCCGAACGGGAAGAAGCCGCTGCGCGTCGTGAAAATCTAGAATTCGACCTTCGTGCATTGGGCCGTTTGGCGCAGATCGTAAAAATAGCCAACGACGACGTCGCTCTGGCGCAAGAGGCCATGAGCTCCACCTACCGCGAACAACTCGAAGCCTCACGTGCCGGTGCGGAGCGCCTCGAGGAGTTGCGCCGCCAACGCGCCGCCACCGAAGCTCGTTTGGGCGAACTGGGCGACTCGGCGCGCAAGGCGGAGATCGAGCAAGCCGAACTGGCGGTCAAAGTGACCAACCTCGAAGAGGCCATTCGTCGTGATCTCGGTATTGAACCCAGCGAACTTGGCGTGGTCGATGAAATTGAACTCCCCGACGGCGTCAGCATTGAACAACGTCTGGCGGAGTTAGAGGCGCGCATCACCTCCCTCGGACCCATCAACCCCCTGGCCCTCGAAGAGTTGACAGCTCTGGAAGACCGCTACCAAGAGCTCGACACGCAAGTAGCTGACGTACGCAACGCGCGCCGCGAACTCCAAGAAGTGATCCGCGCACTCGACGATGAAATCATGACCACCTTCTCCGGAGCTATGGCCGACGTAAATGAGAACTTCTCCACTCTGATCTCGGTACTCTTCCCCGGGGGTCAAGGTCGCTTAGTGCTGACTAGTCCCGATGACCCCTTGAACACCGGTGTGGAAATTGAAGTGCGACCAATGGGGCGTAACGTTCGCCAGCTGTCACTCTTGTCCGGTGGGGAGCGCTCGATGGCCGCATTGGCCTTCCTATTTTCAATCTTCCGTTCGCGCCCTAGTCCGTTCTACATGATGGACGAAGTCGAGGCGGCCTTGGACGACGTGAACTTGCAGCGCTTCTTGGGTCTGGTCAATGAGTTCCGTGACGAAGCGCAATTACTCATCGTGACGCACCAAAAGCGCACCATGGAAAACGCCGATGCTCTTTACGGTGTGACCATGAAACCGGGCGGAATTTCTCAGGTCGTCAGTCAACGAGTGACTCGCCACGACAAGGAACTGTTCGAGGCATGATCGCTCTCGTAGTAGTGGCCACGGTGGCCCTGCTCTTCGCAGCGTTCATTGCCGTTCGCCGTCGCCAAACTCGCGTGGCCCGCGAGTCCTTACCCTCCACGCGAGCAGCCATGCCCTCAGTGCTGGTGCACGATATTGCGGCTCGGCCCGATTTGGATGCCCTGGATGAGACTCTGGGCTCACGTCTCTCGAGTTCGCGCTCAGTTTTTGATCGCGTGCGCTCGTTGGGTACCGGCACTCTCACGCAAGAGCAGCTGGACACCGTGGAGGAGGTTCTCCTGCGTAGTGATGTGGGTTTACCCACCACTACCAGCATCGTGGAACTCTTACGACGTGATGGTGCTCCCGAAGGGGTGGCCGCGGCAGTGCGCAGCGCCTTGCGCTCCTCACTCACCTCAGCCAGCCGCGAACTGTCGACCGCCGTGGAGGCCGGACGCGTGCCGGTATGGCTTTTCGTTGGAGTAAACGGCGTCGGCAAGACGACCACCATCGGGAAAATCGCCACCCGCCGAGTGGCTGCGGGCAGCAAGGTGGTGTTGGCGGCGGGCGACACGTTCCGCGCCGCAGCGGCGGAACAACTAAGTCTGTGGGGTGAGCGCTCCGGCGCCGACGTTGTGCGCGCGAATGAAGGGGCTGATCCGAGCTCGGTGGTGCACGACGCCGTGGAGCGCGCGTTTGCCCGCGGAGCTGATTTGGTGTTGGCCGACACCGCGGGCCGTCGCCACACGTCGAGCAATCTGCTGGACGAACTCTCCAAGGTGCGACGCGTCGCCGATCGAGCCCCGGGTCAAGTAACCGAAACCCTCATGGTCCTGGACGCCACGACGGGACAAAATGCCCTGGCGCAGGCACGGGAGTTTTTGGCGGCCGCGCAGGTGACCGGAATTGTCCTCACCAAACTCGACGGCACCGCACGCGGGGGCATCGTGGTGGCCATTGAGCACGGCTTGGGCATTCCCGTCAAGCTCATTGGTATCGGCGAAGGCCCCGAAGATTTGGTGGTCTTTGACCCCGACAGCTTCGTTGACGCCCTCCTCGAAGCCTGACGGTAGCCTGAGATGGTGTTCGACACCCTCTCTGAACGTCTCGAGAAATTTGGCAGCTCGCTCAAGTCGCGCGGCCGTATTTCGCCGGAGGATTTAGATCGGGCCCTCGGCGACGTGCGCGCCGCGCTTCTGGAAGCGGACGTAGAGCTGGGCGTGGTTCGTGGTTTCCTCACGGCAGTCAAGGAACGTCTCGGTGGCGATGTGCTCTCGCGTTCGCTGACGCCGGGCCAGCAGGTCATTAAGGCCGTTCACGAACAACTCATCGAAGTGCTCGGGTCTAGCCCCCTGAAAATCACCTACGCCAGCAAGCCACCAACAGTGATCTTGTTGGCCGGTCTTCAAGGTGCGGGTAAGACCACCACGGCGGCCAAGCTCGCCAACTGGTTCAAAGCGCAAGGACGTCAACCATTTTTAGTGGCGGCGGACCTCCAACGCCCCGCGGCCGTGGAGCAATTGCGGGTTCTGGGGTCTCAGATCGGTGTCGACGTTTTTTCCGAGCTGGCGAATCCAGTCGAGGTGGCACGACGGGGTGTGGCCGAGGCCACACGTTTAGGTCGTGACGTCGTCATTATCGACACCGCCGGACGACTTTCCATCGACGCCGCACTGATGGCCGAAGTGGGAGACATCTCGGCGACCACCACCCCGCACTACACCTTCTTGGTTATTGACTCTTCTACGGGCCAAGATGCCGTGGCCACCGCCAAGACCTTCCACGACACCCTGGAACTGTCCGGGGTTATCGTCACCAAGTTGGACTACGACTCCCGCGGAGGAGCCGTACTCAGCGCGCAGGGAGTTATTGGACGACCCGTGGTCTTCGCTTCGACCGGCGAGAAAATGTCGGAGTTTGATCTCTTCCACCCCGATCGCATGGCGTCACGCATCTTGGGAATGGGCGACGTGATGAGCCTCATCGAAGAGGCCGAACGGAACATGGATGCTGACGTGCTGGCGGACACCGCCAGCCGCATGATGTCGGGGGTATTTACCCTGGACGATTTCATGTCGCAGATGAACCAGGTACGCAAGATGGGCTCCATGGGCGGATTAATGCGTCTCATGCCAGGAGTCACCAAGGAAATGCGTCAGGCTGCCGACAACGTCGACGAAAAGCAACTCGATCAGGTTGCAGCCATCGTGAGTTCTATGACCAAGGAAGAGCGTCGCAATCCGACAATTATTAATGGCTCGCGGCGTACCCGCATTGCCCACGGTTCGGGGACCACGGTGCCGGCGGTGAATCAACTGCTCAATCAATTCACCCAGATGCAAAAGATGATGAAGCAGATGGCGGGGGGAAACATGCCCAACGTCCCTGGACTGGGCAAAATGGCGCAGTTGGCCGCCCGCGGTGCCGCAGCGCGAGGGGGCGATTTATCGAGCATGGAAGGCCTAGAAGCCGCCTTGGCCCGTCGCCCGGGAGCAATCGTCGCCCCCACCTCCGGAGGGCCCAAGAACAAGAAGAAAAAGGGCGGAAGGGTCACCCCTCCCAAAAACCGCTAAACTTTCACATTCGGGAATCAAACCGATGTGCTGAATGTCTTCAGTGCAACTTCGAAGGGAACATTTCGTGTCAGTCAAACTCCGCCTTGTCCGTATGGGTAAGAAAAAGCAGCCGACCTACCGCATCGTGGCCGCCGACGCCCGTGCCGCCCGTAACGGCGCCTTCCTGGAGATCGTGGGTACCTACGAGCCTCGTGGATTGTCCAAGGCCAACCCCGAGACCGTGCTGAAGGTCGACAACGACAAGTGCGTCGCGTGGTTGCTGAACGGTGCCCAGCCCACGGAGCGCGTGGCGAAGATTCTCAAGACCTCGGGAGCTTTGGACGCCTTCGAGGCGGCCAAGGCCGCCAAGTGAGCGACATGACGAACGAATACGTAGATGGCGACATCAACACCATTGATGACAACTACGACGACGCCAACGTCGACCAGGTAGCGCAGGCCGACGTGGCCGTTGCCGTATTGACCTACGTGGCCAAGGCCTTGGCCGATGAGCCCGAGGCCGTATCGGTTTCCGCTAAAGACTCCGGCAACAAAGTCATCTTGTCGTTGCAGGTGGGTGCCGGCGACATGGGCCGCGTAATTGGCCGTCGTGGTCGTACCGCGCAGGCCTTGCGTACCATCGTGGGAGCCGCGGGCTCTCGTGACGGCGTGACCGCCACCGTCGACATCGTCGACTAGTGATGAGCGCCGACGAGCGCCTACTAGAAGTTGGCCAGATTATGAAGGCCCACGGCCTGAAGGGTCAGGTGGCGGTGGAACTCTGGACCGATCGCACCGAACGTTTGACGGTGGGAGAGACCCTCGAATCCGACCGCGGTCCCTTGCGAATTCGCCACGTCATTCATCACCAGAACACCCGCTATCTCGTTAGTTTCGACCAGATTCCGGACCGAAATGCTGCCGAGAGTTTTCGAGGAGTGGTGCTACGAGCCCCACGTTTGGAAATTGACGACGAGGACGTCATCTGGATCGATGAACTCTTTGGGGCTGAGGTGGTGGACCTGGCCGGGACGTCCTACGGCACGGTGTCCGACGTCGAAGCTAATCCCGCCAGCGACATTCTGGTCCTGTCGTCGGGTCATCTCGTACCCTTGACTTTCGTCGTTGAAATCGAAGCCAACACGCGCATCACCATTGACCCGCCCGAAGGCCTCTTCGATCAATGAGCCTGCGCGTCGACGTTCTTACTTTGTTCCCTGAGGCCATTACCCAGTACTGCGCAACGTCGGTTCTGGGACGGGCCGCGGAGAACGAAGTGTGGCGGCTGCACTGTCACAACATTCGTGACGCGGCGTCGGGCGTGCACCGCAGCGTGGACGACAGCCCCTTTGGTGGGGGTGCCGGCATGGTAATGATGGCGCAACCCATCATCGACACCGTGGCCGCGATTCCCGATTTGGCACGTCCCCTGATTGCGGTAACTCCTTCGGGGCGGACTTTTAACCAATCCGTCGCGCGCGAACTCGCGAGCCTGTCCGGCTTTTCGCTGCTGTGCGGTCGCTACGAAGGTTTTGACCAGCGCACCTTGGATCACGTTGTGGACGACGAGATCTCCCTGGGTGACTTTGTGCTCGCGGGGGGAGAATTGGCGGCACTCAGCGTCATTGAAGCGGTGGTGCGCCTGCTCCCCGGCGCTCTGGGTAACGATGCGTCGGTAGAAGAGGAGTCTTTTGCCGACGGACTATTGGAATACCCGCACTACACCAAGCCCTTCGACCTCGAGGGCTGGGTGGTTCCCGAGATTTTGCGCAGCGGTGACCATGCGCGTATCGCCCGCTGGCGCCTCGCACAGGCCGTGTATCGCACCCAAAAGCGCCGTCCGGACCTGATCAGCGCCCGCGGTGGCTTGAACCCCGCGGAAGTCGCTGCGGTGGCGGAATTCGCCGAAGTGGAGTAGCCGGTCATTTGTGGCTAAACTTATCTAGCCCTGGTGGCCCCGAAAGGACCGTTCCATGAACCCCACTGACATTATCGACCAAGACTCCCTCCGCACCGACCTTCCTTCGTTCCGCGCCGGTGACACCCTGAAGGTGCACGTACGCGTCGTCGAAGGAACCCGCGAGCGTATTCAGATCTTCCAGGGCGTCGTTATTCGTCGCCAGGGTTCGGGCGTGCACGAGACTTTTACCGTTCGCAAGATCTCCTTCGGCATCGGAGTGGAACGTACCTTCCCGGTCCACGCTCCGACCATCGCCAAGATTGAAGTCGACTCCTACGGTGATGTGCGCCGAGCCAAGCTCTACTACTTGCGCGACTTGCGCGGTAAGGCCGCCAAGATCAAAGAGCTGCGCGTTACCACTTCGAACGACTAGTTCTTCGTCTCCATGGGCGAAGAAGAACTGGATGACTTTGAAGCCACGCTAGAAATGGCGCTGGTGCAAGAGTATCGAGCGGTCTTTTCGATGTTTACCTACGCGGTAGAAACTGACCGTCGTTTCTATCTGGCCAACGATGTGCAAATTTCCGTGTTGTCGAACAACAGCCCCACCCTCCTTGAGGTATCGCTGACCGACGCCTGGGTCTGGGATATGTACCGTGCGGCACGCTTCGTCCCTTCGGTACGTATTCATACCTTCCGCGACGTCAACGTGGAGCGTCTCCCCGAGAACGACGAGATCGCCCCGTGACCCGTGTGGTCGTGGGAATTCCCGAAGGCTGCTCGCTCGAAGAGCTTCTCGCGGCGCTGAAGGAATACCCCGAAGCCATCGTTCGGTTTCATCCCGGTGAACTCTCCGTGTTAGTCGGCGCCGTGGGGGAGCGTTGGCCGAGGACCGCGGCGCTGGGCGTGAATACCAGTGAAGGTTTTTCGGCTGCCGTCGCGGCGCGGGAAATTGCCACCTTGAGCTTCCTCGCCCCCTTTTCCGAAGTGGTGGTCTTCGACGAACGGGGATTCTCACGCGAGTCGCGTGAGATCATCGAAGCCTTGTTGGCGGGCGGACCGGTGACGATGTCGAACGCTGCGGGCTCGCTCACGGACGCGATGAATCTTCCGCGACCCGATCGGGATATTTCGTGCGGAACTCTCGGGGCTAGCCCTGAGGTTGTTGGCTGATTCGATCCGTCTGAATTCGAACGGTGACGCGGACTTCACCTTCCGTGCGCATGGGATAACTATCGAGGTCGAGGTACTTCTTCGCCAGGGCATCGATAACCTCATCGGCCCCCTCGGTGGTGAAGCCAATGACCGAACCGCGAATGGCGATCACGCTGTATTGGTCGTCGGGGTCGGTCAGGGAAATGGCCACACGGGCGTCGTTCGCGAGGTTGCGAGCCTTGGCCCGGCCCAGGGCGGTGTTGATGATGACGTCGTCACCGTCGAGCATGGTCCACACCGGAGTTACTTGGGGAGCACCGTCTTGACCAAGGGTGGCCACATGGGCCAAGACCTTCTTGGCAAAAATGGCGCGGGCGGCGGGGGAAAGAACGTCAGACATGGCGACTCCTTGGTCGTTCGGTAAGGGTCAGGCTACTAGTTTGGAACTGATGAACAAGAGGGTCCGCCAGGATTCGTAGAGCGGTATTTATTCGCCAAGAAACAATGGGAGGAGAAACCATGTCGAGTTTTCGTACCGAATCAGACACCATGGGAAACATTGAGGTCCCCGCTGATCGTTACTGGGGCGCCCAGACCCAGCGCAGCCTCCACCACTTCGCAATTGGTACCGACACCATGCCCGAGGCCGTGATCCGAGCCTTCGGCGTTTTAAAGCTGGCCTCGGCTCGTGTCAACCACGCTCTCGGAAAATTAACTGTCGAAAAGCGTGATCTCATCGAGCGCGCGGGACGCGAGGTCGCCGACGGCACGCTGCGCGACGAATTCCCCCTGCGTATCTGGCAGACCGGCTCGGGAACCCAAACCAACATGAACGTCAACGAAGTCATCTCCAACCGCGCCATTGAATTAGCCGGTGGCGAACGGGGCAGTAAGACTCCGATTCACCCGAATGACGACGTCAATATGTCCCAGTCGTCCAACGACACCTTTCCCACGGCCATGCACATTGCGGCCGCCAGCGAGATTGTCCAACGACTGATCCCCTCTGTCATCCGGCTGCGCACGGCTCTGAACGAAAAGGCCGAGGCCTATGCCGGCGTGACCAAAATTGGTCGTACGCACCTGATGGACGCCGTCCCTTTGACCTTGGGTCAAGAGTTCTCGGGTTACGTAGCCCAACTCGACGCCAATGTGGAACGCCTGCAGTTGGTCCTGCCCGGCCTCTACGAATTGGCGGCCGGCGGAACCGCCGTGGGTACCGGTCTCAACACGCACCCGGAATTTGGTGTCCGCGTCGCGGCCGAAATCTCTGAGGTGACTGGTCTGCCCTTCGTGACGGCTCCGAATAAGTTCGCGGCCCTGGCCGCTCACGACGCCTTGGTATTCGCCCACGGGGCCATCAAGACCTTGGCCGCGTCATTGACCAAAATCGCTGACGACTTGCGTTGGCTCGGTTCCGGGCCGCGCAGCGGACTCGGAGAACTTCAGCTTCCCGAGAATGAGCCGGGCTCATCCATCATGCCGGGCAAGGTGAATCCCACGCAGTCCGAAGCCATGATCATGGTGGCCATTCAGGTATTCGGAAATGACGCCGCCGTCTCGCTGGCGGGAGCACGCGGAAATCTCGAACTGAATGTCTGCAAGCCGGTAATTATTCACAACGTGTGTCACTCCATTGACTTGCTGACGGACGCCTGTGATCGTTTCCGTGAATTCTGTGTCGAAGGTCTGGCACCCGACTACGAGCAGATTGCGCACCACCTCAATAACTCGCTCATGTTGGTAACCGCTCTGAACCCTTTGATTGGTTACGACAAGGCCGCCCAAGTAGCTAAGAAGGCTCACAAGGAGCGCAGCACTCTGCGCGAAGCAGTGGTGGCGCTGGGCTTTTTGAGCGGTGAGGAATTTGACGCCGCGGTGGTTCCCGAAGAAATGACTCATCCGTGAGCGAACTGAGTGACGGCGATCTCGCAGCGCTGGTAGAGGAATTCCCCCGCTGGTCGGTGGTGAATCGACGTTTAGTAGCAACGATTGCCCTCCACGGCGGTTCCTCGGCAGCGATCAGCGACGTCATCGACACGGTCTCGCGCGTGCAGGATCACCACGCGCTGGTGGAGTGTGGCGAAGCGGTCACCGTGACCTTGTGGTCACACGACGTCGACGGACTGACCGGACGTGACCGTCGTTGGGTGAAAGCGGTCGAAGCCGAGTGGAGCGCGCGAGGTATTTAAGCGACCGGAAGGTTCCACAGCGCCATCCAGCGGCTGAGGTCTTTTTCCATGGGCAAGTCGTCGCCCACGAAACTGCGCACCCGGAGTTCCAACTCGTTGTTGCGACGTTGGTCACTTTGCGCGGCGAAGGGATACCAGGTACCCCGCTTAAAGAGGTAGATCATGTGGACTTCGCCTTCGCCCGGGGCGACTTTGGGTAGAAATCCGAAGGCCGCGCACAAGAGACGTGGTCCGTATCCGTGATCGCTGAGAGTGGCGTTGGCCCCGTGCAGGCGGGTGGCGAGGGACGACACGTCGGCATCGGTGATGACTACCCAGGTAAAACCGAGATCGTCGGTGGTCAGTGATACGTGTCCACTCGCCGCGTCCACCGACAAAATATCCGTGATGGATTGGTCGTTATCTTTTTCACTCGCCCCGCTCCCGGCCTTAAAGCACAGTCCGGCCTGGCCCGAACTGACCAGGTCCAATTGCGATTCGAGCGTGAGCGCTCCGGTCGAAATGCCAAAGAGGGCATCGAGATTGGGCGCTACCTGAGGGGTGCGTCCCCTCAGCGCGTCAAACAGACCCATCTAGGCGTTCATTTCCTTTTCCAAGCGGGCCAACTGGTCGAGGCGCTGTTGGAGTGAGGGGTGTGTGGACAAGAGCGAGGCCGCGGAGCCCTTGGAGAACGCGGGGGCGAAGAAGAAGGCGTTCATACCTTCGGTCTTGCGCAGGTCGTTATTCGGAATCTTGGCCATGTCGCCGCTGATTTTTACCAAGGCGCTCGCCAGCACGCTGGGCTTACCGATGAGAATGGCTCCCGAACGGTCGGCGGCCAGTTCGCGGTAGCGCGAGAGGGACATGGTGAGTAAGAAGCTGACGACGTAGACGGCAATGGATATGACGAAGGTTGCGATTTCCAAGAGGAACACATTCGAACCGTTGTTGTCGCGGTCGTTGCCACCACCGGAGAACATTGCACCCCACATGGCCATGCGACTGATGATGCCGGCCAACATTCCTAGTGACGAGGCAATGGTCATAATGGCCACGTCACGGTGAGCGACGTGGCTGAGTTCGTGAGCCAACACCGCTTCGAGCTGCTCGTCATCGAGTCGTCTCATGATGCCCTCGGTGACGCAGACCACCGAGGCTTTAGGGTTACGGCCGGTGGCGAAGGCATTGGGTACATCGGAGCGGGCGATGCCGACGCGAGGTTTAGGCATGTCGCCGAGGGCGCAGAGTCGATCCACCATGGCGTGCAATTGTGGAGCCTCTTCGGGCGTAACTTCGCGCGCCTGCATGGAAAACATGGCGATTTTGTCACTGAAGAAATACTGACCGAAGAGGAAGGCGAATTCGAAAATCACGATCATCACCATCGAAATCCCTAATGATGCGAGGATGCCAAAGACGACGACGTAGAGCGCCACCATGGCCAGGCCCGTCATGAACATTCGACGGCTGAGGCCCTTGTCTGTTTCGAAACCGTGCTGATGCGCCATGATTACTTATCTCCCGTTGAGATTTCTGGAGTGCTCACGCTGGATTTCAGCGCGGCGAGTTGGGCGTCGACATTGGTCGACGCACTGGCCTTGTCTAACTGGGCTTGGATATCGTCAGTTGGCGCGGTGAGGTCGGTGAGAGCACCCGACGCGAGAAGTTCGTCGAGGGCACCGCTGCGGGCTTGCATGGTGGCTACTTTGTCCTGGGCGCGTTGAAGGGCTGCGCCGGCGTCACCGGCAGTGGTGGAAATTCCGGAGATGGCTTCGGCTACGTGGCTCGACGCTTCCGCCGCGGTGTAGGTGGCCTTAATGGTCTCTTTCTTGGTCCGGAAGGCCTCGATTTCCACCTCGAGCTTTTGTGCGGTGTCGGCCAACTTCGCCTCTTGTTCGGCGATGGTCTCGTGCTGGGTCTCCAGTTCGGCCATTTGCGAGCTCAGGGCCTCACGGCGAGTCAGGGCTTCGCGGGCCAGAGCGTCGTTGTTCTGCGCGACGGCGGCGGCGGCCTGGCTCTGCAGGGTGTCGGCCTTGGCCTTAATCTGCTCGGCCTGCAGCTCGAGGCGCTTGCGCGAGGTGGCCACGTCGGCCAAGGCACGTTTGACTTTGGTCAGATTGTCCAACATTTGCTGGTAGGTGAGGTCCAAGGTCTGCCGAGGATCTTCGACCCTATTGAGGGCCGCGTTGGCCTTGGACTGAAAAATGCTTTGCGCTCGCTTAATGATGCCCATGATGACTCCTTAGGTCGCGTGGTGAGTTACAGCCTAAAGCAGGGTAGCGACGGTTGTGAACGTCCGGCGTGCGTTGGGGAAAGTCTTAGTTTCTGGGGAGATTCCGGTCTTGTTCGGTGGCCTGCTCAATCAGTCCGAGGCGAAAATCCTCTAACTGGGCGGCGAGGGCAGCATCGCTGGTCGCCAAAATGCGCACCGCGAGCAAGGCGGCGTTGGCTGCGCCGTTGATGGCCACGGTGGCCACGGGAACGCCACGGGGCATCTGGACGATGGACAAGAGTGAGTCCAGTCCGTCCAGACGAGGTAATTGAATGGGCACGCCGATAACTGGCAAGGTGGTCACCGCGGCCAGCATTCCGGGCAAGTGAGCCGCTCCGCCGGCTCCGGCAATGATGACGCGCAGGCCGCGGTCACGGGCCTGGTGACCGTAGGCGATCATGGCATCGGGAGTGCGGTGAGCGGAGACCACGTGGATTTCGAAGGTGACCCCAAAACGCTCGAGGTAGGTAGCTGCTTCGGACATGACGTCGTGGTCCGACGCCGATCCCATCACGATGCCGACAGTGGTGGTCATGGTTTCCTCCGTGCGCTAGTGCCGAGGGCTTCGGCCGCCATCCAAGCTCGCGAGACCACGCTGTCATCGTCACCGCAGACGGTCACGTGACCTAGTTTTCGTCCCGGTCGCCACGATTTACCGTAGTCGTGAATGTGGGCTCCCGGTATCGCGAGGGCGGCGTGCGGGTCACCGGGGCGTTCGGAGCCCACCACGTTGACCATGGTCACGAAAGCAGATGTCGGCGTGGTGTCGCCCAAGGGCCAGCCCGCGACGGCGCGGAGGTGATTTTCGAACTGTGACGTGGCCGCTCCCTCAATGGTCCAGTGACCGCTGTTGTGGGGTCGAGTGGCCACTTCATTCAGCACCACGTCGGTCGAGGTCACGAAAAGTTCGACGGCCAGGACTCCTACGGTCCCAGTTACGTCAGCGACGCGGTCGGCAATTAACGCGCACTCGTTGAGAATCGCGGGATCGAGTCCGGCGGGATAACTCACCTCGACGCACATTCCGTCAACTTGGCGCGTGAGAACGGGAGGGTAGGCCACCCGCTCACCGTTTCGTGACGTGACCACAATGACCGCTACTTCCGCCACGATATCGACAGGCTCCTCCAGAAGGATCTGGCTGCTAGTCCCTACTCGCTGCGCAAAAATTCTTGCTTCGTCGAGAGAGTCGCTCACCAGCACGCCGCGACCGTCGTAACCACCGTGGTCCGCCTTCACTACGGGAACGCGTTCGGTGACGGCGGCAAAGATATCGAATTCGTCGTCGTCGAATTTTTCGAGAACCGCGAAGGCCGGTCCGAGAATTCCTAAGGCTGCCAGGGTGGTGCGTTGGTAGGCCTTGTGCACGGCGAAGCGCAATGAATCGGCGGTGGGGTAGACGTGGTGGCCATCGTGCGTCAGAGCATGGACGGCATCGAGGTTGACTAGTTCGTGATCGAAGGTCAGACAATCCACCTCACCCGCAAAGAGCGTGAGGTCGTGTGCGGAGTGGGGCGAGCCGAGGGAGAATTCGTCCGCGAGCTCGGCGGCCGAATCACCGGGATCACTTCCCATAACGCAGAGTGTGAGAGGAAGATTTCGCGCAGATTCGGCCATCATTCGCGCGAGTTGACCCCCGCCGACGACGCCTACCCGCAGTTGCGTAGTGAGTTCGGTATCCTTCGACATAGATAAAACGCTACCGCCCGTAGCCCAAGGGAGAACCCATGCGCATTGCCACCCAACTCGACACCGATGGCACTATCGACCAGACCATTGAGCGCGCCCGTGCCCTGCGCGACCGTGGCTTTACGTCCTTGTGGGCCGCCCAGATCTTCGGCCCCGACACCCTGACTACTTTTGCGCTCGTGGGCCGCGAACTGCCGACGCTCGACCTTGGCACCGCGGTTGTTCCGATTCAGCCACGCCACCCCTCTATGCTGGCCGCCCAAGCCCGCACCGTGGAAAACGCGATAGGCGGACACCTTTCCCTCGGCGTAGGACTGAGCCACCAGGTGGTGGTGGAATCCATGTGGGGTCTCTCCTTCGAGCGTCCCGCGAGTTACATGAAGGAATACCTCGAAGCCTTGGCGCCGATGCTGCGCGGTGAGGACGTGATGTCTCTCGGCGAGCGCGTCAAGGTGGTCTCAGGAACGATGGGCCCCAAGGAATGGGTGGCCCCCAGTTTGCTGGTCGCGGCCCTCGGACCTCAGATGCTCAAGATTGCCGGAACGCTCACTGACGGAACCTGTCTGTGGATGACCGGATTGAAGACCGTGGCGTCGCACATCGCTCCGAACATCCGTGCCGCCGCCGCCGAGGCGGGTCGACCCGCTCCGCGGATCGTTTGCGCGCTTCCGATCTGCGTCACCACGGACGCACCCAGCGCTCGCGAGAAGATCAACGAAGGCTTGGCCGTGTACCCGACCCTTCCGAGCTACGCCAAAATGATGGCCAAGGAGGGGGCCGTGACGCCGGCCGACGTGGGTTTTATTGGTTCGAAGGAACAAGTGACGGACCTCATCGGCCAGTTGGCGCAGGCCGGGGCCACCGAATTCCAGGCGGGGGTCACGGGATCGCGTGATGAGCAAGAAGCGACCTACGAACTTTTGTCGTCACTGATCTAATTGTGAACACACCACCAGTACTCCCACGCAATGTGGTGGTGGTGTTGCTGGACTCACTGAACCGGCATCTCGTAGAGGCCTACGGCGCGCACGAGTTCGCCACGCCGAATCTGACTCGATTCGCGAAACGGGCACAGCGCTTCACCAATCACCACACCGGATCCTTGCCCTGTATGCCGGCCCGACACGACATCTTGGTGGGATCTCTCGATTTCCTGTGGCGACCGTGGGGGTCGGTGGAGTTATGGGAAGACGCCATCACCTTTTCGCTGCGCTCGGCGGGTGTTACTACGCAACTCATCACGGACCACCCACATCTTTTTGAAAGTGGTGGCGAGAATTATCACACCGACTTTTCGGCCTGGTCCTACGTCCGCGGCCACGAGGACGACCCGTGGAAGACCCGACTCGACCCTTCGTGGTTCGGTACGCCTGCCGTACCGGCGCAATCGGCATCCATCCATCGTGGTTACGACAGCTCACGAACATATTTCAAAGAAGCTGACGACTTCCCAGGACCGCAAACGATGAACGAAGCCGCGCAGTGGTTGCGGGACAACGCCACTGACCACGAAAGATTTTTCCTTTTCGTCGATGAGTTTGATCCGCACGAACCCTTCGACACCCCGGAGCCCTGGGCGTCGATGTACGACCCCGAGTGGGAAGGCCCGAAGGTCATTTGGCCGCCTTATACGCCCGCCGGTGGGCCGCACGTGCCGGACGAACGTACGGGTCGGCAGATCCGGGCCAATTACGGCGCCAAGCTCACCATGATTGATCACTATTTCGGTCGGGTGCTCGACGCCTTGGACGAGAAGAACCTCTGGGAGAACACGGCGGTCGTCGTGATGACCGACCACGGACACTTCCTGGGGGAGCGCGGTGGTATCTGGGGGAAGCCCGCCGTCCCCATCTACGACGAAATGGGTCACATCCCCCTGATGGTGGCCTGGCCCGGACGTCCCGCCCAGGACGTGCATGACCTCACGACGGCCGTCGACGTGCACGCCACCCTGTGCGAAATTTTTGGAGTGCGGGCCGTACATCGCACGCACGGTTACTCGCTGGTGGACTCCCTCACCGGTAGGGGGCCGTCGAAGCGCCAGCACCTACTCACGGGTGTCTGGGGACGAGAAGTTACGGTGGTGGACAAGGAGCGCAAGTACGTCGCCGCTCCGCTGGAGGGGAACCGACCACTCGAGATGTTTTCCAATCGCTGGTCCACCATGCCGGTACACGCCTTCCCCAGCCTGCGATTACCTCGACCGGATCGTCGAGCGACCTTGGACTATATGCCCGGCTCGGACGTGCCAGTGATTCGACAAGCATTCGGTGTGGATGATCCCGTTCCCTTCTGGGCGCGCACCGGGGAAATGCAGTCGTGGCTTTTCGATCGCGAAAATGACCCCGACGAAATCCACGATGATGACGATCCGCGTCGCGTGGCGGCAGCGCGAGAATTGCTGCGAGTGGCCCTGGACGAATTGGAAGCACCGCGGGCGCAATGGGAACGTCTGGGGCTGTCTTAAGCCGGTACGCGAGTGTGCTTGAACTCGTTGATGGCTGCGCCCGTGGTCATCAGGGTAATGAGTGAGTTGATGAGTTCGGCGCTGGCGGTGTCATTAACTGGTGGCTCCATATATCGAATGAAGGTCGCGTCACCATTAATGACAAAAGTGGGAACGCCAAAGGCTTCGTAACCTTCAAACTCGCGGAAGGTATCGCGGATCACCTCGGCGCAGCGCCCACTCGCAACGTCCGCGAATACGGCATTGAGATCGACACCCGTCTCAGCGAGCACGGAGCGAATCTCCTCTTCGGTGACCAGACGAACAAACTTTTCGTGACGGCCACGGAAAAGGGCCTCGTGGACGGCGGCGAAGTATTCGGGCTGTTGGTCCCGCACGGAGGCACTGACGAAGAGGGCTAGATGGTCGGACATCTTGGTGGGGTCGTCCCACACATCGGGGGCACCGGGAGCACGGTGTCCCTGGGACATTGTCCACGGAGCAAAGCTCAACCGATGTGAAAGTCCTGCACGTTGAGCGGCGAGGAGGTGCAAGTGCATGTTCTTCGCGAAAGGACAGCGGTAGTCGTAGGAAATAATAACGTCGGCCATTACTTCACCCTAGGAGTTAGGCCGGTACGGGTACTCCGTTTTTCTTGCAGATCTCTTTGTACGCACAGAATCGGCAACTAGATCGCGACGGGGTGGCAGGAAACTCGCCCTGCTCGTAGTAGTCATTGATGCGTTTCCACGCACCCACCGCAGCCTTCCGACGGGCGGCAATGACAACGTCGGACACGGTTCGTTCGATGACCTGGCCATGAGCCACGTAATACAGGCGGATGCGAACGGGGGTCTCCTCGAGAGCGGCCGCAGTCAAAGCGGCGTAGAGCTCGGTGTTAGCAAAAGTCTGCGCGTCAAAGTCACGGTTCGGCAGCCCACCGGTTTTGTAGTCGACGATGGTGAGGCTTCCGTCTTCTTCGCGGTCGAGACGGTCCAGAATTCCTCGCAGTGGCACGTCGTCAACGGTGACGTCGATGTTGAGTTCCACGCCTTCGCTCGTTACGATTCTGGGATCTTCCATGGCGAAGTACTTCACCAGAATGGCTTCGGTCTCACTGAGTAATTTGGCCTCGAGGTCCGGACTGAAGTCGATGTCGACCTTCGCCTGCTCGGTGAGTTTTTCCTCGCGGGCGAGGGGAATGAATCCGCGAGCAGCTTCGATAGTGCGCTCGAGAGCCGGTAGGGAGAAGAGGTGCTCCAAGATGCTGTGCACGAAGTTTCCCTTCACGGTGGCGTAGGTGGCGGGTTGCGGAATGCGATCGATAGAGGCGTGCTGGAAGCGTCGAGGGCAGGATTGGAAATCGGCCAAGCGCGAGGGAGACAGCGAGCGAGGAAGTGGATTCGGAAATGTCATGGGCAAAATGTACCGACCCCGTGTAACACGGGCACGGGGTCGCACGCGTCGGCTAGAACTATGGAGTGCCAAAACCCCGCAGCGCGACGAGTACGTCGGGCAATTTACTGCGCAGTACAACCTGGGCGGGACTTCAACCCGGTGATGGGCTCATCGTGAATCTCGAAGGCGAGCGGCGTCGTAGCTACGTCTTCGTGGCCCACGTCATCAATCACGTCAGTGGAGACGAATGGGTCGAGGTGCGCGGCGGTCGCTCCGGTGAAGCGAAAGATCGATCGTTTCGCTGCGATGTCATCTACCCAATAAGCGCTCGTCGTGGGTCGCGCCTGGTCGGCTTAAGTCTGGCGGAAGCGCCTCGACTTCCTCTGGGGTGAACGACGTGTCGAGTTTCTTTCGCGAGGGCTTCGAAATCTTCTATGACCGGCGCGGGGTGGGGCCACGACTCTTGTATTTCAGCGGGTCGGGAGCCACCATTGAGGGTTCGGAGCCGCTTCTCGCACTTCTGGCCCTAAATTTCGAGGTGATTTGTCTCGACCAGAGGGGTCTCGGCCGGACGGGCATACCACCATCGCAGCACGCCACCATGGCCGATTATGCCGACGACGGTGCTGCCCTGCTCGATCACCTCGGTTGGAATGAGACCGCGGTGTTGGGAATATCCTTCGGTGGCATGGTGGCGCAGGAGTTTGCCGTCAACTTCCCCGCTCGAGTTTCACGCCTGGCACTTCTCTGCACCTCGCCGGGAGGGGAGGGGGGAAGTTCCTTCCCTCTGCACTCGCTCTTGGACCTGGAGGTCGAAGAAAGGGCCGAATTTTTGACGACTCTGTGGGATCGACGATTTACACCCGAGTACCTTGCCGAGAATGCCGCGGCGAGAGAGGTAGCGGCATTCTCTCGAGATCCGGACGGTGCCCACAAAGATGAACGCACGCTGGCGGGGGAGGCCCTGCAGTTGTACGCCCGTAGCTTCCACGACACCTGGGATCGCCTTGATCGAATTACTGCTCCTACTTTGGTGGCGGCCGGTCTGTACGACGGCGTGGCCCCCGTCGAGAACTCGACTGCTCTGTGTTCACGCATCGTTCGGAGTGAATTGGCTCTCTACGAAGGCGGTCATCTCTTTCTTCTCCAAGACCGACGTGCGTGGGGGGACCTCACTCGCTTCCTTCTCGGCGAGCGATAGATTGCCGCATGGACTATTCCGACTCAGTAGACATTGCCGTTCCCTGCGAGATTGCCTTCGCCGCCATCAGTGACCTGACCTCCATGGGCAAATATTCCCCCGAGAACACGGGCGGCTCGTGGACCCGTGGGGCACGCGGCCCCGCCCTCGGGGCGCGATTTCGTGGAACAAACTCCAATGGGAAAATCGAATGGACCACGACCGTGCGGGTGACCGAGTTTCACGAACCATCTGAGTTCGCCTTTGCGGTGAGTGCATTTGGCTTGAAGGTGGCGACCTGGGCCTATCGCATCGAAGCTACCCCTACGGGCTGTCGGGTGACGGAGACCTGGACCGACCAGCGTGGTCGAATTGTTGCCTCGCAGGGAAAGAAAATCACCCCCGACCGTTTGGGCTTCGTGAAGACGTCGATTCGCCAGACGCTCGATTCCCTGAAGGATGCCCTCGAAGCGAAGTAGCGCGGTCGCTTTAGTGGCCGGAACTAATCGCCGTGTTGGAAATTCGGAAGTTACCTGATTTCCCGTTGAGGTGGCACTCGACGTAATCGTCACCCACCACGCAGCTGAATTGTCCTGCCGTGATCATGGTTCCCGTATTGACAACCGGGGTAGTGAGTGCGGGGTTCGAGCCACAGTCTTGCCCGACGCAGGTTTTTAGTTGACCGTGTGAATCCATCCGCACGTTCTGGAGTAGTGAAGGCGTGTACGAGAGGCAGTATGCCCCTTGCCACGTGGCCGCGGTCATCCCGTGGGGCACACCGGTGTCGAGTTCACAGTTGATGGGGTAGGTCCGCATATTGGCAAACTTGGCCGTGAATTCGTAGTTGTTCACAGTGGTGGCGACGTGAGTCGTCACAAGTATCGATGGCGTCCAGGTGGGCGCAGATACCGGTGGCGCGGTGGTCGTCGGTGATGAGCTCCATGGTTGAACCACCATCACGATGGCGCCGGCAACAAGAATCGCGGTCGCCAAAAGAACGGTGGAGCGGCGACGGCAACGGGTGGCGGAAATTTTGTCGGACATGGGTTGAGGCTAGGCCTCAAGTCGCCAAGAAAGTGGCCACGCAGGGTACGTCGGGTAGTGGAGCGGGTGACGGGAATCGAACCCGCACTATCAGATTGGAAATCTGAAGTTCTACCATTGAACTACACCCGCAGAACAACTTTAGCCGCGATTGGCGTGCTCGACCACTCACTGCTCTAGCGTGGATGTGTGACCGAATTGACAATCTACGAAAGGGCGGGCGGTCAGGAGTTCTTCGACGCTCTCGTAGCGGCTTTCTACCGAGGGGTCCAAGAGGATTCCCTCCTCCTGCCGATGTACCCCGAAGACCTTACCGACGCTCATTCGCACCTGTCATTGTTTCTCAGTCAATATTTTGGTGGGCCACGCGACTACGAGGCCACTCGTGGGCATCCCCGTCTGCGTATGCGCCACGCCGAGTTCCGTATCACCAAGCGCGCCCGTGATGCGTGGCTGCTGCACATGCGTGCGGCGCTGGAGGAAGTCGGCCAGTTGCTGGCGGTGGACGATCGCGCGGAGATCAGCGAATATTTTGAGATGGCGGCGCGTCAGCTACGCAACGTATAGCGACGTCGTAGTTCAAGGAGAGAGACACCGAGGGCGAGGAAGAGGGCTGCAATTTCTCCGTAGAGATGATCGTGGCTACCAGTGGCCGCAAGAACTTCTGGTACCGCCACGGTGACGTCAGCGAGCGGCGCGTCATTCATGAGCACGCCGGTGCAGTGGACGACGGGGTCGAGCACGTAGCCGGGCGGCGCGGTGATTTCCTGCACGCACCACGAGTTGCCCGCGGGAATGGTGAAGACCAAATGACCGGCTGCGTCAGTGTGGTTGATACCCCAGAGACTTGTCCCGTCGGGCACGGTGATATCGGTGGGTGTTGGGGCCGGCGAAAAGCCCGTGGGGAAGGGGTGGCGAACAAAGAGCGCATAAAAAGCGTTCGGAACGCCGAGATTCGGACGACTGGCATTGAACTTGCGCACTTGGAGATGCAGAGAAGAAATCTTTTCCGGAAGAGCAATGATGGGCGTGCTCGCTCGCTCAATCGTTCCCGTGCAGTGCAGTGCGGGGTCCACAATGTAGGCGGGCGGGGCGCTGACTTCCTGTACGCACCATTGGTAGCCAGCACGAACATGAAAGGCCAACTGACCTTCGTGATCCGTCGTGCCACGCTGAGCAAATTGCAGGCCCGGGAACTCGGCGGCGTCGTGCGGCGTGGTCACCGGCACGCCGGGTGGGAAGGGAGCGCGTACGTAGAGGTCGTAGGTAGCATCTGGCACCCCGACGTGGACAGCACCGCTGGCATTAAATTTGTGCACGTAGATGGTGGCTTCGAGG
>CAINHL010000119.1 GCA_903848885.1 uncultured Actinomycetes bacterium
CGTCATTCATGACTGCCAGTGTCGCACACTCTGCACGGTGGGGTCGACCGCCAACTTCGCCAGCGCGGCGCGGAGAGCGGGTTCGCAGCGTTCCAGGGCTTCGGGAAAATCAAACCAAAAAACCTCCGGGCTCTCCCCCGCCGGCGGCGACGGATCCTCGGGATCGGCCACGAGGACGTAGCGCAGGTCGTAATGGGTGTGCCCGCGGGGGCCGGGATGCACGTCAACGTGAAAGAGAAGGGGCGGGTCGCAGTGAGCAGCCGTCAGTCCGGTTTCCTCCTCGCACTCGCGCAGAGCCGCCGCCGCGGGTTCCTCCCCTTCGTCGATATGGCCACCCGGTTGCACCCAAATGCCCAGGCGTCGGTGGAGGTGCAAAATCACGCCACGTCGCGAGACCACGAAACAACTCGCCGTCACGTGGTGCGGCGAGGATGCTTCGGAGTAGGGATCCTTCTGGGTGAGGTGTTGACGCAGTCCCGCAATCGACGCCGCCTCGCGCTCATCCACGGGGCTAATCAAGTCCACCTGGGCCAGGATGCTCACGAGGGGAACAGCCGTCGCACGGAAACGGGCAGGTCGAGGTGACCATCCGACATAGCGCCGTTGGTGTCGGGAATGGGTGCGTCGTAGACCAGACGGGCCGGCACCGTCCCACTCCAAATTTCGAGCTCCTGGTCGTCCACGTCGTCGCTGGTGGGGCCCTCGGACAGCTTGGCCGAGGCTTCATCAATACTGAGGGCCACCACCAAAGTCAGGCGCTCTTCCTGCTCGCGCAGCGGACGAACCTCACGGCCACGGCCCGGCAAGACGGCGTCGACGAATCCCTTGAGCGCCGCGCGACGCTCCTCGCCTTCGACCTCGCGCACCTCGCCCACCACGGTGACTGATCGATAGGCGATGGACGATTCAAAACCACTGCGCGCCAGTCGCAGGCCGTCATAGAGGGTGACCGATAGTGAGCCACGCCCCGCCACCAACCACGAGCGCAGGGCGGCATTGGACCGTGAACCGTGGAGATAGATGATGTCGCCCTGGCGCGAATGCAGGGTAGGGATCGCCATGGCGAGGCCGTCGATGGTGGCGGCCAGGGTGCAAAAGGGTGCGGCGTCAATGATGGCGTCCACCGTGGCCGCGTCGTAGCGAGCTTTTTCGGGGAGGCGCCGGACGCGAGTGTGGTCTCCGGGGCCGCGATCCGTCATTAGGCGCGCAGGTCGCCGCCGAAGAAGGTGCGGGCGTGACCGGCGACTTCGACGTTGCGCTCGAAGAGACGGGCGTGCATGACACCCCCACGGGCCGATGCTTGGCGCACACTGAGAGTGGGAGAACCGGTGCGCTCCGCCCACCAGGGGGCGATGGCGCACATCGCACTTCCGGTAACGGGGTCTTCGGTGATACCCAGTCGTGGCGCGAAGACGCGGACCGACACGTCCACTCCGGGGCCGCCGGGGCACACGGCCATGACCAAGGAGGCCGGAATAAGAAAGAGCCCCATGTGGTCGACGTGGAGCCCACAGAGCTCGTCGTAGTCGTCCACCACGCAGAGCACCCCGCGCGCACCGGCTTGGTAGATCTCGCGCACGTTGCCGATGGCGCCGTTCAGCACGCTGACGTCTAGCGGCTCGATGTAGGAACGTGGGAGGTCGATGCCGAGCAGGCCCCGTGGCAGGGCGCGACCCGTCAAAACTCCCGAACGGGTCTGGAAGGAAATTTCTCCGGAGGGAACGCCTAGTTCGCTCAGCACGACGTGCAAGGTCGCCAGGGTGGCGTGGCCGCAGAGATCGACTTCGACCGTGGGCGTAAACCAACGTAGCGACCATTGCTCGCCCACCCGACGTACGAAGGCCGTCTCGGAAACGCCGAGCTCGAAGGCGATGAGTTGCAGTTCTTCGTCCGACATGGCGCGCTCGAGCAAAATCACCACCGCCGGGTTTCCGCGGGCCTGGTCGCCAATAAAAGCGTCCACCCACCACAGACGGTGTCCGAAACCTGCGCCGACGTTATTCATACCTTGTAGATTGCCACACCACGCCACAAAATCGGCGTAGGGTCGTACGGTGCGCGTAGTGACTTTCAACATTCACGCCGGCGTGGACGGCTGGGGTCGGGCCTTTGACGCCACCACCGTCACCCGCGAACTCGGAGCCAACCTGCTCTTCGTCCAAGAACTGTGGCGCGGCGAGGAAGAAGATCAGGTCGAGGCCCTGACCGCCGGAAACCTGCAATTGGTAGCGCACGCCGCGCTCTCGAACTGCGAGCGCGTCACCGCGGCCCCTGGTGGCCGCGGTTGGCAGTCGCCACTGGCCCTCCTGCGCGGTGACGAAGGCTTGTACTTTTCGGAACGCGAGCCTCTTTCGGCGCGTCGCCGCCAGGAACTCGACCACGCCGCCGGCGTCCAATTCGGCACCTGGGGTGTGGGCCTGTTCTCCGATTACGCGGTGATATCCCAGGAAGTGATCACGCTCCCGCAACTGCGACGCGACAAGAGCCAGCGCATACTCGTCGTGGCTCGCCTGCGTGACGGTGACCACGACTTTTACGCCCTCGCTATCCACGGAGCCCACCTCAGCCACGGTTCCCTGCGTCAGTATCGCTTCGTGCAACGCCTCATCGACGATCTAGAACCCTTGCCAAAAATTCTGGCGGGTGACTTCAATTGCTGGCGACCACTGCTGCGTTGCGTCCTGCCTCGATGGCGTTCCGGTATTCGGGGGCGCACGTGGCCCGCCTGGTTCACGCACTCACAAATCGACCACGTGTTGCTGCGGGGTCCGTGGCGCATCACTGCCCGCCGGCACTTTGATGGTGGCAGTGACCACCTCGGACTCGTGGTGGACCTCGACTGGAACTAATCCAGCGAGCGCCCCATGGTTTCTGGCAGGAAAACCAGCAGAGTGATCAGTGGCAA
>CAINHL010000120.1 GCA_903848885.1 uncultured Actinomycetes bacterium
CGATGAGGTGGCGCGGCTCACGGTGCGTACGAACTCGTTGCCGGAGTAGAACTCGCGCGCTGCAGCTGTGTTGCGTGCGCTTCAGTCGCGAGATATTTCCTCACGACGCAGAACTGGACATCCCAACTGCCTAACTTGGTTGTTTACACAAAATAATGGCTTGTTCTAGATTCATACGCTGGCCACTGGCAAAGAGGGCGTCGAATTCCACATCACCCAGCTGGGCGCGTCCCCCCTCCGTGATGGTTTTGACAAATCCGCGTTCCTCAGCGGCCCAGCGATAACCCACCGGCTGCTCTACGTCAGGGCAAATCTTTAGGGTCCACGCCATGAGTTGAACGGCACGTTGGTAGTTGGCATTCTCGAGCGAAATACGGGCAAAGTTGAGAGCCACCCAGGACATAAATGGTGCCGTGCGTCCACTGCGAATCGAACTTGCGAGGGAGCGACGGTTCATCGTTTCTGCGTCGTCCCACTGACCGAGCACGGTTTTCCATAGACCCAGGTGAGAAAAGCACATGTCTGTATGAAAAGTTGCGTCAATCTTCTCGGCGATGGCGAGCGACTCCTCCAGCAGCATGACGCGACGCTGCCAAGCATTCTCGTTTTGCTCGTTGATGACAAAGGCAATCCAGAAGAGCACCAAAGCGGTGTGAAAAACTGCCCCCACTTGGCGATACAAAATGAGTGCCTCTTCGTGATATTGCTTTTGTACTTCGGCGTCGAAGGTGGCGGTAGCCAAGAATGAAGTCGCCTGGGCGGCTCCAAAGAGGTCACCTTGTTGCTGAGCAATCTCCAGAGCTCGTTGACCAAATCCCCACGACGCTTTTTGGTCGATGCTGAGGTGGTTCCAGACGGAGCACTTGGCAGCCAAGGCTCTTCCTTCGAGGTATTCGTCCCCAAGGGACCGCGCCGCTTCGAGGACGTTTTCGAACTCCGCATCGATTTCGGTCGGTCGAATTCCATCCATGATGCTGTTCATCGCTTTAGCGTGAACGTACACGAGCTCGCCACGCGCACGCACGATGGACGTATGACCCTTAGTGAGGTGGAGCGCCGCCTCCAGGTAGTCGATACCTTCGCGATACGACCGAGCGGCGGCGTAATGGGAGATCGCCCACGCGAGTCGGAATATCTCGTTGGCGGTGTCCGCATTGTCGGAGAAGTGATTGAACGTCGATTCAATATTCCCGCGGTCCATATCCAGCTGGAAGAATCCTTCCGCCTGCCCGTGCCCCTCGAGGTTGGGAGCAATCTGCTCGCACAGGTCGAGATAATGCTGGGCATGACGATTACGAGCGTCGAGCATTTCCAGCTCACCGCCAACTTGCAGAAGTTGGTCGGCGGCGTATTGACGAATGGTTTCGAGCAAGCGGTAGCGCAAGCTATTTCCTACTCGGTCGGCAATGACCAGGGATTTATTAACGAGTGAACCAAGAATGTCGGGGATGTCCCACTCGTCGATGGCCTCACTGCTACCCACCTTCTCGGCGGCGCTCAGACTGAAAGATCCCACGAAGACGGTGAGACGGCGAAGGACGGCTCGCTCGTTATCGTTCAACAGGTCATAGGACCAGGCCACCATGGCACCCAGCGTCTGCTGTCGCGGAAGAGCGTTGCGGCTACCCCCGGTGAGTAAACGGAAACGCTGGTCCAACCGTTTGTGGAGATCGTCGATGGACATTGACGAGAGTCGAGCCGCGGCCAATTCAATAGCCAAGGGAATGCCGTCGAGCCGACGGCAAATAGATGCCACCAAAGGGGCATTTTCGTCATTGATGGTGAAAGTCTTGTCCTGGGAGTGTGCCCGGAGTTCAAAGAGCAAGGCGGCGTCCGAGCTCGCGAGCTCCTCGGCCGTCGTCACGTCATTCGTTGGTACCGACAAAGAGCGCACCCGGTACACTTCTTCGCCGCTGACACCGAGCGGCTCACGGGAAGTGGCGATGAAGCGCACACGGGGGCAATTCTTCATCAGTATTTCCAATAGCTCCGCCACCGCATCTACCAGGTGTTCACAGTTATCGATGAGCAGAAGCACGTTCTGCTCCTTCAGGGCTCGCTGAAGAATTTCGGTAGGCAGAAGATCGCTCTCGTGGCCGAGTTGAATGGCCGACATGACGGCAGTGGGTACCAGCTCGGCGTCGTTCACGGGTGCGAGTTCGACATACCAGACTCCGTCTCCCGAGCTGTCGAGCAGCTCGGCGGCGGCCTGAAGGGCAAGTCGGGTTTTGCCCGAACCGCCGGCACCCGTCAAGGTGACCAAGCGTGAATCGTTGGTCAAGGTCTTGACTTCAGCGAGTTCAGCCTCACGCCCGACGAATTGATTGAGGGAGGTGGGGAGATTGTTGGGTAGCTCAGGGTTATCTAGCGATCGCAACGGGGGAAAATCGGTATCGAGAGTTGGGGAAACAATTTGGAAAATAGTTTCCGGTCGACCCAAGTCCTTGAGTCGGTGCGCGCCCAAACTTTTGACGGTGACCTCGTTCGGTAGTGAGTCCTCAACGAGTACGGCTGACGCGGAGGACAGCAGAATCTGTCCTCCGTGCCCGATGGCGGAAATTCGCGCGGCACGGTGGACCTCGTAGCCCACGTAACCAGTGGCGTTCTCGCTGGCTTCGCCGGTGTGGATTCCCATCCGCACTCGCACATGTTCACCGTGGGGCCAGGCAAAAGTAGAGAGGGCTTCTTGCATCTCAATGGTCGCGTGGACGCACGATCGGGGGGAGGTAAAGACTGCGAAAAACGAGTCACCGGCAGTGCCGTTTTCCTGACCGCCGTGGACGGCGAGACGTTCGCGAATGATGCGGTGATGGTCGGCCAAAATTTCCGCATAGGCCTGGTCGCCCACGCGGCGCAGAAGTGCGGTAGAACCTTCGATGTCGGTGTTCAAAAAGGTAAGTGTCTCCATAGCCAGAGTTTAGGAAGATGCCGGAGTACCGGCGGTTACGCCGTCAAAGCGCTGCGGAGAGTGTTTTGCTTACTAGCGTGTTGACGTGGGTATTAAAGGCTGGAACAGTGACTGACAACGACCTCGTCTTCGAGCGTTGGCGAGAGCGCCGCTCCGCCGAAGGTCGCCGGGTGGGCCTACTCGAGCTCTACGCCATGGTGGCGGAGTCGCGGGGCCTCGATAGCAGCGACTTGAGTCAAGTCGAGCGCTACGAGTTAACGGCCAAGTCACAACCAGTGTTCTGGCCGGGTTTTGAGCAAGTGTCGCCCTTTCGCTCCGATGGTGCGGTAGAGGTTGTTCCCTATGACCCCAGCTGGAAGACAACCTTTGACGATCTCAAGAATCGACTCGCGGGGGAGTTGGGAAATCTAGAAGCTCGCATTGAGCACATCGGATCGACGGCGATAGTGGGGCTCACGGCGAAACCCATCGTGGATATTTTGCTGTCCGTAATCGACCTCGCGAACGAGGAGAAATATCGATCGGCCTGTGAGTCTCTCGGATTTGATTTGTATACGAGAGATGACGCGCACCGCTTCTTCGCGATCCCCTCGCCACGACCACGTACGGCACAGATTCACGTATGCCAATTCGGAAGTTCGTTCGAGCGTGAGCATCTTTTATTTCGCGATTTTCTCATCGCCAGCGCTGACGCCCGGAATCGGTACCTTGCGGCCAAGCAACGTGCTTCGCAGGAATGGGCACACGACCGCATTGGTTACACCTACGCCAAGAACAGCACCATTGTCGATTTGCTCGACGAAGCGGAACTGTGGGCGGTGTCGACGAAGTGGACGCCGTAAGGTAAGCAAGTAGTACTGAGCGACGAATTCACGTCGCGGGGGAGTGTCATGGAAGAAAAGAAGTCAGTGCTGCGGCAGATCTATACCCTGAAGGCAGAAGACCAGGCCCTCCACGCGGCTGGTCGCCTCACCGTGTTTATCGATGGGATATTGGCTATCGCCGCCACTCTGCTGGTGCTGGATCTTCACGTCGATTTCGATACCTCTTCAAACTCTCTGCAGCACCAGATAGCCAGCCAAGGAGCAAATTTGGTGGCCATCGGTCTGGGGTTTCTGTGGATTGCGGGGACGTGGGTTCTGTCCCATCGCCAAGTCCGCCAACTACGCGGCGTCGACCACTACATGAGTCTCTACGTTTTGGCTTCGACGCTGGTGGTAACGCTGATTCCCTTCGCCACCAAACTTCTGGCAGCTGGTTATGGTCATCCCGACTTTTGGGTAGGCGTGGAGGCAGTCAACGTCGTCATCTTGATTTCAACGGCGCTGTCAGTCTTTTCCTCGCGCTACGCCCACCATCATCAACTTCTGATTCTCACGCCACCCGCTCGGTCAGCCGGTCAGCGGCGCCCCGTGGCACTCGTTATTTGGTACACGATTGTGACCTTGTGCGTCGTAGCGACGGTGATCGCCAAAATGGCCCCGTGGGTCTCCATCGGAATTGTGGTCGCGACTCGCCTGAGTGCGCTGATGCCCCTCGGTTCCGATCGCAAGGGACTTCCTGGCGACATCACCGAGACCTGGGAGACCCACACGCACTAGAACGTGCAGCACTGTCACAGCCATCACGCACACTTTTGACAGCAGAAAGTTAGGTGAGTGATGAACGTAGAGACAGGATTTTCGGTCAGCGGTGTAGGCGAGACGTGGTACGTCAACATCACCCCCGATGAGGTGAAGGGTATTCCGATTCTCATCGTGCCCGGTGGGCCTGGTGGCAAGCACAACTATTTGACGGGTGTGGCAGAAGCGTTCTTGCGTATGGGCCATCCGGTCACGATGTACGACCCCGTTGGCAGCGGTAACTCGCAGGAGTATCAAATTGGTGACGCGGTAGATCACGAGGGTTTCGTAGGTGAGCTAGAGATATTGTCCGCGTACCTGCCGTCATCACCGTACGTTGTGTTCGCACACTCCTACGGAGCCGCCCTCGCCCTCGAACATGCCGTGGACGACCTCACGCGGCCCGCGGGACTGATATTGGCGTCGGCGCCGCACAACAGCGCAATGTGGCGAGCGTCTATTGACGAACGACGCAAGGAGATGCCGGAGAAGCTTCACTTAGCCGCGCGCAAGCACGAAATGGCCGGTACGACCACGAGCAGGGAGTACCAGGAAGCCCAGCGGTGGTATGACCAGCACTTCGTCTGCCGCGTACCCATGTTGCTAAGTCCGGGTGATGAGGGGGCGGAGGCCACGAACAATGACTCCGCCTACGCCACGATGTGGGGACCATCAGAAATGTGCTTCAACGGCACCTTTTCGGACTGGGACATCACCTTCCGACTAAAGGACGTGAGGTGCCCGACGCTGATCGTGGCGGGAAGGTACGACTCTATTTCTGAGGAAATGACCGAACTCCTGGGCTCGTTGATCCCACGTTCGCGGGTCGAGTGGTTCGAGGAGAGCTCGTCGATGCCCTTCTACGAGGAAGCGGCCAAATTCGCCCGTGTGAGCAACGAATTCCTTGAGAGAATCGGAGCTCGCGAGCTGTAGAGGGGCATGAGGAGAAACTTTCGAAGAATGTGCCTCCTTGCGCTTGGCGAGTCTGCAGGACTTGCTAGTATTGAACTCCTTCCCCGCAGAGACGGCGGACCGGTGCAGAGCGATTTGCATTGCGTCAGACCGCGCTGCTAGGGTTGGCAACCCTGCCCCTGGGTAACCATGGGTAGCGATTTTGAGTAATCAAAGTCTGGTGTTCTTCGCACCTCCGGCTTCGGCCGTGTGTGAAGCTGCTCCTTGAAAACGGAAGAACGAAAGCCAAAACCAGTACGGGCGACGATGGATGGATCTAACCAAACACGTCGTTCGTCAAAAGAAGTAATGCAGTAGGCATCGCAAACTCGACCCCCGGTTGGGTGCGATGTTGTCAAACGGCAATTAGAGTCTGTCGTTTGGCTCTCTGATAACGAAGTCCTTCGGGACAGAAGTATCTTGATGGAGAGTTTGATTCTGGCTCAGAATGAACGCTGGCGGCGTGCCTAACACATGCAAGTCGAACGGAATCCAAGGAGTGCTTGCACTCTGGAAGATTTAGTGGCGAACGGGTGAGTACCACGTGAGCAATCTGCCCTGAAGACTGGGATAACACCGGGAAACCGGTGCTAATACCGGATACCTTCATTGATCCGCATGGATCGATGAAGAAATGTTTTTTCGCTTCAGGAGGAGCTCGCGGCCTATCAGCTAGTTGGCGGGGTAACGGCCCACCAAGGCAACGACGGGTAGCTAGTCTGAGAGGACGATTAGCCACACTGGAACTGAGACACGGTCCAGACTCCTACGGGAGGCAGCAGTGGGGAATCTTGCGCAATGGACGAAAGTCTGACGCAGCAACGCCGCGTGAGGGATGAAGGCTTTCTGAGTTGTAAACCTCTTTCGACAGGAACGATAATGACGGTACCTGTAGAAGAAGCACCGGCCAACTATGTGCCAGCAGCCGCGGTGATACATAGGGTGCAAGCGTTATTCGGATTTATTGGGCGTAAAGAGCTCGTAGGCGGTTCGATTAGTCGGGTGTGAAATCTCTGGGCTTAACCCAGAGCGGCCACCCGAAACTGTCGTGACTAGAGTTTGGTAGGGGATCACGGAATTCCTGGTGTAGCGGTGGAATGCGCAGATATCAGGAGGAACACCAGCAGCGAAGGCGGTGATCTGGGCCAATACTGACGCTGAGGAGCGAAAGCGTGGGGAGCGAACAGGATTAGATACCCTGGTAGTCCACGCCGTAAACGGTGGGCACTAGGTGTGGGGACTTTTCAACGGTTTCCGCGCCGCAGCTAACGCATTAAGTGCCCCGCCTGGGGAGTACGGCCGCAAGGCTAAAACTCAAAGAAATTGACGGGGGCCCGCACAAGCAGCGGAGCATGTGGCTTAATTCGATGCAACGCGAAAAACCTTACCTAGGCTTGACATGTATTGAAAAGTCATAGAGATATGATGTCCTTCGGGGCTTTACACAGGTGGTGCATGGCTGTCGTCAGCTCGTGTCGTGAGATGTTGGGTTAAGTCCCGCAACGAGCGCAACCCTTGTTCTATGTTGCCAGCACGTAATGGTGGGGACTCGTAGAAGACTGCCGGGGTCAACTCGGAGGAAGGTGGGGACGACGTCAAGTCATCATGCCCCTTACGTCTAGGGCTGCACACATGCTACAATGGGCGGTACAGAGGGCTGCTAAACCGCGAGGTGGAGCCAATCCCTAAAACCGCTCTCAGTTCAGATTGAAGGCTGCAACTCGCCTTCATGAAGTTGGAGTTGCTAGTAATCCCGGATCAGCATTGCCGGGGTGAATACGTTCCCGGGCCTTGTACACACCGCCCGTCAAACCACGAAAGTTGGTAACACCCGATACCGGTGGCCTAACCGCAAGGAGGGAGCCGTTTAAGGTGGGATCAGTGATTGGGGTTAAGTCGTAACAAGGTAGCCGTACCGGAAGGTGCGGCTGGATCACCTCCTTTCTAAGGAGCACACTGACAAAGGTCAGATAGCTACCGAGTTGAATGCTGGTTAGTCGGCTAGTAGTAAATACCACTGGGGAACAAACAAGTGTTGTTCCTGTCAGGTGCCTGATTACTAGGTCTGAAGCTCTCGTCTTCCGTTTTGGAGGAGCGACGTAAGTCGTTCCTTAGGTGAAGTCATACATATCTATATGTATGACCGCTGACCTCATGAATGTTCCCTGCGATCCGGGTATTGGATGCGGGTAGAGCTTCATTGCGCTGATCTTTGAGAATTTTAGAACGAGCACGAGCATCTATATTTTTTAAATTATTAATTTTCAAGCTACAAAGTGTCAACGGTGGATGCCTTGGCTTCTAAAGCCGATGAAGGACGTGGGCGACTGCGATAAACCATGGGGAGCTGTCTACCAAGCTTTGATCCATGGGTGTCCGAATGGGAAAACCTCGTACCCGTTATGGGGTACGACTCCCGCCTGAATATATAGGGCGGGTAGAGGGAACCGGGTGAATTGAAACATCTCAGTAACCCGAGGAGAGGAAAACAAAAGTGACTCCCTTAGTAGCGGCGAGCGAAACGGGAAGAGCCTAAACCGTGTTGGTGTTAAAGCATTGGGCGTTGCCAACGCGGTGTTGTGGGATTTACCAGTAGGAACCAACAACCTACATAGAGTTACAAAATTGATTCGTAGCAGAATTACCTGGAAAGGTAAGCCAAAGACGGTAATAGCCCCGTACGCGAAACGATGAGATCTCTAGGTGAACACCCGAGTAACGCCGGATCCGGGAAAGCCGGCGTGAATCTGTCAGGACCATCTGATAAGGCTAAGTACTCATAGAAGACCGATAGTGAACAAGTACCGTGAGGGAAAGGTGAAAAGTACCCCGGGAGGGGAGTGAAATAGAACCTGAAACCGTTGATATACAATCAGTTAAAGAGTCGTCATGTCTTCGGACATGGCCTCGATAGCGTGCCTTTTGAAGAATGAGCCAGCGAGTTGTGGTATGTGGCGAGGTTAACCCGGGAGGGGTAGCCGAAGCGAAAGCGAGTCTGAATAGGGCGTACAGTCGCATGTTGCAGACCCGAAGCCGAGTGAGCTTGCCATGGGCAGGTTGAAGCGGGGGTAAAACCTTGTGGAGGACCGAACCCACGTCAGTTGAAAATGACGGGGATGACCTGTGGTAAGGGGTGAAAGGCCAATCAAACTCGGTGATAGCTGGTTCTCCCCGAAATGCATTTAGGTGCAGCGTCAGTCGTTCAGCATCGGAGGTAGAGCACTGGATGGGCTAGGGGGCCTACAAGC